>JBBSHO010000007.1:0-56821 GCA_038253005.1 Gaiellales bacterium
GCTCGTCCCCTTCTTCTGGGGGACGGCGGGGCTCGCCTACCTCGGCGCCGCCCTGCTTCTGGGCGGCTCCTTCCTCTGGTTGGCGCTGCGGCTGCGCCGCGACGCCACGCGACGAAACGCCGCGCGACTGTTCCACTACTCCCTGCTCTATCTGGCCCTGCTCTTCGTGGCCCTGGCCGTCGATCCGCTGCTCTGATGGAACCCGAGCTCGCGCGCAAGAACGTGGTCCTGGGTCTCGCCCTCTTCGGCCTCGCGCTGCTGATCGCCGCGGGCGCGGTCGGCGTCGCCTTCCTGTACCTCCACTTCGACTAATGCTCGTTAAAGGTTCGGCGCACCCGAGCCGATGCGCAGGGCTGAAATGTCTTTCCGCCGTTCCATCCTCGTTGCGGTCGTCGCCGCCTGCGGGCTCCTTGGCTTCGGCGCCTCCCCGGCCGCCGCGCGACCGATCGGGTACCCGTCGACGATCTCGTCGGCCCACTTCCAGATCCACTACACGGGCGACGCGCTCGCGACCGACCGGATCGTCGATCAGACCGCCGCGGACCTGGACGCGATCGCGGAGCGCGCCTACGCGACGATCACACAGACCTACGGCTATCCAGCGCCGCTCGACGACGGCGACGGGAAGATCGACATCTGGGTGGGCGGCACCGGCGATCCGGAGGTGGCCGGCTTTGCCGTCCCCGACGCCGCCGCGAACCAGTCCTCTGGCTACATCGTCCTCGACCCGGGCTCACTGAACGCCCACGTCGTCGCACACGAGCTCTTCCACCTCGTCCAGTTCGGAATCTGGCGGCCCGCGGACGGCTGGCTGCTCGAGTCGACGGCGGAGTGGACGGGCTTTCGCTTCGAGAACTTTCCGCAGGGCGTCGCCGGCTCGCTCGGCGCGCCCGACATGTCGCTGGACTGCATCGGCGACAAGTGCGGCAACGACGACTACGAGCGCGGCGGCTACTCGCGCTGGTCGTTCTTCGAGTACCTCAGCGAGCGCTTCGGCGGCACGATCGTCAAGGACATCTTGGACCGGGCCGCCACGGTCGCGAACCCCGGGTATCCGGCGATCTCGGACGTCTCCGACGTCCTTGCCTCGAAAGGGGTGACGCTCGCTTCCGCCTTCACGGACTGGACGGTCGCCAACCTGAACGGCAACTACACCGCGACCGGGCTCGAGGGCGTGTCGCCCGCCGCCTACAGCACGACGTACGCAGGCTCCGTCACGGGGTCGCTGCCGGCCCAGACCGTCAGCGTCGACCACCTCGCGGCCCGCTACCTCGTGTTCCGCCGCGGCGAGGGCTCGTCCGACAGCGCCTGCTACGCCGCGACGTTGCGGCTCAGCGTGGCCCTGCCGGCGGGAAGCGCGGCAAAGCCCTACTTCTACTGGTCCGCGCCCGGGAGCTCGCCCGTTCCGCTCGCGCTCTCCGGCGGCGCCGCCTCGATCACCGTGCCCTGGGACACGTGCGCCTGGGCCGACAGCGGCTACCTCCTGCTCCAGAACCCCGACGGGGCCGCGGACGCGCAGGTCTTCACCGTCACCGGCTCCGTCACGGTCGACAAGCGCACACCCGCGAGCTCGTTCGATCCTCCGCCGCCGGCGAGCATCTTCGGGCCGACGATCGCCGCGCCGACCACGGACCCAGCCCCGACACTGACGGTGCACGCCCCCGAGATGCTGCGCGTCTCCGCGAGCGACCGCCTCCTCCGCTTCATTGTCTTCTCGACCGGCAGCGGAAGACTGCGCGCGAGCCTGGGCGCGACCGAGCTCGGGTCGGCGCCGTTGCAAAGCGGAAACAACGACGTCCGCTTCGTGCTCCCGAAGTCCACGTTCGCCACCTTGCGGTCGGCGAGCGAACCTGCTCCAGCTCACGAGCGTCTCGCCGCAAGGAGCCGCGGGCTCGACCATGACGCGTCGCGTCGCGCTGCAGAAGCCGCGCCCGAAACGCCACCACCGCTAGCCGCCTCGCTCTGGTCACGCATCTAGAGTCACCGCCATGGCGGTGCCCGAGGGGATCTTCCTCGCACGGTCCGAGAAGGTGGGCGACGGCGTCTCGCTCGCGGTCAAGGATCTTCTCGACACCGCGGGAATGACGACCACGTACGGGTCGGCGATCTTCGCGGATCACGTCCCCGCGACGAGCGCCGAGTCGGTGCGACGGCTAGAGGCGAGCGGCTACGCGAACGTCGGCAAGACGAACCTGCACGAGTTCGCGTACGGCGTCACGTCCGAGAATCCGCACTTCGGGACGACGCCGAACCCGATCGCGCCCGGCCGCATCGCCGGCGGCTCCTCGGGCGGCTCGGCTGCGGCGCTCGCCGCGGGGCTCGCGGACGCGGCGCTCGGCACCGATTCGGGCGGCTCGATTCGGATCCCGGCCGCCTGCTGCGGCGTCGTCGGCTTCAAGCCGACGTTCGACCTCGTCCCCACGGACGGCTGCTTTCCGCTCGCGCCGAGCTTCGACACGGTCGGACCGATGGCCCGAAGCGTCGAGGAGTGCGAGCGCATGCTGGCTGCGCTGGCGCCCGGGTTCGAGCCGATCGAGCTCGAAGACCTCGGCGACGTACGCGTCGGCCTGACGTGGATCGACGACGCGGAGACGCTCGTGGCCGCACGGGTGGCCGACGCGTCCGAACGCTTTCCCCGGCGATCGGCCTGCGACCTCGGCCTGCCGCCGTCGGAGCTGCGGGACAAGGTCTCGGACCTCTTCCAGCGCGAGGTGGCGGATGTCCATCGCGAGCTGTACGGCGAGCACGCGGAGCTGTACGGCGCCGACGTCGCCGCGAAGATCGAGCTCTGCCTCGCTGTCACGGACGAGACCGTCGAAAGAGCGGCCGAGATACGAGCCTCCTACCGCGAGCGACGCCTCGAGCAGCTCGCCGGCTTCGACCTGGTCGTCTGTCCGACTCTCGGCTTCGTCGCGCCCCCGACCGGGATCGGGGACGCAGTCCTGAGGGGCCGCATGATCAATTTCACGTTTCCGTTCAACGTCCTCGGTTGGCCCGCGCTTGCGCTTCCGTGCGGTCCAGCCGAGGACGGCCTGCCCGCGTCGGTTCAGCTCGTCGGCCGTCCCGGAGACGACGCGCTCGTGCTGGCGGCCGGCCGCGTGCTCGCATCCCTCATTTGAGGGACGGCGCGGCCCGGCTCGATGCCGAAACGAGGGATGACCATGTTCGCCGCTCGCCTCGCCGCCGCCTGTCTCGCCGTGCTCGCGCTCGCGCCTGGAGCCGGGGCTCGTCAGGCGCGCACGACGGCGCCCGCGCGACTGCACGGCTTCTTGCTGCGGGCCGACGAGCCGGTCGTCCATTCCTTCTCCCGCACGCCCTCGTTCGCGTGGGATCCCGTGCGCGGCGCGGTCCGTTACCAGTTCCAGCTCGCGACGAGCTCCACCTTCCGCGAGAACGGAATCGTCTTCGAGAAAACCGGTCTCACGACCCCGGTCGTCGCGCCCACGGCACCTTGCCGTGGATCAGCACCTCGCTCTACGCCCGCGTGCGTGCGCTCCTTCCGAAGAGCTCCTCCGCGTGGAGCGACTCGTTCAGGTTCGACATGGAGCCGAGCTCGGCGCCCACGCCGCTCCCGAGTCCGAACGGCCTGTTGCGCTGGTCGCCGGTCGAAGGCGCGAACGGCTACGAGATCTGGTTCGTCGACATCCCGAAGTTCGAGGTCGTCTACACGAACGTGATCGACGAGCGCGAATTCTACACCTTCCACCGAACGGACAAGTGGACGGGGACCGTCCGGTGGCGGATTCGCGCGCTGCGGGACGACCACGACAAGAACCTGCGCCAGAACGGACTGCCTGCAGTGGGCTACGGGCCCTGGAGCTCCGTCTACAGCTCGCACAACGACCCCTACGTGGGCGGCCAGATCAGGCTCGTCGGCGCCGTCTCGGACACCGTGTCCGACGGGTCGCCCTCCTCGCCTTCCCACCGGCTGATGCCGGGGTTCGTCTTCAGCGGCGACCAGACGCTGAGCGGCGCGAGCGCCGAGCTGTTCCGCGTCTACGTCTTCACGGACAGGCAGTGCCTGAATCGCGTGTACACGAGCGCGGTGATCGGCGGTCCCGCGTATGCGCCGCGCCCCTACGGCCCACTGCCGCTGCCGAAGACCCTCGGAGAGATTCCCCTTGCGCGGTCCACGTACTTCCTGAACGACGGTGCGGAGCCCGACGGGTACACATACGACGCCGAGAAGGTGCTGAGCACCGAGTCGATGCCCTCGGCGACGCCCACGACCGCAGCGCCGGCGGACACGGACACGAACCCGTCCGGTGGCGCGACCGCGGCGAGCGCGGGCCCGCAGCAGCTTCAGGTCACCGGCCAGTTCGGCGCTCCCGTCGATCTCTGGGACACCGAGGATCCGAGTCAGGGGTATTACTGGACGGTCGTGCCCGTCGGCGCATTCTCCCCGGGCGCGCTGACGACGGCTGTGAGCGGCGCGGGCGCCGTCGCGGCCGCGACGAGCGTGCCTGTGGTGGCAGCCGGTGGATTCGGGACCGGCGACGCGGTCGTGATCGGCAACTCGGGGAACCAGGAGACCGCGACCGTCACGTCGGCGGCCGGCGGCACGATCTCGCTCGCCGCGCCGCTGAAGTTCTCGCACGGCCAGGGCGAGCCGGTGATCCGGACCGGCGGGAGCCTGCAGTATCGCGACCTCGAGCTGCCACAGGACGTCTGCGCTCCGCCGTACGACCGTGTCGCGCGCTTCAGCAAGGACAGCGAGCCGACGTTGACCTCCACCGGGGAGCTGTTCGCGTCGGGACTGTCGTCGTCCGGCGGCATCACCTCCGGCAACCGCGTCGCGCCCTTCTACGGGAGCCCCCTGGTCGCATGGACGCCCGCGCTCGGCGCCGACGCCTACGAGGTCCAGTGGAGCAAGACGCGCTATCCGTTCCGGCCCGACCAGGATCCGGAGAACCAGAACGCGCTCGGGAGGATGACGCTCGGCACCTCGGCCGTGCTGCCGCTGAAGCCGGGAACGTGGTACTACCGCGTGCGCGGGTTCAGCTTCGCGCTGCGAACCGGAGCTCAGGAGATGTCGTGGTCGGACCCCGCGCGCATCGTCGTCGCCAAGCCGAAGTTCAGGATCGTGGGCGGCGGCAAGTAGTCACTGGATCGCCCGCAGGAGCCGCCTGCCGAGGCGTTCCACGGGCTTCGGTACGAGACCCCGCTGCTTCTTCAGGGCGGTCGAGCCGAGCCAGAACGCGGTCTTCACGCCGAGGACGTAGCGGTTGCGGAGCCGGTCGGCGGCGGTGTTGTGCGCGACCTTCCGCGCGATCGTGGTCGAACCCAAGACGAAACGGGCGTCCTTGAAGCCGCGCGAGCGGTAGATCCCACGGTCGACGACGTGGCGCGGCCCGGCGGTCCACGTCGTGTCGTGGAAGGCGACGATTCCGCCCTCGACCACCTTCGGCACCCACTTCTCGAAATCCTCGCGGACGAGCTCCTCCTCGTGGGAGCCGTCGACGAACAGGAGCTCGATCGGCTCGTGGAAGTCGTCCGCGGCCGGCTGCGAGAGCGAGGCGACCGGCGTGACGAGATCGGCGATCCCGGCTCGTTCGACGTTCGCCTTGAAGTCGCCGAAGCGGTAGTCGGCGTGCGGGTCGATCGCGTAGACGCGCGTGCCGGCGCCCGCTTTCGAGCCGAGGCCGAGGCAGATCGTCGACTTGCCCTTCCAGGAGCCGATCTCGACGATCGCGCCCTTCCCGGTGCACCCGCGCGCGAGCTCGTACAGCGCCTCGCCCTCCTCGTCGGTGAGCCAACCGGGCACGTCGGCGATCAGCCGCTTGACGGTGCGGGCGAATTCCGACACGGCCCGCACTCTACGCACGGCTATGGATGAATCGTCACACTTCTGGCACGCCCGACGCGGCGGCCCTGGCCGCCTCCTCGTAGACCGGATCGCGGCTGAAGCGGTCGAGCTCGTTCGAGAGCAGGTCGGCCGGACTCTCGCCGTCGCTGCGCGGAAGCTCGATCGCCTCGCCGTCGACGGCGACCGCTCTGAGCTTCTTCAGAGGATCGTGCACGAGCTCGAGCTCCTGGCCGAGCCGCGTCCCTAGCCAGGCCGCGAGCAGGACGGCCTCCGCCTCCGGCCCTTCGACCCGCAGCTCCCCCGCCTCCACGATCGCCGGCCACAGCGCGGCGAGCGCGCGCCGCCACGGCAGCGTCCGCGACCACGCGATGTCCGAGACGGCGACGCGGTCGAAGACCTCCCAGAACCGCGCATAGGACTCGGGGACGCCGGCCCATTCACCCGAGTCGACGACGAGCCGGTCGACGATGCCGACCAGTTGCTCGAACTCGTCGGCCCCCCACGGCGGCTCACCGCGCCAGCGGCAGAAGACGGGGAGGTCGGAGACGAGCAGCGGCTGGACGATCGACCCGGGCGCCAGCGCGCGGTCGCCGAGCAGCCGCAGCTCGATCGTCTCCGTGCACACGTGCCGGCTCGAGCCGCCGAGCGGAAAGCACTGCAGAGACACGTCCGCATCGAGCGCGTCGCGCTTCGAGTCGGGCTTCGGGACGAGGACGATCGTCCGCGACGGATGTCGCTCCGCGAGCCCGGCCAGCACCTCGTGCGCCGCGCCGAGCCAGTCGTCCGGCACCCATGCGATGTGCGTCATCACGCTCGTCCGCAGGTCGGAGCCGTGGTCGGCCGTCTGCGACGCGCTCCGCAACTCCGCGAGCTGCCGCTCGATCTCCGCGACCGAGACGTCACGTCCGGTCCACTTGTCGAGAGCCGGCCCCGAAGCCATCAGTTCCTGCGCCAGGAGCGGCCGTCGCGGCGCAGCAGGTCGTCCGCCGACGGCGGGCCCCGACTCCCCGCCGGATAGTTCGGGAACGGCGGCCGGTCTCGCTGCCAGGCGGCGACGATCGCGTCGACGAGCTTCCACTGCTCCTCGACCTCGTCCGTGCGGGTGAAGAGGGTCGCGTCGCCGAGCATCGCGTCGAGGATCAGCCGCTCGTACGCCTCGGGCAGCCCCGTCCGGAACGCGCCGCCGTAGAGGAAGTCCATGTGCACGGTCCGGATCGTCATCCCCTGACCCGGCACCTTCGCGCCGATCGCGAGCGAGACGCCCTCGTCCGGCTGGACGTGGACGAGCAGGACGTTCGGTCGCAGCCCGCCCGCGGCGGTCTCCTCGAACGGCGGATGCGGGGCGCGCTTGAACTGGATCGCGATCGTCGTCTCGCGACGGGCGAGCCGCTTGCCGGCGCGCACGTAGAAGGGCGTGTCGGCCCAGCGCCAGTTGTCCACGTAGAGCTTGGCCGCGACGTAGGTGTCCGTTGTCGAGTCGGCCGCGACGCCGTCCTCCTCGCGGTAGCCGCGCACCTCCTCACCCTCGACGAAACCCCGGCCGTACTGGCCGCGCGCGACCGACTTCGGCCCGGGCGTGTGCATCGAGCGCAGCACCTTGACCTTCTCGTTGCGCACCGAGTCGGCTGTGAAGTCGATCGGGGGCTCCATCGCCGTCAAGGCGACGAGCTGAAGGAGGTGGTTCTGGAAGATGTCGCGGATCGCGCCCGCGTCCTCGTAGTAGCCGGCTCGGCTCTCGATTCCGATCGACTCGGCGACCGTGATCTGGACGTGGTCGATGAACTGGCGATTCCAGATCGGCTCGAAGATGCCGTTCGCAAACCGCAGCGCCAGCATGTTCTGAACCGTCTCCTTGCCGAGGTAGTGGTCGATGCGGAAGACCTCGTTCTCCTCGAAATGCTCGGCGATCTCCTGGTTCAGCCGCTCGGCCGAGGCGAGATCGCGGCCGAACGGCTTCTCGACGATCAACCGCGTCCAGCCCTCGGCGCTGCGCCGCTTGCCGAGCGCCTCGACGACGGTCCCGATCGCAGGCGGCGGGATCGCGAGGTAGTAGACGCGGTTGCCGGCGGCGCCGCGCTCCTCGTCGAACTCGGTCAGCACCTTCGCGACCTTGTTCTCGCCGCCCTCGTCGGCGAAGTCGGTGCCGACGTAGCGCATCCCGGCGGAGAGCGTCTCCCACACATCGTCCTTGAACTCGTCGCGGCCGTACTCCTGGACGGCCTCCTTCATCCGCCCGCGGAAGTCGTCGTCGCTCTCTGCGGTGCGTGCGACGCCGAGGATGGCGAACCGCTCGGGGAGCAGCCGGCGGAAGGCGAGCGAGTAGAGGGCCGGAAAGAGCTTCTTCGACGTCAGGTCGCCCGAGGCGCCGAAGATGACGAGCGCGCAGGCATCCGGCGTACGCCGGAGCTGGAGCCCTTCGAGCAGCGGGTTCTCCTGGGTCGTCGCCATTTCCTCGTAGCAGTCTGTTGCTCAGGCTAGCGGGGGTCGGAGCTCGCCTTGGCCGACTCGACCGCCTTGACCGCGTGCCCGCCGAACTGGTTCCGCAGCGCCGCGGTCACCTTGGCCGCGAACGACTCCTCCATCCGGGACGAGAAACGCGCATACAGCGCCGCGGAGATCACGGGTACCGGGACGTCCTCCGCGATCGCCTCGGCGATCGTCCAGCGCCCTTCGCCGGAGTCCTCGACGTAGCCCTCGATCTTCTCCAGCTTCGCGCCCTCCTTCTCGAACGCGGCGCAGAGGAGCTCCAAGAGCCAGGAGCGGACGACCGACCCGTAGCGCCAGATCCCGGCGATCTGGTGCAGATCGAGGTCGTAGTGCTTGTTCGCGCGCATGACCTCGAAGCCCTCGGCGTAGGCCTGCATGAGGCCGTACTCGATGCCGTTGTGGATCATCTTCACGAAGTGACCGGCGCCTGACGGGCCGACGTGGGCGTAGCCGTCCTCGGGTGCGAGCGTCTCGAAGATCGGCTCGAGCCGGTGGACCGGCTCCTCGTCGCCGCCCGCCATCAGGCAGAAGCCGACCTCGAGACCCCAGACTCCGCCCGAGACGCCGACGTCGACGAAGTTGACGCCCTTCTCCTGCGCGTGCTCGTAGCGGCGTTGCGAGTCGTGGAAGTTCGAGTTGCCGCCGTCGACGATCGTGTCGCCCTCGATGCAGAGGTCGAGCGTCTCCTGGAAGACCTTGTCGGTGACCTCGCCCGCGGGCACCATCATCCAGAAGTTGCGAGGCTCCTCGAGCTGCTCCTTCAGCTCCTCGAGCGTGTCGGCGGTTCGCTCCTCGACCTCTGGGTCGTAGGTGCAGACGTCGTGGCCGCCCTCGCGCAGCCGCTCCGTCATGCCGTGGCCCATCCGGCCGAGTCCGATCATCCCTAGTTGCATGGAGCGCTCCTTCCGGTCGGTAGTCGGATGCGCGCGACACGGCGGCCGCGCTCCGCGAGCGACTCGAAGTCCGCGGCGGCCTGCGCACGGATCAGCTTCCCGAAGCCGAACGGCTGGCCCGGGATCGGGATCTCCTCGCCGGTGTCATCCACGACCTGGAGGAAGAGCCCTGTCGGCGGGCCGCCCTTGTGGAGCTGCCCGGTCGAGTGGAGGTACCGCGGACCGAGGCCGTGGGTGACGACGCAGCCGGTCTCGTGCGCGCGGGCGATCAGCGGCTCAAGCTCGCCGGCGCGCAACGGGTCGATGAACGCCTGGATGCAGACATAGTCGCCCTCCTTCGCCTGGGCGAGCAGCTCGTCGACGGAGCCCTCCGGCTCCACGCTCGGCTCGCCGGCCCCGGCGAGGATCTCCTTCGTCTTGTCCTTCGCCGCCTGCACGTCGGGCTGGTCGAACGGATCGATCTCGAGCATCGAGCCCGCGACCGCGACCGCGAACTCCCAGCGGAAGAACTCGCCGCCGATCGCGTAGCTGTCCGCGATCTCGACCGCGGCCGCTTGCCGGTCGGGCCCGTCGGGGCTCTCGCCGGGGGCGGGCACGAGCCCCCTGCCTTGCTTGCCGGTCGACTCGGCGATCAGCTGCTCCGCCCACAGGCCGAAGTCGCCGTCCGTCTCCTGGATGCAGATCTTGTCGCGGCCTTGCCGCCATCCTTCCCCGAGCTGGAGACCGAGCTCGAGCCCGGGATTCGACTTACCGCGGCAAGCCTCGGCCATGCGGACGGCGTTCGCGAGCAACCGCTCGAGGTCGATTCCCATCAGCGCGGCGGGGACCAGCCCGAACGCAGACAGCGCGGAGTAGCGGCCGCCGATCGTCGGCTCGCCGGCGAAGACCGCGCGGAAGCCCCGTTCCTTCGCGACCTGCTCGAGCTCGGAGCCGGGATCGGTGATCGCAGCGAAGTGCTCCGCCCGCTGCCCGCTCCGCTCCCAGAAGTGATCCATGTGCGAGCGCGTCTCGAGCGTCGTCCCCGACTTCGACGCGGCGACGAAGAGCGTCCGCTCGAGGTCGAGCAGCTCCTCGGCGTGGCGGATCATCGCCGGGTGGGTCGTGTCGAGGACGTGGAAGCCTTTCGCCCCGAACGTCCGCTTCAGCACCTCGGGGGCGAGGCTCGAGCCGCCCATGCCGAACAGGATCACGGTCTCGACCTCCGAGCGGATCTCCTCGGCGAAGCTCGTGAGCTCGCCGATCCGCTCCTGCATCCGCTTCGGCTCGTCGAGCCAGCCGAGCCAGCGATCCTCGTCGGCGTCGGTCCAGACGGTCGCGTCGCGCGACCAGATGCGCTCGACGAGCTCCCGATCGCTGGCGACCGCCACTACGCCGCCGCCAGCTCGCCGCGCTTGGAGCGGATGCCGTCCATCAGCTCGTCGAAGGAGTCCGCGAACTTCTGGACGCCTTCCTCCTCCAGCGTCTCGACGACGTCCTCGTAGTCGATTCCCGCCTTGGCCAGCTCGAGGAAGAGCCGCTCCGCCTCGTCGACGGCCTTCGTCAGCGTCTCGGACGGCTTGCCATGGTCCTGGAACGCCTCGATCGTCTCCTCCGGCATCGTGTTCACCGTCTCCGGACCGATCAGCTGCTCGACGTACATCGTGTCGCGGTAGTCGGGGCTCTTGACGGAGGTCGAGGCCCAGAGGCAGCGCTGCTTCGTCGCGCCCTTGCCCTCGAGGAACTCCCAGCGCGGGCCGGAGAACGCCTCGAGGTAGTGCCGGTAGGCGAGCTTCGCGTTCGCGATCCCGAGCTTCCCTTTCAGCTTGTCGTGGCCGCCGATCGCGTCGAGCCGCTTGTCGGTCTCGGTGTCGACGCGCGAGACGAAGAAGCTCGCGACGGAGTGAGCGGCGGATGGATCGCCGCCGCCCGCGACGAGTCGCTCGAGCCCGCGGAGGTACGCCTCCACGACCTCCTTGTAGCGCTCGAGCGAGAAGATCAGCGTGACGTTGATGTTCTTGCCGTCGGCGACCTGGTCCTCGATCGCGCCGAGGCCGGGCTTCGTGGCTGGGATCTTCACGTACAGGTTCGGCTTGTCGATCCACTCGTGCAGCCGCTTGGCCTCGTCGTAGGTGCCCTCGCGATCATAGGCGAGCGTCGGATCGACCTCCCACGAGACGTAGCCGTCGAGCCCGTCGCCCTTGTCCCAGACCTTGCGCAGCAGGTCGGTCGCCTCGTCGACGTCGCGCGAGGAGAGCTGGAGGAAGATCTCCTTCGGGTCGTCCTCGCCGCCCGCGAGCACATCCTGGAGCTGCTCGTCATACGCGTCCCCCTCGGAAAGCGCTTTCTGGAAGATCGTCGGGTTCGAGGTGATCCCGACGACGGCGTCGCTGCTCATCATCCGCGCGAGCTCGCCCGTGTGGAGCAGGTCGCGGGAGAGGTAGTCGATCCAGACGCTCTGACCGAGCGCCGACAGCTTGTGGAGGTTCGATTCAGGCATGGGTGGCGTTCCTTTCCAGTGCTTCGACCTTCTGTAGGCGCAATACGTAACGCTCGCCGCCGTCGAATCGCGCCCCGAGGAAGGCGCGGACCAGATCGGAGGCGAGGCTGGGGCCGATCACCTCGGAGCCGAGGCAGAGGACGTTCATGTCGTCGTGCTCGACGCCCTGGTGTGCGGAGTACGCGTCGTGGCAGATCGCGGCGCGAATCCCCTGGAGCTTGCACGCGGCGATCGAGGCGCCGACGCCCGAGCCGCAGACGAGCACCCCGCGCTCGGCGCCGCCGGAGAGGATCGCCTCCCCGAGCTCACGCGCCTTGTCCGGATAGTCGATCCGCACCGCGTCGGTGTCGACGCCGAGATCCACGAGATCGTCGCTCAGAGCCGCGAGCGTCCCGAGGACCGCGTCGCGCAGGTGGACGCCGCGGTGATCGAAGGCGACCGCGACCCTCACGAGACGCGGTCGAGCAGGGCGCTCGCGTGACCCACGACGTTGTCGACCGTGTAGCCGAGCCGCTCGAGCACCGTCGTTCCCGGCGCGGAGGCCCCGAAGCGGTCGAGCGAGATCGAGCCGCCTGCGTCGCCGACCCAGCGCTCCCAACCGAGGGCGACGCCCGCCTCGATCGCGAGACGCGCCTTCACGTCGGGCGGCAGCACCTCGTCGCGATACTCCGTCGGCTGCCGCTCGAAGAGCTCCCAGCACGGCATCGAGACGACGCGGGCGCTCGTGCCTTCCTCCTGGAGCTTCCGCGCGACTTCGAGGGCGAGGGCGACCTCCGAGCCGGTGGCGATCAGGATCATGTCCGGGAGAGAGTCGTCCGGCTCCCACAACGTATACGCCCCGCGCTCGAGGCCCGAAGCCGCCGCCGCCTCGCCGCGATCCAGGACCGGCAGCTTCTGCCGGGAGAGCGACAGCGCAACAGGCCCGTCCTCCCGCTCGAGCGCCGCCTTCCACGCGTACGCCGTCTCGTTCGCGTCGGCCGGGCGGACGAACCAGAGGTTCGGGATCGCGCGCAGCGCCATGTAGTGCTCCACGGGCTGATGAGTCGGGCCGTCCTCGCCGAGACCGACGGAATCGTGGGTCCAGACCCAGACCACGGGAAGACGCATCAGCGCCGAGAGCCGCACGGCCGGGCGCATGTAGTCGGAGAAGATCAGGAACGTCGAGCCGTACGGCTTGACCATCCCGCCGTGCACGCCGATCCCGTTCACGATCGAGCCCATCGCGTGCTCGCGGATTCCGAAGGCGATGTTGCGACCGGCGTGCGTGGCGGAGAAGAGCCCACCGCCCACGAACTCCGTCTTCGTCGACTCGACGAGATCAGCCGCGCCCCCGACCATCGTCGGGACGTAGTTCTTGAACGCCTGCATGACGTGCTTGCCCGCGTCGCGCGTGGCCATGTCCTCGCCGGGCTCGAACTCCGGCAGGGCGGTCTCCCAGCCGGAGCGCGGCTTGCCGGTGTGCACCTGATCCCAATCCTCGCGAACGGCCGGGAACGCCGTGCTCCAGCGTGCGAACCGGTCGGTCCACTCCTGCTCGAGCTCGATCCCGCGGTCGATCTGCCGCATGTGCTCGTAGACCTCGTCCGGGACGTAGAAATCCTTGTCCGGATCCCACCCGAGCGCTTCCTTGGTCGCGCGCACCTCGTCCTCGCCGAGCGGCGAGCCGTGGGACTTGGCCGTGTCGACGGCGTGGGGGGCGCCGAACGCGATGTGGCTGTGAACGACGATCATGGACGGCCGCTGGGTCTCGTGCTGCGCTCTCGTGATCGCGGACCGGAGCGCGGTCAGGTCGTTCGCGTCGTCGACGTGCTGGACGTGCCAGCCCTGCGCCGCAAGACGGGCTCCGCGATCCTCCGCCGTGAAGGAGACCGCCGTGGCGCCGTCGATCGTGATGCGGTTGTCGTCGTAGAAGTAGACGAGCTTGCCGAGCCCGAGCTGGCCGGCGATCGAGGCGGCCTCGTTCGAGACGCCCTCCATCATGTCGCCGTCCGAGCAGATCGCGTAGACGCGGTGGTCGACGACCTCCTGCTTCGGGCGGTTGTAGCGCTCGGCGAGAAAGCGCTCGGCGATCGCGAAGCCGACCCCGTTCGCGAAGCCCTGCCCGAGCGGGCCGGTCGTCACCTCGACGCCCTGCGTGTGGCTGTACTCCGGATGCCCCGGCGTGGCCGACTCCCACTGGCGGAACCGCTTCAGCTCCTCCAGCGACAGGTTGTAGCCGGTCAGGTGCAGGGTCGCGTACTGGAGGATGCAGGCGTGGCCGGCGGAGAGGATGAAGCGGTCCCGGTTCGGCCAGTCCGGGCTCGCCGGGTTGTGGTGCATCACCTCCGTGTAGAGGAGGTAGGCGAGCGGCGCCAGCGCCATCGCCGTGCCGGGGTGGCCGGCCTCGGCCTGCTGCACGGCGTCCATCGCGAGCGTTCGGATGGTGTCGATCGACATCTGCTCGACGGTGCTGGTCATGTCATCTCCCGGTAAAGCTCTCGCTGGCGTTCCCGCGCTGAACGATACGCCTCTGCCCTTTCTTCCCGCGGATGGAACTCCCGGCCGAGCGGCGGAGCGGCAGGCGACTCCCCGAGCCGCTCGAGCGCGAGCACCGCGGCCCCTCGCAGCGAGCCCTCGGCCACAGTCGAGACGCCGATCGGGCGGCCGAGCGCGTCGGCAATGATCTGCATCCAGTCCGGGTCCGCGAGCAAGCCGGCGCCGGTGGCGACGATCTCCTCCACCTCCGGCATCAGCTCGACCACCTCCGCGAAGCGGAAGGCCACGCCCTCGAGCGCCGCCTGGCGCAGGTCGAGCGGCGTCGTGTCGAAGGTCAGCCCGCGGACGGCGCCCTTCGCGTGGCGGCGCCACCCTGGGCTGCGCTCGCCGCCCAGGAGCGCGAGGAAGGTGAGGCCGTGCGAGTCGGGATCGCGTTCGGCGAGCGAGCCCTTCGTGCTCTCGAGCGTGTCTTCGAGCCAGTGGTAGAGGTTGCCGCCGTCGGAGAGCGCCCCGCCCTCCACGACGCGCCGCTCGTCGAGGCGGTAGAGGAAGAGGCCCGCGCGCGGCTGCGGCCGCTCGGTCTCGTAGACCGTCCGGAACGCCCCGGAGGTGCCGACCATCAGCGCGGCGCGCTCGCGGCCGACGCAACCCGTGCCGACGTTCGAGCACGCCCCGTCGAGGAGGGCGGGAAACCACGGCGTGGCGCCGTCTCCGAGCGGCTCGTCGGAGAGGCGCGGCAGACGCTCCGCCTCGAGCCCGAGCGTGTCGAGGAGCTCCTCGTCCCACGCCCGCGTGTGTAGATCGAGGAGTCCGGTGCCCGAAGCCATCGAGATGGTCGCGGGCGCCTCGGTCCCGAGCAGCCGGCCGAAGAGGAACTCTGCGAAGGAGACGAAGCGCGCGGCCGAGCGGAAGAGCTCCGGGTCGTCCTCGGCCAGCCAGGCGAGCTTCGCCGGCCAGTAGCTCGTGTGCAGATGGCAGCCGGTGCGGGCATGCACCGCGTCGCCGTCGAGCCTGCGCTCGAGCCAGTCGACCGCATCGCCCGAGCGCGTGTCGCGCCAGCCGAGGATCGGGGTCAGCGGCTTCCCGCGCGCGTCGACGGCGAGGAGGCTGTGCCCGAAACAGGAGGCCCCGACTGCGTCGAGACCCCCGGCGCCCCCGGCCGCGGCGATCGCCTTCCGCGTCAGCCGCACGACGCGCTCGGGGTCGCTCGACCGCTCGCCGCCGCCGTAGGCGTGCTTCGCCGCACCGCCCCGCGCACGGCCGCTCGCCGTGAAGACCTGAGCCCGCACCGACGATGTCCCGACGTCGAGGGCGAGCACGCGCGTCACGGGCGCGACCTTAGCGCGCACCTGGCGCGGCGGAGGATCCGGGTCAGCTCGCGAGCAGCTCTTCGTGGCGAGCGAAGCGGCCCGTCTACGCTTGGAGCATGGCCGTGTTGATCGCATCGAGCTTGCGCAAGGAGCTCGCGGGCGACCCGCTCTTCGACGGCGTCTCCTTCAAGGTCGAACGCCGAGACCGCGTCGCGCTCTCGGGCCCGAACGGCGCCGGCAAGACGACGCTGCTGCGCGCGCTCGCCGGTGAGACGAGCCTTCAGGGCGGCGAGCTCGCCTTCCAGAAGGGGACGCGCGTCGCTCTCCACGACCAGAGACCGCCGCTGCAGCGCGGGCTGACGCTGCGCGAGTACGTCCTCTCCGGCGCCGCCGACCTGATTGCGCTCGAGCAGGAGCTGCGGCGCCTGGAGGAGACGATGGCGAGCGGCGAGCACGGCGCCGCGACGATGCGCCGCTACGCGGAGGCGCAGGGCCGCCTCGAGCACGCCGGCGGCTACGGCTGGCGCGACCACGCGGCGGCCGTCGTCCGCGGCCTGGGCTTTGCGGAAGCGGATCTCGACCGCGAGCTCGACACCTTCTCGGGCGGCGAGCTGACGCGCGCCTCGCTCGCACGCGCCCTCGGCGGCGATCCGGACCTCCTCCTCCTCGACGAGCCGACGAACCACCTCGACGTCGCGAGCCTCGAGTGGCTCGAGCAGGAGCTGCGGTCGCTCGACGCGGGAATCGTGATCGTGGCGCACGACCGCTGGTTCCTCGAGGCGGTGACGAACGCCGTGCTCGAGCTCGAGGGCGGCCGGGCGATCACCTTCGCCGGGCCCTGGCACGCGTGGCGGCGGGAGAAGGCCGAGCGGGCGCAGCACTTCGCCAAGACGGCCCAGCGGGTCGCCGTCGACATCGCGCGGCTCGAGCGGTTCGTGGAGCGCTTCCGCTACAAGAAGGACAAGGCGAGGCAGGCACAGGCGAAGCTGACGCAGATCGGCCGGCTTCAGAAGGAGCGTTCGCAGGCCCGCGGCGAGCTGGAGCGGCTGACCGTGAAGCGGCGCACGATGGGGTTCGACTTCCTGAAGCCTCCGCGCAGCGGGCGGACGGTCGTCGAGGCCCAGGATCTGACCGTCGCGATCGGCGAGCGCGTCCTCATCTCGAGCGCGACGTTCGCGATCGAGCGCGGCGAGCACGTGGCGCTCGTCGGGCCGAACGGCTCGGGCAAGACCACCCTTCTGGAGACGCTCCTCGCCCGACGCGAGGCAGCCTCGGGCACGGTCCGGCTCGGACACGGCGTCGAGGCGGCCTACTTTTCCCAGCAGGAGGTCGAGCTCGACGAGCGAGGCAGCGTCCTCCAGTGCGTGCAGACGATGACCGACCTCCAGCGGCCCGACGCGCAGTCGCTGCTCGGGCGCTTCCTGTTCTCGGGTTGGAGCGAGCACGAGAAGCGGGTGGCCGTGCTCTCCGGGGGCGAGCGGCGACGGCTCGCGCTCGCCGTCGTGGTCGCGTCCGGCGCAAACTTCCTCGTCCTCGACGAGCCGACGAACCACCTCGATCTCGAGAGCCGCGAGGCGCTCGAGGCGGCGCTCGAGGCGTTTCCGGGAACGCTCCTGCTCGTCTCGCACGACCGGGCCCTGCTGGACGCCGTGGCCGAGCGGACGCTGGCGCTCGAAGACGGACGCCTCGACTCCTACGACGGCGGCTGGGCCGACTACGTCCGCCGCCGCGACAAGCTCGCGACCCCGCCGCCCGGGCCGAGAGCGCGCAAGGAGAAGCCGGCGAAGGCCGTGACGCAGCCGAAGCGAAAGGCGCCGACCGAGCTCCAGCGAATCGAGGCGGAGATCGCGGCGCGCGAAGGCGCGGTCGCCGAGCTCGAGCGGAAGCTCGCGGAGGATTGGGGCGACGTCGAGACACTGGCCGCCCACCGGCAGGCGAGGGACGAGCTGCAATCGCTGCTCCTGCGCTGGGAGGCGCTCTTCGAGGGCGCCCAGAGCTAGGTCGAGGCGTACACTCCTCCGTCGTGGCCGAGCTCGATCAGACGGGGGAAGAAGGCGGCCCGCGCGGGCTTGCGCTCGTCACCGAGCGGCTGGGTGAGTTCCTGATCGTCGTCGCCGGCTCGATCGTCCTCGTCGGCGTCCTCGGAATCGTGATCGCGGCGCTCCGCGGGCATCGCTACTCGCCGTCGGTGGCGAACGCGTACTACTTCACGGGCTGCATCGTCTTCCTCGCCGGGAGCTTTCCGAGCGGCGGATTCTCCGTCTTCCGAGGCAGGTCGAGGCGCCGTCCGATGGGCGGCGGCGCGTTCGCGATTCCCGCCATGCTGCTCGGCGTCATGCTGATCGGGATCGGCGCCCTCGTCGACATCGTGCACCCCTTCTAGAGCCCGCTTCGGAATGACGACCCGCCCTCGGCGCGGCCCGAGGGCACGGTGTTTCGTTTGAAACGGGCTCTCAGCCGGACTCGAACGTCGCGACGAGCGCCTCCGCGACGACCCGGAGCGGGCGGCCGGAGATCTGGCTCGCCTTCCGGAGCCGGGCGAACGCGTCCTGCTCGGACAGGCCCTCCTTCTCCATCAGCAGGCCCTTCGCGCGCTCGATCGCCTTGCGCGCGGCGAGCGCCTCGGCCAGTGATTCCGCCTCCTCGCGCAGGGCGGCGAGCTCCTCGTGCCTCGCCCGCGCCGTTCGGATCGCCGGCACGAGGTCCTGCTCGCGGAACGGCTTGACGAGATAGCCGAAGACTCCTGCCTCGGCGGCTCGCTGGACGAGCTCGTCCTGCCCGTAGGCCGTCAGCATCACGATCGGGATCGGGTGCTCCTCGAGGATCCGCCGCGCGGCCTCGATCCCGTCGAGCTTCGGCATCTTCACGTCCATGATCGCCACGTCGGGCCGCTCCGAGCGGGCAAGCGCGACCGCTTCTAGACCGTCGCGAGCCTCGGCGCAGACCTCGAACCCGGCCCGCTCGAGCAGATCCCGCAGGTCGAGCCGAATGATCGTCTCGTCCTCGGCGACGAGGATCCTCATACGGGTGACCCTAGACTCAAACGCTCGCGCGAGGGATGGCGCGACCGGCGTCTTGCCGCCATTCTGTAAGCAGATGCCGTGTGCCGTCCTCTGATCCGCACCGCGAGTCGGTCGTCCTCCGGGTCGAGATCGTCCCGGAGCAGGTTGCCGCCCTGGGCGGCCTGATCGGCGCGTCGCCGAGCGCGGCGCCCGCGGAGAACGCCGACCTCCGGGCCCGCCAGGATGAGCTCGCGCGCCGCGAGGCGGAGCTCCGGCAGGAGCGGTCGCGGCTCGACCGGGCCGCGCGCGATCTCGCCGAGCGCGAGGCCTCGGCCGCGAGCTCGGGCCAGCTCACCGCCTCGGAGAAGATCCGGCTCGCCCAGCGCTTGAAGCACACGGGCGAGCTCGAGCAGGAGCTCGAGGTCCGCAGCGAGACCCTGGAGGAGCGCGCCGGCCGCCTCGACCTGCGCGAGGCCGAGTTCGAGGCCGACGTGGAGCTCCGGGAGGAGAAGATCGAGTGCTGGCGCAGCGAGCTGACCGAGCTCGACCAGCGGCTCAAGCGCCGGGAGGCGGAGGTGCTGGCGTACGTCGCCGAGGTGCAGGAAGAGCTCATCCGGCGCGAGAACGCAGGCTGGCAGGACGTCGCCGCCTCGATCCGCCACTGAGCCGCGGCAGACCCGGCGTCGGGGTGCGTGGGGTCGAGATGGGCTCTCATCCCGCGAGCTCGAGCACGAGCGCGCGCGGCTCGGCCCAGAAGAGCAGAACCGCAGCCTCATCGGGTGCGCACCAGCGGTACTCGTCGTGCTCGTCGTTCAGGCCCGGCTCCCAGCCGGCGGGCGCCTCCGCAAGGAAGCAATCGACGAGGATGTCCGTCACGTCGGGAGCGAATCGCGCACGCACCGACTCCGCCTCTTCCGCGAGGGGGTAGACGTAGCGCCGCTCGAGGTCGACGAGCCGGCCGTTGTCGAGGTCGACCTCCTCGCGGAGCTCGCGCAGCGCGGCTTCACGCGGCGTCTCGTCGCCTTCGAGCGCGCCCGCGACGACGTGCCAGTACGCGTCATGGACCGGGGATCGGTGCAGGACGAGGAACGCGTCCCCGCGGCGCACGAACACGAGGATCTCATGCGGAAGCCTCGTCACGCCGGAAAGATCACCTCGGCGCAGGTGCCGCGGTCGCTGTGGAGCTCGAGGCGGCCCTGGAGCTCGTCGCGGACGAGCGCGCGGACGATCGAGAGGCCCGTCCCGGCCGCAGCCGCCTCGATGCCGTGGCCGTCGTCGGCGATCGCCAGCACGACCTCGCCGTCTCTCCGGGCGAGATCGATCCGTACCGCGTCGCCGCCGTGCTCGAGCGCGTTCTGAAGGAGCTCGCTGAACACGAGCGCCAGTGCGGTCGCCCGGTTTCCCGCGAGCGACACGGGCTCGAGCCGCGACTCGACCTCTTTGCCGCTCGCCAGACCCTGGACGAGCATCGCCCGCAGTCGGTCGAGCAGCTCCGGCAGCTGCACGTGCTCCTCGCGCCGCTCGGTCAGCACCTCGTGGACTGCGGCGATCGCGAGAATCCGGTTGACCGAGTCCTCCAGCGCCTTGCGCGGATCGGCGTCGGCCGAGCGTGCCTGCAGTCGCAACAGCGACGCGACCGTTTGGAGGTTGTTCTTGACGCGATGGTGGATCTCCTGGGCAAGCACCCCGCGCATGACTGCACGTCCGTGTTCGAGCGCGACCGCGGCGTGGTGGGCGATCGAGGTCAGGAGGGCGCGCTCGTCGTCCGTGAACGCCGTGTCCCGGTCGCAGACGAGCTCGCCGATCTGCCGACGCTTCCAGCGCAGGGGTAGGCGCACCGCGTGCGCGCCCGGCCTTCCCTCGGGCCAGGCGATGTTCCCGTCCTCGAGCACGAGCGCCGCGCCGGTCGCGCCGACCGCCTCCATCGTCGTCTTGACGATCGCCTCGAGCGACTCCTCGAGGTAGAGCGACTCGGAGACGGCCTCCGAGATCCGTGCGAGCGCCTCCAGCTCCGCGACCCTCCGCCGAGCTTCCGCGTAGAGCTGCGCATGCTCGATCGTCTGAGCGACCTGGTCGGCGATCGCGACGAGTAGGTCGACCTCGTCAGTGGAGAACTTGCGCGGTGCGAGCGTGCGAACGTTCAGCGCCCCCGCGAGCTTCGCCCTGGCCAGGATCGGCACGGCGAGGATCGACTCGTACTGGTCCTCGCGGAGGTTCGGAAACGACTTGAAGCGCTCGTCCAGATGGGCCTGCGCCGGGATCATGATCGGCTCGCGCTCGGCGGCGGCCGAGCCGGTGATCCCCTCGCCGGGGTGCATACGCGGCCGGCGAGTCATCTCCGCGACGCTCGTCCCGTGGGTCGCCCGCAGGACCAGCTCGTCGGTCTGCTCGTCGTAGAGGTAGACGAAGCAGGCGTCGGCTTCGAGCGCGTCCGCGACCTTCTGCGCGACGAGCCCGAGCACCTCCTCGAGGTCGAGGGTGGAGTTGACCGCAGCGATCGTCTCGGTCAGCAGTCGCAGGTGCGTCTCCCGGGTGTCCATCACCGGATTGTGCCCCTCAGAGCCCGTTTCGGAATGACGACCCGCCCTCGGCGCGGCCCGAGGGCACGGTGCTTCGTTTCGAGACGGCTCCTAACACAAGCTTTACGCGACGGGCGGGATTTTCCTCGCACAGCGGGAATAGGTTCAGCGCATGAGCGCCGTCGCAATCGACCTGACCGAGACCGCCGGGTTCGTCGTCTCCGACAACCGCGGCCGCGTCGTCGGCACAGTCGAGTGCCCGATGTACGGCTCGGCTCCGGACGTCCCCGACGCGCTGTCGGTCCGCGCGGGCGGCCTCCGCCGCACCCGCCGTCTGGTCCCGGCCGACACGATCGCCAGAATCGACCCGAGCGGTGTCGTCGCCCTCCGCGTCGCGCGCGAGTCGATCAGACGCTTCCTCTAGCTCGCGGCCTCGGACGCCCGGCCCGCCGCCGCGCCGCTCGACGCGTTCCCCGCGCCAGAACGACCACGAGCTGCGCGGATTCGCAGCAGCTCGCAGTCGGCCGTCAGATCGGCCTCGCTCGCCGCAGAGCTTGCGAGACCGGCGCCCATTCTCTCGCCTCGGGCTCGTTTTGGCTAGTGCTAGGCGTCCGAGAGGTGCGGCGCGATCTCCCTGCGCACGGCTGCACGAGCGCGGTGAAGCAGGACGCGCTGGTTCTCCTTCGTGATTCCGAGCTCGCCGCAGACCTCGTCCGCCGAATAGCCGGCGACGTCGCGCAGCGCGATCACGCGGCGCTGGCGCGGCGGCAGCTTGTCGATCGCGGCGACCACGTGGGAGAGCACGGAGGGCTCCTCGGCCTCCCGCGCCGGTTCGGTCTTCACGACGGACATCGGCATCGAGCGCCGCTCGCGGGCCCGGCTCGTCAGCGCGCAGTTGACGAGGATGGAATAGATCCACGTCTTCAGCGACGACCGACCCTCGAAGCGGTCGAGCCCCCGGGCGACGTTCACCCACGTATCCTGCACGACCTCCTCTGCGACGGCGGCGCTGCGTACGTACCGCAGCGCCACGCGCACCATCTCGCCCCTGAGACTGGTCACGAGCGAGCCGAACGCCGCCTCGTCTCCCGCTCGTAGCCGGCTTACCAGGTCGACGCCGACCGGCTCGGTGCGAAGGACCTGTGAGCTCATGCGCGTGGTTGTGTCCGCGCCGAGGCGTAATCACGCGTTCAGGTTCCTCACCTGAGCGGTAAGCTCTGCTAATGCTCGAGGTACGCTTGCTGCGGACGCTCGCCGAGGTCGCGCGCCGGGGGAGCCTCTCCGCGGCAGCGAAGAGCCTCTCCTTCACGCCCTCGGCTGTCTCCCAGCAGATCGCGGCGCTCGAGCGGGCTACCGGGGCGCGGCTGCTCGAACGAGGCGCCCGCGGGGTGCGGCTGACCGAGGCGGGCAGTGCGCTCACCGCGCACGCCGAGCTCGTGCTGGCACAGCTCGCCGACGCGGAGAGTCAGCTCGCCGCGCTCGCGGGGGTCCGCGGCGGCCGCCTCCGGTTCGGCTGCTTCCCGACCGCGACGGTGGCCTTCGGCGCCGCGCTCGGAGAGAACTTCCGCACGCTCCATCCGGAGGTCGACTTCGGCTTCGTCGACATCGAGCCCTACGAGAGCGTCAGCCGGCTCGTCGCGCGAGAGCTCGACCTCGCGATCGTCTTCGCCTACGACCGCTGGCCGATCACGAGCGACTACGACGGCGTCTCCAGAGCCTCGGACCACGGGGTGGAGTACGTCGAGCTCTTCGACGACCCGCTCTTCCTCGTTCTGCCGCGCGGCCACGAGCTCGGACGCTGCGGCGCCGTCGCGCTCGAGCAGCTCGAGCACGAGCAGATCCTGGGCTGCGAGCCCTGGGGATCCGACCTTCGGCACGTCTGCCGCGGCGTCGGGTTCGAGCCCACGTTCGACACCTCGTATCGGTCGTCCGACTTCAACACGTTCCAGGCGTTCGTGGCCGCGGGCCGCGGCCTGACGCTGATCCCGGGCCTCGCGCTGACGGTGCTCCGAGACGATGTGATTGTCCGACCGTTCGAGCACGCCCTCGCGCGCCACGTGATGGTGGCGACGCCGGCGAAGGCGTACCGCTCACCCGCGACCGCGGCGATGCTGGAGCTCCTGCTCGACCGGGCGGAGAGCCTCCAGAACAGTCACGAGCGCCTCGTCGAGCACCTCGTAGGCGTCTGAACGCGAGGCCCCCTCAGCGGGCCGGCGCGCGGGCGTCTACAGAACAGACAGGTAGCGCTCGAGCTCCCATTCCGAGAGCTGCACGCGGTACTCGTCCCATTCCTTGCGCTTCAGCTCGACGTAGCGGTCGAAGATGTGGGGGCCGAGCGCCTTCCGGGCGAGGTCCGAGCCGGACAGGGCGTCGATCGCCTCGCCGAGCGTCTCCGGGAGCGCGACGATTCCCTGCTCGCGGCGCTCGATCGGCGTCAGATGGTAGAGGTTCGTCTCCATCGGGTCCGGCAGCTCGTAGCCCTGCTCGATCCCCTCGAGCCCCGCGTGCAGCAGCGCGGCGAACGTCAGGTACGGGTTGCAGGATGGATCGGGGCAGCGGATCTCGGCGCGCGTCGCCTGCTCGGAGCCGGGCTTGTAGAGCGGGATCCGGATCAGCGCCGAGCGGTTCCGCTGCGACCACGCCACGTAGACCGGGGCCTCGTAGCCGGGCACGAGCCGCTTGTACGAGTTCACCCACTGCGCGAAGACGGCGGAGATCTCGCGCGCGTGCCGGAGCTGCCCCGCGATGAACGCCTTCCCGACGTCGGAGAGGTGCCGCTCGTCCTGCCCGTCGAAGAACGAGTTGCGTCCGCCGTTGAAGAGCGACATGTGCGTGTGCATCCCGGATCCGTTCTCGCCGAAGATCGGCTTCGGCATGAACGTCGCGTAGACGCCGTTCTTCGCCGCGATCTCCTTGACGATCAGCCGGTAGGTGATCGTGTGGTCGGCCATCTCGAGCGCCGGCGCAAAGCGGATGTCGATCTCGTGCTGCGACGGTCCGACCTCGTGGTGGGCGTACTCGACGGGGATCCCCATCGACTCGAGCGCGTGGATCGTCTCCTGGCGCAGCTCGGTCGCCGCGTCGAGCGTCGTCATCGCGAAGTAGCCGCCCTCGTCGAGGGTCACGACGCCCGTGTTGTCCTCGAACAGGAAGTACTCGAGCTCGGGGCCGACGTTGAACGTGTCGAAGCCCAGCGACTCCATCCGGTCGAGCGCGCGGCGCAGGACGTAGCGCGGGTCGCCCTCGTACGGGTTGCCGTCGGGCGTGACGACGTCGCAGATCATCCGCGCGACCTTCGTCTCGCCCTCCTTCCACGGCATCCGCTGGAACGTGCTCGGATCGGGAATCGCGACCATGTCGGACTCCTCGATCGCGTTGAAGCCGGTGATCGACGAGCCGTCGAAACCCATCCCGTCGTCGAGCGCGCCCTCCATCTCGCTGGGGGTGATCGCGAAGCTCTTGAGGTGTCCCTCGATGTCCGTGAACCAGAGGAGGACGAACTCGACACCCTCCTTGTCGATCCGGCCGAGTACGTCCCTGCGCGACTCCTCGCTCGAGGTTGCCCGGTTCCTGCTCTCGACCTGCGCCATGGAATCCTCCTCAGAAATGCGAAAAGCCCCAGACGCGGTGGCCGCGCCCGAGGCTCCGTTGCCCCAACAAGACGCGGCGAGTCTACATAGGCACTAGCCTTCGCGCCATGCGCGTGCTCGTCACCGGAGGGGCGGGATTCATCGGCTCGCATTTCGCGCGCCGGCTGCTCGCCGCCGGCGGGGACGTGGCCGTCCTGGACAAGCTGACCTACGCGGGGAACCTGGGGAACCTGCCGGACGGCGCGGAGTTCCATCGCGGGGACATCGCGGAGCGGGGCGACCTGGACGCCGTCGGTCGCTGCGACGCGGTGGTCAACTTCGCAGCCGAGACGCACGTCGACCGCTCGATCCTCGGCCCCCACGAGTTCGTCTCGACCGACGTGCTCGGGACGCTCGTCCTGCTCGAGGCGGCCGCAGACTGGGGAGCGCGCTTCGTGCAGGTCTCGACCGACGAGGTCTACGGCGACGTCGCGTCCGGCTCTGCGCGCGAGGCCGACCCGATCCGGCCCTCGAGCCCCTACAGCGCCTCGAAGGCGGGCGGCGACCTGCAGGTGCTCGCCGCGGTGCGAACGTTCCGGGCGAACGCCTCGGTCACGCGCGGGTCGAACACCTACGGCCCACGCCAGTACCCGGAGAAGCTGATCCCGCTCTTCACGACGAACGCGCTCGACGCCAAGCCGCTGCCGCTCTACGGCGACGGCCGGCAGGCGCGCGACTGGCTCCACGTGGAGGATCACTGCGCCGGGATCGAGCTGGTGCTCCGCGAGGGGGCGCCGGGAGAGGTCTACAACGTCGGCGCCGGCGACGAGCGCGAGAACTCCGAGGTCGCCGCGCGGATCCTCGAGCTGACGGGCGCCGATCCCTCCCTCCTCCGCCACGTCGACGATCGGCCTGGCCACGACCGTCGCTACGCGATCGACTCCGGGAAGCTGCGCGGGCTCGGCTGGGAGCCACGTCGTTCGTTCGAGGACGGGCTCGCGGCCACCGTCGAGTGGTACCGGGAGAACCGTTCCTGGTGGGAGCCGCTCAAGTCGGGCGAGTACCGCGAGTACTACGAGCGGCAGTACGCGGCGCGACTCACCCGCAGCTCCGGGCCTGCTTGAGCGCGTCGCCTGGCTCGTGTCGCTGCGGCTCGAGGCGCCTGGCGCTCTGGAGGTACGGGATCGCCTCCGCGCAGCGGCCGAGCTGGAGGAGCGTGTAGCCGAGGTTGTAGTTCGCGAAGGCCTCGTAGGGGTCGCCGGGGCCGGCGCCGCGCAGATTCCGCACCGCCTGCTGAAGGAGAGGCAGCGCGCCCGTGTAGTCGCTCGCGCGCATGCGGGCGTATCCCTGGTCGTTGAGCGTGTGGCCGCCGGCGGAGGACGGCGCCGCGGTGGGCGCGGGAGCCGTCGTCGCGGGCGGGCTCGCGGTCGTCGCGGGCGGCAGCGCGGTCGAGACGACGGTTACGGTTCCCGACTGCCCCTTCACCGTCTTCGTCACGACGTGCGGCTGAGGCGACGCACCCTTCTCGGCGCCGTGGCCGCGTGTCAGGAAGACCGCGAGCAGGGCGCCGGCGATCGCGCCGAGGACGAGCAGCCCCGCGAGCAGCGGCCACGCGCCGCGCAGGCGGCGGCGATCCGGAGGGGCGTAGTACCGCTCCTCGCGCGCGATCGGTCTCGTGGGATCGGTGAAGGCGGGAGCGACGATCGGCAGCTCGCTCGTCGAGCCGGCGGCCTCCATCAGCGCCGTCCGGAGCGCCGCCACGAACTCGGCGCCGCTGTCGAACCGCTGGGCGGGATCCTTGGCGAGCGCCTTCCGGAACACCGGATCGAGCTCGCACGGGAGGCTGTCGAGCCGGTCGCACACGGACGGCACCGAGGCGTGCAGATGGGCCGACGCCTCCGCGGTCGGGCTGTCGGCGGCGAACGGTCGTGCCCCGGTCAGGAGCTCGAACGCGACGACGGCGAGGGCGTAGCGATCGCTCGCGGGTGTCGCACGGTCGCCCTGCGCCTGCTCCGGCGAGAGATAGCCGGCCGTGCCGAGCACGGTCCCCGTCATCGTCAGGGAGTCCATACCGGCGGCGCTCGCGATCCCGAAGTCGGCGACGTGGACGTCGCAGTCCCGGTCGAGCATCAGGTTCCCCGGCTTCACGTCCCGGTGGACGACGCCGTTCCTGTGCGCCGCGTCGAGCGCGCGCGCCGCTTGCTCGAGCCACTCGAACGACCGCTCCGGCGGCTGGGCGCCGTCCTTGCGCAGGATGTCGTCGAGGGAGCCGCCGCTCAGGTACTCCATCACGATGAAGGGCCGCTCGTTGTGCTCCCCGACGTCGTAGATCGTGACCGTGTTCGGCTCGCCCGAGAGGCGGGCGGCGGACAGCGCCTCGCGCGTGAACCGCTCTCGCACCGACGCGTCCTGCGCGTAGCGCTCCGCGAGCACCTTGATCGCGACCGCCCGGCCGAGGGTCGAGTCGGTCGCGCGGTAGATCTCGCCCATCCCGCCGCGGCCGATCTGCTGCGGGCCGCGGTAGCGGGGCGGAAGGATGGTCTGGGAGACGCTCACCGGATGGATGAGATGAGGGAACGGTAAAGAAAAGGGCTGCTCATGGCCCTCTTTGCTAGCCTCGGGCAGGTTCCCGGCGGCGGTCGTCGGGAAACCGGGGTCCGCTCGATGCGTCGAACGCTCCTACTCGCCTCCCTCCTCGTCGTCGTCGCCGGCGCCGCTGCGCCTGCCCGCGGGCACGACGCGCGGCGCTCGACCTCGACCGGAACGGCCACCTTCGTGATCACCGGCCACGGCTGGGGCCACGGCGTGGGAATGAGCCAGTACGGGGCCTACGGCTACGCGCAGCACGGGTTCGCGTACACCAAGATCGTCGCGCACTACTTCCCGGGAACGCAGCTCGGCCCCGCGCCGCTCGCCAAGGTGCGCGTCCTGCTCGGAAGCGGCGCGTCGACGCTGAAGATCGGCTCGGCGGACGACTTCGCGGTCCGGGACGGCGGCGGAGTGAGCCACGACGTGGCCGCAGGCGCGTACACGCTCACGCCGGGCCTGAAGCTGAGGCTGCTCGGCGACCCGAAGCCGACGGCGCTCCCCGGCCCGTTGCTCTTCCAGCCGGGCGCCTCGCCGCTCGCGCTCCAGCGGCGCTATCGCGGCGCGGTCCAGGTCGACGTCGCCGACGGGAAGCTCCGCACGATCAACATCGTCGGCCTCGAGCATTACCTCTACGGCGTCGTCCCGTCGGAGATGCCGTACAGCTGGTCGCCCGAGGCTCTGAAGGCTCAGGCCGTCGTCGCCCGCTCCTACGCGCTTGCCGTGAAGAAGTCGGGGCCCTTCGACCTCTACCCGGACACGCGCAGCCAGATGTACCTCGGGCTCGACCACGAGAAGCCGTCCTCGAACGCGGCCGTCGACGCGACCGCCGGAAAGGTGCTGCTGTACAACGGCCAGGTCGCGAAGACGTACTTCTACTCCACCTCGGGTGGACGGACGGCGTCAGCGCAGGACGTCTGGGGCTCGGCGATCCCCTACCTCGTCTCGGTGCCCGACCCGTACGACACGATCTCGCCCTACCACGACTGGGGGCCGTTCGCGTTCACGGGCGCGGGCCTTGCGCGCGTCCTCCACCTCGGCGGCCGCGTGACCGACCTGCAGCCCGTCGTGAACTCCTCCGGCCGCGTCCAGAGCCTCACGGTCGACGGGGCCCTGGGGAGCGTGGCGATCAAAGCCGACGACCTGCGCCGCCGGCTGAACCTCCGCTCGACCTGGTTCACGGTTGGAGTCCTGGCGCTCGGGCCGCCCGACAAGCCCGTGGTGTACGGCTCGCAGGTGCGCCTCGGCGGCGTCGCGCGCGGGCTCGCGGACGTGACCCTGCAGCAGCGGGCCGGCGCCTCCTGGGAGCCGGCCGCCCAGGTCAGCGCCGACAAGAACGGTTCGGTCAGCGTCCTCGTCAAGCCGGCGGTGTCGACCCTGTACCGACTCGCGAGCGGCAAGGTCGCCGCCGGCGCCGTCCGTGTGGCGGTCGCGCCGCTCGTCCGCTTCTACGCGCCGCGCGCGCCCGACTCGCTGCGCGGCGTCATGCGCCCCGCCGTTCCCGGCGCCGCCGTGCAGCTGCAGCGGCAACAGGGCACGGCGTGGACGACGGCGGCGCGCACGACGGTCGACGCGAACGGCGACTTCGTCGCGAGGCTCCAGCTCACGACGGGCACGTACCGCGCGCGCGTCGTGCCCGGCCACGGCTTCGTCCCGGGGCTGACGCCGGTCCTCCAGGTCTCGACGTCGTGACGCGGGCCGCGGTCGCGGCGCTCGCGCTGGCTCTCGTCGGTCCTGCGGCGGCCTCTGCGGCGCCGTTTCGCAGCAACTTCTCGCCGCCGGACCCGCTCGCTCCGCGCCAGTACTACCTGGCTGCGGACCACGCCTTCGACGCCTTTCCGGGCGCGCTCCCGCTGCTCGATCCCGTGCGCGTGGCGATCATCGACTCCGGGCTCGACGGCGGACATCCCGAGTTTCCGAAGTCCCGGATCTGGGCCGCGCGCAGCTTCGTCGGTGGGAGCCCGTTGACCGACGAGCAGGGCCACGGCACCTTCGTCGCCGGCGAGATCGCCGCCCTGATCGACGACCAGGGCATTGCCGGGATCGGCTTCCCGACCCAGTTGATCGTCGCCAAGATCGCGCGCGGGGACAACTCGATCTCGGTGCGCGACGAGGCGGCGGCGATCCGGTGGTCGGTCGACCGCGGGGCGCAGGTGATCAACCTCTCGATCGGCGGCCTGCGCGACCCCTTCGACCCGAGGCGCGACACCTTCTCCCGGCTCGAGGCGAGCGCGCTCCAGTATGCGACGCGTCATGGCGTCGTTCTCGTCGCGGCGATCGGGAACTCCGACGAGGCGCCGCGCACGCCGTGGCCGTTCGCCAGCTACCCGGCCGCGCTCCCGCACGTGATCGGCGTCAGCGCCCTGACGCAGAGCGGGAGCGTGCCGCTCTTCTCCGACCGCGACCGCATCTACAACGACATCTCCGCGCCGGGCCAGGACATCTACTCCACGCTCCCGCGCTCGCTCGCGCGCCCCGGGTGCTCGAACCCGGGTTACTCGGACTGCGGCCCGGACGAGTTCCGCCATGCCTCCGGGACGTCCTTCGCGGCGCCGCAGGTGGCCGCCGCGGCGGCGGTGTTGCTCGCGCTGCGGCCCTCGCTCAGACCCGACCAGGTCTCGAACATCCTCGAGCGGACGGCCACGGACGTGAACGCCGGCAACGGCTGCAAGTTGTGCCCCCTCCAGCGCGACGCGCTCAGCGGCTGGGGCCGGCTGGATGTCGAGAAGGCGGTCGGCGCGCTCGACGGCGTCATTCCCTCGCCGGACCGGCTCGAGCCGAACGACGACGCCGGCTCGCTCGCGCCGCGAGTCAGGACGCCCAGCGGCACGATCCGGGCCACGCTCGACTTCTGGGACGACCAGGTGGACGTCTACCGGATCCCGCTCGCACGCGGGCAGAAGCTCAGCCTCGACCTCGAGGGCCCGACGGGCACGACGACGAGCCTCCTCGTCTGGCAACCGGGGACGAAGCACGTGGACGACCTGCGCTCGCAGCGCCTGCGCGTGGCGGGGTCGCTCGGCCCCGGCGCCTCGCACAGGTTGAGCTACGTCGCTTCGCGCGCCGGCGACTACTACGTGGAGGCGAAGCTCGTCACGCGCGGCTTCGGCTCCTACACGCTCGGCTTCGAGAAGCGCTAGTCGGGCCTACCGGCCCCCGAGCAGCTCCTCGTCCGGGACCTCGCGGATCCGCCGCGCCGGATTGCCGACGACGACCGCCCGCGCCGGGACGTCTCGGATGACGACGGCGCCCGCCCCGACGAACGCCTCCTCGCCGATCTCCACTCCCGGGCAGAGGATCGCGCCGCCGCCGACGCGCGCGCCACGCCGGATCGTCGGGCCTTTCACGAGCTCGCGCCGCTTCTGCGTCCGGCCCATGAAGTTGTCGTTCGTCGTCACGACGCGGGGCGCGATGAAGACGTCGTCCTCCAGCGTCGAGTAGGCGGTGATGTAGGCGTCCGCCTGGATCTTCGTCAGGGTGCCGATCGTCGTGTCGTTCTCGACGAGCGAGCCGCGGCCGATCACGACGTCGTCGCCGACGGTGACCCGTTCTCGCACGCAGGCCTGGTCGCCGACGATCACGCGCGCGCCGAGCCGCGTCCCCGCGAAGACGATCGCGCCCGTGGAGACGATCGTCCCCGGCCCGAGCTCGAGCGGAGGCAGCTCCTCGCGCTTCGCCGTCGAGCGCGGCGAGAGCGTCGGCTGCTTCCCGACGACCGCGCCGTCGAGGATCTTGCAGCCGTCGCCGACCACGGTGCCGGGATACACCGTCGCGGTCGGAGCGACCTCGGAGGTCATGCCGGGGCGCCCGCGAGTGAGCTCTGGAGCTGCTCGAGCGTCCGCACGACGGCCACGCCGTCGCGCGCGGCGGCCAGCGGATCGCCCCGGCCGGAGGCGAGCTCGACGAAGTGCGCGCACTCGAGGCGCAACGGCTCGGTGTTCGGGATCTTCGGGCTGTAGATGTCGCCGGTGCGGGTGCGCCACTCGCCATAGGTGCCGGTCGGCTGCTCGGGCGCCTTGTCGAAGACGGTGATCTTCCGCTCGAGCTCCATGTCGTCGAAGATCGCCATCCGGTCGCGCCCGACGACGGTCATCTTCCGCATCTTGTGCGGGTCGAGCCAGGAGAGGTGCATGTGCGCGGCGACGCCAGAGGGAAAGCGGAGGTAGCAGAAGACGACGTCCTCGACGCCCGGCGTCAGGTACGACTCGCCGCGAGCCCACGCCTCCACCGGCTCCTCGCCGACGAGGTGGAGGATGACCGAGAGGTCGTGGACGCCGAGCGACCAGAGCGCGTTCTCGTCCTTTCGGACCTGGCCGAGGTTCTGGCGGTTCCCGTACAGGTAGAGGATGTCGCCGAGCTCGCCGGAGTCGACGATCTGCTTCAGGCGGCGAACGCCGGGATGGTAGAGGAGGAGGTGCCCGGGCATGAGCGCGACCCCCCGTTCCTCGGCGAGCGCGACGAGCTCCTCGACCTCCGCGGCCGCGAGCGCGGGGGGCTTCTCCACGAAGACGTGCTTGCCGGCCTCGAGCGCGCAGCGGGCGAGCTCGTAATGGGTGACGACCGGTGTCGCGATCACGACGGCGTCCAGCTCGGCGTCCGCGAGCAACTCGTCGAAATCGGCGGTGAGCCGCGCGCGGGGATAGCGGAGGGCGAAGCGCTCGCGCAGGTCGGGGTCGAGCTCGCAGAGCCAGGCGAGCTCGGCGAGCTCGTCGAAGTTCCGTGCGAGATTCGGGCCCCAGTAGCCGAGGCCCGCCAGGCCGAGGCGCACGCGGCTCATAGCTTCCAGACTTTCCCGTTCCCGGAGCCGTTCCTGCCGGTGGCGTTGCGGAAGTCGACCACGAGCTCGGCCTCGTCCACGAGCCGCTCGTAGTCGATCGAGCCGTGCGCGGTCACGATCGCGACGCAGTCGTAGGCGCCCGGATCGAGCGGCTGCGAAGAGAGCTCGCGGCTCGGCAGTTCCGGCACGTGCGGGTCGTGGTAGAAGACGTCCGAGCCGGCGTTTCGCAACAGGTCGATGATCTTGAGCGCGGGCGACTCGCGGATGTCCCCGATATCCGCCTTGTACGAGACTCCGAGCACGAGCACCTTCGAGCCCTTCAGGGCTTTCTTAGCACCGTGGTTCAGCGCCTGCGAGATCACCGAGCGGCAGAAGTACGGCATGTTCTCGTTGACCTTTCCGGCCAGCTCGATGAACTCCGTGTAGAAGCCGTACTCGCGCGCCTTCCAGGTCAGGTAGTACGGATCGATCGGGATGCAGTGGCCGCCGAGCCCCGGGCCCGGCTTGAAGCTCATGAAGCCGAACGGCTTGGTTCCCGCGGCCTCCACCACCTCCCAGACGTCGATTCCCATCCGGTCGCAGAGCTGGGCGAGCTCGTTGACGAGCGCGATGTTGACCGAGCGGAAGATGTTCTCGAGCAGCTTCGTCAGCTCGGCCGCCTCGGGCGACGAGACGGGGACGATTGTCTCGAGCGCGCTGCGATAGAGCTCGGCCGCGCGCTCGGTGCAGGCGGGCGTCACGCCGCCGACGACCTTCGGAGTGTTGCGCGTCGTGTAGTCGTCGCGGCCCGGGTCGACGCGCTCGGGCGAGAACGCGAGGTAGAAGTCCTCGCCGACCTTCAGTCCCCCGCGCTCGAGGATCGGCTGGAGCTGCTCCCGCGTCGTGCCCGGATAGGTCGTCGACTCGAGCACGATCAGCTGGCCTTTCCGCAAGCGCTGCGCGATCCGCTCGACGGCGTCGGTGACGATCGACAGATCGGGCTCGCGCTGCGGCGAGAGCGGGGTCGGGAGCGCGATCAGGATCGCGTCGACGTCGCGCAGCGCGTCGTAGTCGGTGGTGGCCGAGAGGTGACCGTCGTCGAAGAGCGGCGCGAGCTTCCCGGACGGGACGTCCTCGATATGGCTCTCGCCGCGGTTGAGCGCCTCGACCAGGTCCTCGTCGACGTCGACGAGCACGACAGAGCGTCCGGCCTCGGCGAAGACCTGGGCGAGAGGCACGCCGACGTAGCCTGCCCCGACGATCGCGATCTCCGGCTTCATGCGCGCGAAAGGCTACTCGCGACCCGCTCGGACGCGTGCCCGTCGCCGTAGAGCCGCGGGCGTTCTCGGGGCATGCGCGCCTCGGCGACCGCACGCTCGATCGCGTCCGGATCGTCGTCGACGAGGACGTTGGCGCCGGCCTCGACGGTGTCGATCCACTCCGTGGACGGCCTGAGCGTCACGCACGGGGCGCCGTACCAGTACGCCTCCTTCTGCAGCCCGCCCGAGTCGGTGACGATCACGCGTGCCTGCGAGGCGAGCGCGGCGAAGTCGAGGTAGCCGAGCGGGTCTGTGAGCTCGAAGCCCAGGGAGCCGAGGCCCGCGAGAGCCGCGCGCGTGCGCGGGTGTGCAGGGAAGACGATCGGCTCGTCGAGGCGGCTCAGCCCCTCCACGATCCGGCGGAGCCGGCCGGGCTGCACGTTCGCCTCGCGGTGCACGGTGCAGACGACGTAGCGCCGCGGCTCGACGCCGAAGCCCCTGAGCACGTCCGACCGGCGGGCGGCGATCGGGGCGAACACGCGGTTGGCGTCAGCCATCACGTCGCCGACGACCTCCGCCCGGCCCGGTACGCCTTCGGCCGCCAGGGTCTCGCGCGAGCGCTCGTCCGGGCAGAGGAGGAGCGCGGCCACGCGGTCGATCGCGATCCGGTTCCGCTCCTCGGGCATGGACGCGTCCCCGCTGCGCAGTCCGGCCTCGACGTGCGCGACCGCCACTCCGCCCGCGACCGCCGCCTCGGCGCCCGCAAGCGTCGAGTTCGTGTCCCCGTAGACGAGCACCCAGTCGGGCCGCACGCGCCCGATCGCTTCCAGGATCCCCGGGCGCATCGCATCGGGATCGGCCGAGCGCGACTCCAACCGGTACGTCGGCTCGTCGAGGCCGAGCTCCTCGAAGAAGACCTGCGAGAGCTCAGGGTCGTGGTGCTGGCCGGTGTGGAGAACGACCTCGTCGATTCCCGCCTCGCGGAGCGCCACCGACAGCGGCGCGGACTTGACGAACTGCGGACGGTTTCCCACGACGGAGAGCACATTCACCGCGGCTACACTACGCAGCCGCTCGGGCCGTTAGCTCAGTTGGTAGAGCAGGGGACTCTTAATCCCAAGGTCGAAGGTTCGAATCCTTCACGGCCCACTTACCGATCGAAGTCCGGCTCGGCTTTCGCCCAGCCACGACGACTTCGATCGGTTTTGCGTTTCGATCCGGGCGCGCGTGAGCCGACCCCGGCAGAGCCGGCAGCGGCGGCAGGTGGATTGAAGGATCTGACCCTGCGCCCGGGACTCGCTCGACGGCCGGCTTCGTACTCCTTGCATGAGGTCCGCCTGCTCCACACAGGCTCGACCGCTACGACGCGGCGCACCGCACAGCTCGATCGGAGGCGACCTCAGATCAGCGGCGTTCGGAACCTCTGCGACACGACAGCTAGCCCGGCTGGCCGGACCGGCGTGTCCGCCCCGCGGCCGCGAGGCATCCGAGCCCTAGCAGTACCGCGGCGCCGAGACCGATGAGGACGAAGGTCAATGTGTCCGAGCCCGACGAGCTCCTGGGCCCTGCGGGGGCCGCCACGGTCGCTTGGGCGGCTGTCTGGGTCGGCCGGGTCGACAGCGCGGGCGGAGGGGCGCTCGGGGGAGGCGTCGTCCCGGAGGAAGAGCCGAAGACCCGCGTCACCTGTTGCTGGGAGACCGTCAGGGTCGGCGCCGCCGCCGCCTCGCCCGCGCCTCCACCGCCGAGACCCCGGTAGTGGAGGCGCACCTGCACGCGGTAGGCGCCGGCCCCGATGCCTCGATGGTGAATCGCGACCGGATAGTCGATGGCTGTGTCCGGTAGGAACGTGTCCAGGCGTAGCCGCTCCTTCGCAACGGTCGCTCCTGCGGCGTTCGTCACGGTCAGCGTGCCGGCCGGCTTCAGCAGCACGTTGCCCGTGTTGCTGAGGTGGATCGACACCTCCTGGGACTTCCGCTGTCCGCCGGCGCTCGCAGCGCCGATCTCGAGCCTCGCCCTCAGCGGGCCGGGCACATTCACCTCGACGGCGACGATCGAGAGGTTCCGGACGTTGATCTGGACGTGCGTCTTTCCTTTCGAGCTCGGGCCCGAGGTCCGCGCGGCCGCCTCCGCGACGATCCCGCCGACGTGCTGCCCGGCGAGGTCGCCGCCGGGCACGCGGACCGTGAAGGGCACCTTGACCGTGCCTCGCGGCCCGATCCGCAGCCGCGTGCGCGCAAGGCCGATCCACGCGCCGACACCGTGCCGCGGCTCGCCGGAGGTGAGGTAGACGGCCCCGCTGGTGCGACCCGTCGTCGCGTCGGCGCTGTACAGCTTCACCGTCCCCGCGGCGGTACCGCTGTTGACGACGGCGATCGATCCGTGCAGGAGACGACCGGCTGGAGCGGAGTAGACGAAGAAGCCGCGCGGCCACCTTCCGACCGGACGCAGCCCGAACGCCGGACCGCGCGCCGCGGCAACCGACGGTGGGGCCGCCAGGAGGGCGGCCAGTGTGGCGAGGATGAGGAGCGGGCGGCGCACGGGCGTCAGGTTACGGTCCCGCCACGACGGCGAGCGTCAGCGTGCTCGCGTAGGTCCCGGCGTAGCTGTTCCCGGGAACGGTGGTTCCGACGGTCGGCGTGACGGTGACCGTTCCGGTGCCCGTGCTCAGGGCGGCGTTGAAGAGCTTGACCGCAGCCGGGGCGGGGCTGCCGGCCGGAACGCCCACCGGGTAGGCGATCGAGTTGGTGGGGCAGACGCTTCCCGCGCAGGCCCCGACCGCCACGGCCGTGACGCTCGAGGCGCTCGTCGGGAACGTCTGGCCGGATCCGTTCGTGAATGTCGTCGAGGTGATCGTCAGGTTCCAGCCGCCGTTCTTCGTGCTCCCGCCGTTGGCGACGGTCAGGGCGACGCTGTAGGTCGGCGTCTGGTCGGCGCCGGTCAGCGTGACGGAGAACGTGGGAGCGGCGCCGGGCGTCAGCGTCAGCGATCCGAGCGCGCCGGCCGTGGCGGCCAGCGCGCTCGTGATTCCTATCGCCAGTGCAACGAGGGACTTCCGCAGGGTCATCGGACTGGCCCGAAGGTTACGGGCCCGACACGACCGCGAAGGTAACGGTGCTGGTGTAGCTGCCGGCGTACGAGTTGCCGAGGATGGCGACGTTGATCGTCGGCGTCACCGTGAAGCGCCCCATGCCGGTGTTCGCCGCGGCGTTGAAGAACTTCACCGCCGCAGGCGCGCTCGCGCCGTCCGGCACGGCAATCGGATAGCCGAGCGAGTTGGTCGGCGCGGTGCTAGGTGCCGCCCGCACGACACGTCGACGAAACCGAAGCGATCGACGACGCGCCGGGAAGGGTGCGCGGCGTCCCGCCGCCGGTGGTGAACGTGGTCGAGGTGATCGTGGTGTTCCAGCCTGCCCCGCTACCCCGCGCGTCGTCCAGGGTCAACGGGATCGCGTAGGAGGTTGTCTGGTCGCTGCCGTCCAGCGTGTCGCTGACGCTGGCGGTGGCGCCGTGCGAGAGCCCGAGCGCGCCGGCGCCGGTCACGGTCGCGGTTGCCGTCACGTTCCCGGCCACGGCCGCCGCTGCGGCCGTCAGAGCAGCCAGCGCGACCGCCGTTAGGGTGAGGAACTTCAGCTTCATGTGCCTGTCCTTTCGTCTCGATCCGCAGAGATCAGGCGAAAACGGGTGTGGAGCTCGCCAGAGGCTCCATCGACGTTCGTCCTCGCGCGCTCGCCCCCCGAAAGGGGGAGATTTCGCGCCGCGGGCGCACGGTGCGGAGCTCGTGCCGGAGCGCGGGTACCGTTGCGTCGATGCCTGAAGCCGTGATCGTCGCCGCGGCGCGGACTCCGATCGGGAGGGCGCGCAAGGGCTCGCTCGTGGACGCGCGCCCCGACGACCTCGTCGCGTTCGCGATCGACGCGGCGCTCCGCCAGGCGCCGGCGCTCGATCGCGGCGAGATCGTCGACGTCATGGTCGGGTGCGGGTTCCCGCAGCAGAAGCAGGGCATGAACCTCGCCCGCCGCGCGTCGCTGCTCGCAGGGCTGCCCGCAAGCGTCGCGGGGACGACGGTCAACCGCTTCTGCGCCTCGTCGCTGCAGACGATCCGCATGGCCTTCCACGCGATCAAGGCCGGTGAGGGCGACGCCTTCGTCGCGGCGGGCGTCGAGTCGATCTCGCAGGTGGACGGGTACCCGAAGGACGCGGAGGAGCTTCATCCCGAGCTCTTCGGCGACGACGCTCCGATCGCGAACGTCTACATCCCGATGGGCATGACGGCCGAGAACGTCGCCGAGCGCTGGGATGTCACGCGCGAGGAGATGGACCGCTACGCGCAGCGCTCGCAGGAGCGGGCCGTCGCCGCGCAGGATTCCGGCTTCTTCGGGCGCGAGATCACGCCCTGGGACGGCGTGGCGACGGACGACAGCCCGCGCCGCGCCTCGACGCTCGAGGGCCTCGCGACGCTCGAGCCCGCGTTCAAGCCCGGCGGCAAGGTGACCGCCGGCAACTCGTGTCCGTTGAACGACGGCGCCGCCGCGGTCGTCGTGATGAGCGAGGCGCGAGCGCGCGGGCTGGGGATCGCGCCGCTCGCGCGGATCCTCGCGTCCGCCGTCTCCGGCGTCGAGCCCGAGATCATGGGCGTCGGCCCGATCGAGGCGGTCCGCCGCGTCCTCGCTCGAGCGGAGCTGACGATCGGCGAGATCGACGTCGTCGAGCTGAACGAGGCCTTCGCCGCCCAGGTGCTACCCGTGTGCCGGGAGCTCGGCATCGATCCCTTCGGCGAGCAGCTGAACCCGAACGGCGGCGCGATCGCGCTGGGCCATCCCTACGGCATGACCGGAGCGCGGATCATGTGCACGCTCCTGAACGACCTCGAGACGCGCGACCAGCGGCTCGGCCTCGAGACGATGTGCGTCGGCGGGGGCCAGGGGATGGCGATGATCGTCGAGCGCCTGAGCTAGGAGCCGCTAGCTCGCCGGCGGCCATCCAACCGCGAGATAGACGACCTCGCCGACGAGGGCCGGCTTCTCTGCGCCGCGAATCTCGATCTCGACGCCGATGCGGTAGCGCACACCCGGGCCCTTGCGCTCGCCGCCCAGCAGCTTCGCGCGCAGCCGCACGTCCGAGCCGGAAGGCACCGGTGAGGTGAATCGGAGCCTGTCGATCCCGTAGTTCACTCCCATCGCGGCGCCCTCGACGCTGAGCAGCTCCGAGAGGAGCGCGGGGAGAAGAGAGAGCGAGAGATATCCGTGCGCCACCGTGCCGCCGAACGGTCCCTGCGCGGCCTGCTCGGGATCGACGTGGATCCACTGCTGGTCTCCGGTCGCCTCGGCGAACCGGTCGATCCGTCGCTGGTCGATCGTTACCCACGAGCTTTCGCCGAGCTCGAGCTCGCCGGTCGCCTCGAGCTCCGCGAGCGTCACCTGCGTCACCATCCGTTTCAGCCGGTTCCCAGCGACCGGCCGCCGGCCTTGGCCATCTGCCCGACCATTCCCTCGGGGGCGAGGCCGTCCGGGAAGCGCTCCTTCAGCCGCGCGAGGAGGTCGTCGGCGTCCCAGCGCCCGTCCTGCTCGACCACCTCGCCGGCCTCCCAGGGGCGCAGCACGCTGACCGCGCCGCCGTAGACGAAGAAGCACTGGCCGGTGATCCCCTGCGCCTCGTCGGCGCAGAGGGCGACCACGACAGGCGCGATGTTCGCCGGGTCCATCACGTCGAAGCCCTCCTCCGGCGCCGGAATCTCGCCGAACGCGGCCTCGGTCATGCGCGTGCGCGCGTTCGGCGCGAGGCAGTTGACGGTGACGCCGTAGCGGCCGAGCTCCTGGGCGGCGATGATCGTGAAGCCCGCGATCGCCGCCTTCGCCGCACCGTAGTTGGCCTGCCCCACGTTCCCGAAGACGCCGGACGGACTCGACGTGTTGATCACGCGAGCCTTGACGTCGGCGCCCGCCTTCGATCGCTCGCGCCAGTACGCGGCGGCGTGCCGCGTCGGGGCGAAGTGCCCCTTGAGGTGGACGCCGATCACCGAGTCCCACTCGTCCTCGCTCATGTTCACGAGCATGCGGTCGCGCGTGACACCGGCGTTGTTGACGAGGATGTCGAGCCCCCCGAGCTCGTCGATCGCCTGCCGGACCATACGCTCCGCGGCGCCGAAGTCGGCGACGTCGTCGCCGTTGCCGACCGCGGCGCCGCCGGCGGCCTCAATCTCCTCCACCACCTGCTGTGCCGGAGCCGTGTCAGCGCCCTCCCCGGCGAGCGACGCGCCGAGGTCGTTGACGACGACGCGCGCGCCTGCCCGCGCGAGCGCCAACGCGTGCTCGCGGCCGATGCCGCGCCCTGCGCCGGTGACGATCGCGACCTTCCCTTCGAGCGACGGCACGAGATTGGTTCGTACCACGCCGGCGCCCGGCTTGCACGTGGAGGAGCGCGGCGGGGAGATCGGTCAGCGGATCGGCGGTCGCCTGTCCCAGTCCGCGTAGACCTTCTCGCCCTTGAAGAGCCGCGCCTGCTCGTCCCACGGAAAGAAGATCACGACGCTCCAGGTCAGGCGCTCGCCCGAGGGCTCGTCGTCGAGCCAGCGCGCCCTGTGGGTGCCCGTCACTCGCGCCTCCTCGCACACGCCCTGCGGGCCGATCACGATGCCGGTCAGGTCGAAGTGGATGTCCGGGAACGCGGTCAGCAGCTCCGTGTAGAAGCGCGTCGCGCCCTCGTGGCCTTCCCAGCGCCGACCGGTCTGCGCGAGCTCGTAGACGCAGTCGTCCGTCAGCGTCGACATCAGCCCGGCGAGGTCGCGGGCGTCCTCTGCGATCGAGTGCTTCTTCCAGAGGGCGCGGATCTCGCCGTACAGCTCCGGCGTCACCTCACGGCGGATCAGCTCGACCATCGCATCGTGCTCGCCATGCTCTCGAGCGAGTGCGCGTTCACAGTACGAGCTCCGCCATCGCACGCAGCGCCTGCACGTCCCGCGTGGAGCAGAGGAGCGTCGTGGCGCCCGACTCGCGCCAGGCGTCGAGGCGCTCCGCGATCCGCTCGCGCGGACCGACGAGCGCAACGTCGTCGACGAGCGCGTCCGGGACGGCCGCGATCGCCTCGCGCTGCTTCCCGTCCAGGTAGAGATCCTGGATCCGCGCCGCCTCCTCCTCGTAGCCGTACCTGCAGACGAGCGCGTTGTAGAAGTTCGACCCGCGCGCTCCCATGCCGCCGACGTAGAGGGCGAGGATCGGCCGCACCAAGTCGCGGCCGGACTCGACGTCGTCGGTGAGCACGACCTGGACCGAGGGCGCGATGTCGAAACCGTCCCGGTCTGCGAACCCGAACGCCGTGCGGGCGCGCTCCGGCGAGAAGAAGATTGGAATCCAGCCGTCGGCGATCTCGAAAGCGAGCTCGACGCTCTTCGGTCCGAGCGCGGCGAGGTAGATCGGGATGTCGGCTCGCAGGGGCCGCAGCATCAGCTTCAGGGGCTTGCCGAGTCCGGTCGCGCCCTCGCCGTCGTAGGGGATGTCGTAGTGCGCGCCGTGGTGCTCCAGCGTCTCCCGACGCAGCGCCTTGCGAACGATCTCGACGTACTCGCGAGTCTTCGTGAGCGGCTTCCCCCACGCCTGCCCGTGCCAGCCCTCGACCACCTGCGGACCCGACGTACCGAGGCCGAGCAGGAACCGGCCGCCCGACATCAGGTCGAGGGTGGCCGCGGTCATCGCGGCGTTGGCCGGCGAGCGGGCGGGGATCTGCAGGATCGCGGAGCCGACCTTGATCCGACTCGTCGTCGCGGCGACCCACGCGAGCACGGTGACCGCGTCTGTCCCCCACGACTCGGCCGCCCAGGCGGAGTCGTAGCCCAGTCGCTCGGCCTCCCGGGCGAGCTCCACGAGCTCGAGCGGATTCGAGCCCGGCGACGCGTAGCCCATGGAGAAGCCGAGACGCATGAGCGCGATGCTAAACCCCTCTCCACCGCCGTAGCCGACGCCGTCGCAGGAGACGACGGCCCTCGTCTCGATGAGGATTTTCGAGGGGCGCGGAGTAGAGTCAGCGGGGCGGCATCCTCGCTCCCCGCCCAGTCTGGAGAGAGGCATGGCACGATCGGAACTCGAGCAGGAACACGCCGACCTCCCCTCGCTCGACGAGGTCGAGCGCCTGCGCCTGCTCGTCGAGGCGTCCGGCACGCTGCTGGACGCGCTTCACCTCGAGGAGTTGCTTCCGCGGGTGCTCGAGCTCGCGCGACGGGCGCTGCTCGCCGACGCCTACGCGCTTTGGGAGCACGATTCCGCCGAGGAGATCTGGCGGGTCGCGGCCCACTCGGGCCTCGACGAAGCGTATGTGGTCGCCGCATCCCAGGCGATCCGCGGAGGAACCGCGCAGGTCTTGCTCGCTGAGCCGCTCGTCGTCGAGGACGTCGCCGCCGCCGACTGGCTGACCGGCGCCCATCGTGAGGCGCACGAGGCCGCCGGCACGAAGGCGATGCTCGTCGTCGCGCTCCGCCACCGCGAGTCGGTTCTCGGCACCCTCGCCTTCTACTACCGGGCGGCGCACCGCTTCAGCGACGCGGAGCGAAGCGCCGCCTCGACGCTCGCGAACCTGGCCGCCTCGGCGATCGCGACGGGACAGGTCTATGCGGCGCAGGCGCGGATGGCCGAGGAGCGCCTGCTCGTCGCCGAGGCCAGCGAGCTGCTGGCCTCGTCACTCGATTACGAGACCACGCTCGCGAACGTGGCCAGGCTGGTCGTCCCGCGCTTCGCCGACTGGTGCTCGATCGACATGGTGCAGGAGGACGGATCGATCGGACGGCTGACGGTCGCCCACACCGACCTTGCCAAGGCTCGCTGGGCCGACGAGCTCGTCGAGCGGTACCCGCCCGAGCAGAATGCGCCCTACGGCGTCCCGAACGTGATCCGGACGCAGCAGGCTGAGCTCGTCCCCGAGATCTCCGACGACCTGCTGGTCGACGCGACGAAAGACACCCCGGAGCTGCTCGAGATCCTGCGCGAGCTCGGCCTGCGCTCGTCGATGTGCGTCCCGCTCGTCGCCCGGGGCCGCGCGCTCGGCGCGATCACATTCGTCTCGGCGGAGAGCGAGCGCAGGTACGAGGAGGCCGATCTCGCGATCGCGCTCGATCTCGCTCGCAGGGCCTCGGTCGCGGTCGACAACGCGCGGCTCTACCGCCACGCGGACCGGTCGCTCGCCCTGCTCGACACGCTCGTCGGCAAGGCTCCCGTCGGGCTCGGGTTCCTCGACGTCGAGTTGCGCTACCAGCTCGTGAACGAGGAGCTCGCCTCCCGGAACGGTCGCTCCGTGGCCGATCACGTCGGGGCCACCGTCGCCGAGGTGACCCCGGAGCTCGCCCCGACGGTGGAACCGCTCTTCCAACAGGTGATCGAGACCGGAGAGCCGCTTCTCGACATCGAGCTGTCCGGCGAGACTCCCGCCGCGCCGGGCGAGGTCCGGCACTGGCTCACGAGCTACTACCCGGTCCCGAACGAGGCCGGGGAGATGATCGGGCTCGGCGTCGTCGTCACCGACGTGACCGAGAGCCGGGAGGTCCGAGCCGCGGCGGAGGCGGCCCAAGAGCGCATGGCTGTGCTCGCGGAGGCCAGCACGCAGCTCGCGACCACGCTCGACTACGAGGCGACGCTCGCGAACATCGCCTCGCTCCTCGTCCCGAGGTTCGCCGACTGGTACGCGGTCGACGTGGTCGACGAGGACGGCGGGTTCCGTCGACTTGCCGTCGTCCACAAGGATCCGGACAAGGCCGAGTGGGCCGAACGCTCGCGCACGACGCACGGCGCCGACCCGGAGGAGCCGGAGGGCACCGGCCGCGTCGTCCGCACGGGCGAGCCGGTGCTGTACCGGGAGGTCACCGACGAGCTGCTGGCCGGCTCGACACGCGACGCCGACCACCTCGAGGTCCTGCGGCAGCTCGGGATGGCCTCGGCGATGGTCGTGCCGCTCACGGCCGGCGGGCGGACGTTCGGCGCTCTGATGCTCGTGTCCTCGAATCCGGAGCGGCGCTATGACGAGGAGGATCTCGGGTACGCGCAGCATCTGGCCCGCCGTGCCGCGGTGGCGGTCGACAACGCCCGCCTGTACAGCGCCGCCGAGGAGCGTGCCCAGGCGGCGATGGTGGTCGAGCACGTCGGCGACGGCGTTCTGCTCGTCGACGACTCGGGCGTGATCCGCCCTCTGGAATCCTGCCGCCGACCGAACGACCGGCCTCTCGGCCGCCGAGGTGGTCGATCGTGCCGCGGACTCGATCTTTCCCTCGTGGGAGACGCTCGCGAAGCAGACCGAGGGCCGCTCCGAGACGGTGCCGGTGGAGATCAACGGCCGTGAGCTCTGGCTCTCGATCACTGGCGTCGCCTTCGAGGGCGGCCGCGTCTACGCCTTCCGTGATCTGACCGCAGAGCGTGCGGTCGAGACGCTGAAGTCGGACTTCGTCGCCACCGTCTCGCACGAGCTGCGCACGCCGCTCGCCGCGATCTACGGCGCGGCGCTGACGCTGCGGCGCGACGACGTTCGCCTGGGCGAGCCCCAGCGGGCGGGTCTGCTCGAGGTGATCGCGAGCGAGTCCGATCGCCTGGCGCGGATCGTGAACGACATCCTCTGGGCGAGCAGGCTCGAGTCGAGGGCGATGCAGACGACGATCCAGCGCTGCGACGGCGCCGACCTCGCCCGGGGAGTCGTCGACGCCGCGCGCGCCTACGTCCCTCCGAACATCCAGCTCGGGCTCGAGGCCCCGGACGGAGCACCGCCGGTCGCGGCCGATCCGGACAAGCTCCGCCAGATCCTGACGAACCTCGTCGACAACGCGCTCAAGTACTCGCCCGAGGGCGGCCGCGTCGGCGTGCGCCTGACGGTCGACGGCCGCCGGCTGCGTTTCGCTGTCCGGGACGAGGGTCTCGGGATCCCGCCGAGCGAGCACCGGCGGATCTTCGAGAAGTTCTACCGCCTCGACCCCAATCTGACCCGCGGCGTCGGCGGCACGGGGCTCGGCCTCTACATCAGCCGGGAGCTCGCCCAGCGCATGGGCGGGCGCATCTGGGTCGAATCGAGCGGCGTGGGCGGCTCGACGTTCCTGCTCGAGCTCCCCTTCGCGACGGACTGATCGGTCCTCTCACAGCGGCAACGAGAGGACGAACCGCGCGCCGTGCGGCTTCACCGCCTCGTACCGAAGCCCGCCGCCGAGGGCGCGCGCGAACTCCTGGGCGATCGCGAGCCCGAGCCCGGCCCCGCGCGCGACCGACTCGCGGGCGCGGTCGCTGCGGGCGAATCGATCGAAGAGGCGCGGCACGAACTCCGGCGGCACGCCCTCGCCGCAGTCCTCGACTGCGAGCTGGAATACGCCGTTCAGCTCGGCCGAGACGCTCACCGGCGGCTCGCCGTACCGGAGCGCGTTCAGGACGAGGTTGCCGACGATGCGCTCGCATCCGTCGGGGTCGGCGACGACCTCGAGCTCAGGGTCGATCCGGACCTCGATGTCTCGGAGCCGGTCGGGAGCGATCCGCGGCAGCAGCGCGTCGACGCACTCGCGCGGGCGCACCAGTCGCGGCGCGACGGCGATCGCGCCGGCCTCGAGCTTCGAGAGGTCGAGCAGCTGCTCGGTCAGGTCGCGCAGTCGCGACGTCTGCTCGAACAGCGTCGCTCGGAGCTCGTGAACCTGCGTCGACTCGAGACGATCCCCGCGCAGGTGCAGTGTCGACGCGATCCCGAAGACGACGGAGATCGGCGTGCGCAGCTCATGCGTCGCGATCGAGATGAAGTCGCTGCGCGCGTCGTCGAGGCGGCGCAGCTCCTCGTACTGGTCGGCCTTGTCGATGAAGACCGCGGAGACGAGGGCCAGCGTCGCAAGCACCTCGAGGTCTTCATCGTCGAGCTCGAAACGCTCGCCCGAGCGATCGGCGACGATGAAGCCCGTGCAGCGGCCGTCGACGAGCAGCGGCACGACCACGATCGACCCGACGCCGAAGCGCTCGATCACTCTCGCGGGCGCCGCGTGCTCGGCGCCCGCATCGCGGATGAGGACCGGCCCCCCCGCGCGGAGCGCCCGTTCGAGCAGCGGGTAGTCGGCGAGCGGGAGCCACTCGTCCCCGGGCCAGTCGATGCCCTGCTGGACGACCGCGTGCACCGTCCGGTCGGCCTCGTTCAGCCGGACGACGAGCGCTCGCGTGAAGCCGAGGGCGGATTGGATCTCCGCGCTGACGCGCTGCATGACCTCGCCGCCCTCGTAGCGCCCCCGCGCGACGACCTGGGCGAGCTCGTACAGGATGCGCAGCTCCCTGGAAAGCTGTGGCATCGCCTTCGGCCTACGTCTCCCGGAACGTGCCCGTCCAAACGCGGCGAGGCGGCCTCGACGGCCGCCGCGCGCGCGTCACGATTCGGATCCGCGTCCTAGTACGGGGGGCCGGCCGGGGGGCCGTCGTCGACGTACGTGGCGCGGCGGCGTCCCGACCAGTAGCCGGGGCCGGCCCAGGTCTGCCAGAAGATCATCGAGAGGATGATCCCCGCGATGCCCACGGCCATCAGGATGTAGCCGACCGTGTGGAGGTTCACCGTCCCGGTGCTGTGCTGGTGGATGGCGAACGCGAGGATCGCTCCCACGGCGGTCAGAAAGATGCCGACTCCGAGTCCCATTTCAACCTCCTTAGCTGCGTCCACTCCGGGGTTCCCGGAGCCCTCGGAATAGAAACGCGCAGAGGTGTCGATCGGGTGCGCCGAAGGCGCTTTGTTGCAGGTGTTTCGGAGTGCGACGATCCTCTGGCGGCGGGGCCGGCGGGTCGAGTAGGCTCGGGCGTCCGTGCGTAGGGGCTCGATCGTCCAGCTCGTCCTGATCGGAACGATCGCGGGAGCGATCGCCTCGGCGCTCGCGCTGATTCCGAACTGGCTGCCGAAGCCGGCGTCCCGCGAGGCGGGCCGCATCGACTTCGTCTTCTGGTTCGTCACCGGGATCTGCATCTTCATCTTCGCGATCGTCGCCGCGGTGATCGCCTACTCGGTGCTGAAGTTCCGGGTGAAGCCCGACGACGACTCGGACGGGCCGCCGATCCACGGGAACACCGGCCTCGAGATCGCCTGGACGGCCGTACCGACGCTGCTCGTCACGTCGATCGCGATCGTCAGCGCGATCGTCCTCGCAAAGAACGACGCCGCCGGCGCGAACCCGCTGCGCGTCGAGGTGACCGCACAGCAGTTCGCGTGGAGCTTCTCCTATCCCGGCTACGGGAACAAGAGCTCGAACGTGCTGCGCTTGCCGGTCAACCGGTCGGTCGTGCTGCGGATGACCTCGAAGGACGTCGTCCACTCCTTCTGGGTACCGCAGTTCAGCCAGAAGCAGGACCTCGTCCCGGGACTCCACCCGACCCTCCACATCACCCCGGACCGGATCGGAACCTACCCCGTCGTCTGCACCGAGCTCTGCGGCCTCGGCCATGCGCTCATGCGCTCGCAGACAGTCGTCATGTCCCAGCAGGACTTCGACAAATGGGCCAAGAGCTCGAGCGGCGGCCGGGCCTCCGGCGCGCCGCAGCAGAGCCAGGCCGGCCTCGCAGTCTTCAACGCGAACGGCTGCAACGGCTGCCACACCTTGAAGGCAGCCGGCTCGACAGCGAAGGTCGGGCCGGATCTCGACAGACTTCCCGGCGAGGCGAAGGGGCCCGGAAAGCCGCTCGCGGCGTTCATCCGCGAGTCGATCGTGAAGCCGAACGCCTACGTGGAGCCGGGTTACCCGAAAGGCGTCATGCCGGCCAACTTCGGCTCGACGATCCCCGGCCCGAAGCTCGACCAGCTCGTGCAGTATCTGGTCGGGTCGACCAGCAAGGGGGGTAAGTGACGACCGCCGTCGCCGAGCGACACGACCAGGAGCTCGATCCGGTTCGCACGCCGCCGCGCGGCTGGCGTCGCCTGACCGCTCCGGGCTTCCTCCGCGCGATCTGGACGACCCCGCTCTTCTTCGGAATCGGCTGCGGGATCGTCGTGCTGTGCCGCTGGTGGGGCGGCTGGCACCCGATCTGGTTCGGGTCGGTGATCGTCCTCGTCGGGGCGTTGACCGCGGCGCCGTTCGGCTTCCTCGCCGGAATCGGCGCCTTCGACTACTGGGCGCGCTACGCGATCGGCGCGCAGACGGAGGCCGAGGACCACTCCAGCCACGGCGCCCGCACCTGGCGCGACTACTTCCGCGTCAACACCGACCACAAGGTGATCGGCGTGCAGTACCTCGTCACCACGATCATCTTCTTCCTGATCGCCGGGATGCTGGCGATGCTCGTCCGCGCGGAGCTCGCGCGCCCGGGAATGCAGTTCTTCGACAACCAGACCTACAACAGCCTCTTCTCGGTCCACGCGACCCTGATGATCTTCCTGTTCGTGATCCCTGCGTTCGCGGGACTCGCGAACTTCGTCGTGCCGTTGATGCTCGGAGCCCCGGACATGGCCTTCCCGCGCCTGAACGCGCTCTCCTACTGGCTGCTGCCGATCGCCGGGATCATGATGGTGTCGAGCTTCCTCGTCCCCGGCGGCGCCTTCGCGTCGGGCTGGACGGGCTACGCGCCGCTCTCGGTGCACCAGCCGCTCGGCACGATCTTCTTCAACATGGGCGTCCAGTGGGCGGGCGCGAGCTCGATCATGACCGCGCTCAACTTCCTGGTCACGATCATCACCATGCGCGCCCCCGGGATGACCTTCTGGCGCATGCCCCTGCTCGTCTGGGCGAACTTCACGACCTCGCTGCTCGTCGTGATCGCGACGCCCTTCATCGCCGGCTCGCAGTTCTTCGTGATGTTCGACCGGATGATGCACACCCACTTCTTCGACACGGGCGCGGGCGGCTATCCGCTCGGGTACCAGCACATCTTCTGGTTCTACTCGCACCCGGCCGTGTACATCATGATGCTGCCGGGCTTCGGGATCGCGTCGGAGGTGATCTCGGTCTTCTCGCGGAAGCCGATCTTCGGCTACCGGCTGATGGCGCTCTCGCTGATGGCGATCCTCGTGCTCGGCTTCTCGGTCTGGGCGCACCACATGTTCGTCTCGGGGATGGCGCCGTGGCTCCGGGTGCCGATGATGGTCACGACGCTCCTGATCGCCATCCCGACCGGGATCAAGGTCTTCTCCTGGCTAGCCACGATCTGGGAGGGGAAGATCCACTTCGCGACCCCGATGCTCTGGGCGCTCGGGTTCGTCTCGATGTTCGTGATCGGCGGCCTCTCCGGGATCTACCTCGGCGCCGTTCCGATCGACATCCACGTCTCCGACACCTATTTCGTCGTCGCGCACATCCACTACGTGCTCTTCGGCGGCTCGCTGTTCACGATCTTCGCCGGGATCTACTACTGGTTCCCGAAGATGACCGGGCGGATGTACAGCGAGAAGCTCGGCAAGCTCCACTTCTGGCTCACGTTCGTCGGCTTCAACGCGACCTTCTTCCCCATGCATCTGATCGGCGTGCAGGGGATGCCGCGCCGCGTCTCGGACTACGACCCGCGCTTCGCCCACTGGAACATGTTCATCTCGCTCGCGTCGTTCGCGCTCGGCGCCTCGACGATCGTGTTCCTCTACAACATGATCGTGAGCTGGCGACGCGGCCCGATCGCGCCCGGCAACCCGTGGCGCGCGCTCACGCTCGAGTGGCAGGTGACCTCGCCGCCGCCGATCTTCAACTTCGACGAGATCCCACAGGTGGTCGGACACCCGTACGAGTACGGCGTGCCCGGAGCGAAGCACGCGGTGCTGAACGGCGACCGCGCCGCCTTACCCGAGAAGGCGCCGGTCCACTAGCGATGCACGTCCTGGTCGTCGCCAACGAGACGGTGACCGGCCGCGCGCTCGTGGAGGCGATCGAGCGGCGGGCGCACGACGGCGAGCTCCAGGTCACCGTCATCTGCCCGGTGAATCAGCCGAGCCGCGGCTACGTCGTCTACAGCGACACGCGCCGGGCGGCGGCCGGGCGCCGCCTGGACAAGACGCTCGCGCTGCTGCGCGACGAGGGGATCTCCGCGCACGGCCTCGTCGTCGAGGCCGATCCCCTCACCGCCGTCCGCGACGGGGTCGCCCAGCTCGAGCCGGGGATCGACCAGGTGATCGTCGCCACGCATCCCCGGCAGAAGTCGGGCTGGCTGCGCCGGAACGTCGTCGAGGGAATCAAGCGCGCGGCCGGCGACACCCCCGTCGAGCACGTGGTCGTGGACGTTCAGACCGAGCACGGTGACTCGAACGTACTCGTGCTTGCGAACGAGACCGTTCTGGGCGACGAGCTGCTGGACCGGATCCGTGACCGTGCGGGCCGCGGGAGGGCCAGCTTCCTGATCGTCGCGCCGCAGAGCGATCCCGGGCAGGGCGAGCATCCCGAGGCCGGCCGACGGCTGCGGCGCGCGGTGGCCGAGCTGCGGGGATCGGGTATCGACGCGCACGGTCAGGTCGCGCATCCCGATCCGTTCTCCGCGGCGCTCGACGCGATCCGGGAGGAGCGGGTGGACGAGATCATCGTCTCGACATTCGCGCCGGAGCGGTCCGGCTGGCTGCGACGCGACCTGATCAGGCGGCTCGAGGACGAGACGAAGCTTCCGGTCGAGCACGTCGTGGCGCAGCAGGCGCCGGCCGGAGCGCCGTCCTGATGGCCGTCCACGCCGAGCACCACGGACCGCCGATCGCGAATCAGAGCTCGCGCGTCAACGCGTCGGTGCTCGGGATGTTCCTGTTCATCGCGTCGGAGATCATGCTCTTCGGCGCGTTCTTCACGGCCTACTTCTTCGTCCGCGTCGTCGCCGGGACGCCGTGGCCGACGCCCCCGTTCCACTTGCCGGTGTTCGTCGCAGGGATCAACACGGCGATCCTCGTCACCTCGAGCTTCACGATGCACTGGGCGCTGCAGTCGGTGAAGCGCGGCAATCGCCGCGGGCTCCAGGCAGGCCTGCTGCTGACGTTCCTGATGGGCCTCGTCTTCCTGCTCACCCAGGCGCGGGAGTACTCGCGTGTCGGCTTCGCCCCGCACGACGGCGCCTTCGGGACGGTCTTCTACACCCTCACCGGGCTGCACGGGGCGCACGTCTTCGTCGGCCTCTCGATCCTGCTCTTCATGACGATTCGCGCCTTCCGCGGCCATTTCTCGCCCGAGCATCACCACGGCGTCGAGATCGGCGGGATCTACTGGCACTTCGTCGACGTGATGTGGATCGTGGTCTACACGACCGTCTACATCCTCTAGCCGTGTCAGGGGTTCACCCGTGTTGAACCCGCTTCGGAGCGAGGGCGAGGCGTTTCGCTTCCTGCTGGCGACCGTCGTCTACTTCGCGGCGATCGCGATCGCCGCGGCGGCCGGCGGACGCTGGGTGGGGCTCGGCGTGTTCGTGTGCCTGACGCTTGCCGCGGCCTGGCTCTGGCTCCGCGGCCGCCGCGTGCGGCCGTAGCCCGGGGGGAGCCCCTAGACATGACCAAAAAGAGCCGAGTCTGCCCCGGACGTGGCCGGGGTCAGACCCCGGACGTGGCCCGCGGAGTCACGTCGAGAAGGCCTATTTGCCGGCGACCGAGGCGACGTACTTCGCGACGGCCGCGATCTGCGCGTCCGTGAGCCGGCCCTTGAACGCCGGCATCAGGCTGCCGCCCTGGATCACCTGCCTCTTGACGCGCGCCAGGTCGGGCTTCAGCTGATCGAGGTTCGGACCGATCTTTCCGGTCGTGCGGGCGTCGGCGAGCGTGTGGCAGCTCCCGCAGCTCGACTTGAAGATCGCCTTGCCGTTCGTCCCGGTCACGGCCGCCTGCTGGCCGAACCCCGAGAGCCCCGCGTTCGCGGCGACGAAGGTCGCGACGTCCTCGGCGTCCTTCCCCGTGACGAGGTTCGCGGGCATGTTCGCCTGGAGGAAGTTCTGGCCGCCCTTGGCCGGATACTGACCCGGGTAGCGAATCTGGTCGTGGACGATCTGGCGGATCGAGCTCTCCTTGTAGCCCTCCTTCCGAGCCTCCGCGAACGCGTCGTCGAGGTTCGGCCCGAGCGTCCCCTGCGAGCCGGCCGCGGCCAGGGTGTGGCAGGAGGCACACTTGTTCGCGAAGAGCTTCTTCCCGGCGTCCCGATCGCCCTTCGCGGCGAGCCCGCCCGTCCCGCACCCCGCGAGCACGAACGCGGCCGCAAGCGCCCCGCCGCCAACTGGCAGGAAGCGCCGCAAGGCTAGCCCGGCGGCTGGTCGGGCGAGCCGTTCAACTTCGAGACCGCCTCGTCACGCGTGGGGTAGATCGTGAACACGCGGTCGAGCCCGGTGATCTCGAAGATCTTCGTGATGTTGCGGTCGCTGCAGACGAGGGAGAGTCGCCCCTCGTTCGTGCGCAGCCGCTTGACGCCGCCGACGAGCACGCCCAGCGTCGTCGAGTCGATGAACGTCGTGTTGCTGAAGTCGACGATCACGTCCTTCCCGCCCTGACCGATCACCTCGAGCAGCTGCTGCTTGAACTCCGGCGCCGTGTAGAGGTCGACCTCACCGGCGAGCGAGATCACGTAGGCATCGTCCCCGAGCTGCTCCGTCTTGATGTCGAAGTTCATCGTCTCCCCCGCAGATGTGGTCGCGCGAACCGCATTCCCCTCGGCGCGGAGTCTAACCGCCGGGCTGCGGTGCAGAGGTCGGAAGGGCCTGCTGCTGGAGCGCCTTGATCGCCGCCTCGATCCGGGCCATGGTCGTCGGGTCGGAGGTGAGCTTCAGCAGCTTCTTGTACGCGAGCACCGCCGTCTTCGTGTCGCGGAGGGTCTGGGCCGCCTGGGCAAGGGCGAAGATCGTCGACTGATCCCTCGGCCTCAACCGTGCGAGCCGTGTGAAGGTCGCGATCGCGCGCCCGGAGGAGCTCTGGTACTTCGCGGTCGCCTCCTGCACCTGGGCGGCGATCCTCGTGGACACGGCCTGCGTGAGCGGATCCTGGCCGACGGCCCGGCCGAACGTGCTCGTCGGTGGAGCGCCGAAGGTCGAGCCGGCCGTCGTCTCCTGCTGCTGGGCGAAGGCGGCCTGCGCGGCGCTCAGGTCCTGAGTCGCCTGACCGAGCTCGAGGCGACCGAGATGCTCGAGCTCGTTGGCGTCCTTCGGCTCGAGCGCCGTGTACTGCGTCAACGCGTCGATCGTCTCCGGAACCCGGCCCTTCCGCTCGAGCGCGTCGGCGAGCTTCCTGTACGGCTCCGCGTCACGCGGATGCTTGGCCACGTCCTCCTGCGCCTTCGTGATCGAGCCGCCGGAGGAGTGATGCCCGAACGAGAAGTTCCCGCGCAGAAGGTCGCCGATACTCGAGCCCGAGCCGACGCCGAGGAAGACGAAACCCGCGCCGAAGACGAAGACGAGCAGGATGTAGACCCACTTCACCTGCGCGCGCAGGCGCGGGAAGAACATCCCGGTCTCGGCTACGCGTGCTCCGCCACTCGACCGCGGCCGGCTGGTGCGGCCGGCGCTGGCGGAGCGAGCATTGCGCGCCTCGCGCGCTGCGCGGCGGCGGTCAGCTCGTGCCACTCGGAACCTCCCTTCTCGTAGCGTGCCTCGCCGTCGACGACGGTCGTGAGGACGCGGTCGGGCGAGCCGCCGAAGACGACGGCCGCGGATGGGTCTTCCCACGGCAGATACGGTGAGCCGGCAAGCGAGACGACGGCGAGATCGGCGCGCTTGCCCGGGAGGAGCGAGCCGACCTCGGCGTCGAGGCCGAGCGCTCGCGCCGAGCCGAGCGTGCCGAGCTCGAGCGCCTCGGTCGCGGTCAGCGCGTCCGGCCGTCGCGCGCGCGCGCGCGCGCAAAGGAGGACGCTGCGGAGCTCCTCGAAGAAGTCGAAGGAGGGTGCAGACGCCGGGCTGTCGGTGCCGGCGCCGACGCGAACGCCGGCCGAGCGAAGCTCTTGAAGCGGCGCGATTCCACAGCCGAGCACGGCGTTCGAGCGCGAGCAGTGGGCGACGCCGGCGCCGGATGCCGCGAAGAGGCCGATCTCCTCGTCGTCGAGGACCGTGCAGTGCGCAGCGAGAACGCCGGGGCCCAGCAGTCCCGCCCGGTCGAGCATGCGCGCGCCCGTTGTCCCGGGCGGCTCGACGAGCAGCCGCTGGTACGGCCCCCAGGCGCCGCTACCGTCCACGAGGTAGGCGACCTCGGAGGGGCTCTCGGAGATGTGTGTCGCGATCGGGACTCCGAGCTCCGCGCAGACCTTGTAGACCTCGAGCGACGTGGAGTACGGCGCATGCGGCGAGACGCCAGGACGCACGAGCTCGGAGAAGACGTGCTCCACCCGCTCGCGCGTGGCCGCGAAGCGCCCGAGCGCCTTCGACACGTCGGCGCCGAAGACCTCGAGGTAGACGATCCCGCGGAGGCCGAGCTCGGCGCAGGCGATCGCCGTCGCCCCGCTGTAGCTGCAGTCCCCGACGGTCGTCACGCCGGAGGAGAGGCACTGCGCGGCGCCGGACCGGGCGATCGCCACGTACTCCTCCCAGCCGATCCGCGCCTTGCGCTCGATGTGGAGCGCGATCCACTCGGCGAAGTCGCCGAGCCCGTCGCCGAACCCGCCGTAGACCGCGTACTCGAGATGAGTGTGCGCGTTGACGAGACCCGGGACGATCGCCGCGTCCGCGTAATAGGTCCCTGCCCCGAGGTCGTCGACCGTCCCGACCGCCTCGATCCGACCGCCCTCGATCACGACCGCGCCGCGCTCGATCGGCTCGCCCTCGACGGGCAGCACCCAGTCCGCTGAGAGGACCTGCGTCACGGGTCGGTGACGCCAGCCGCCGCCGCGGCGGCCGAACGACGCTCCATCAGCTTCGCGAGGTGAATCGAGAGCTCGAAGAGCACCATCAGCGGCACCATCTCCAGCGACGTCGTCACGGGATCGACGCCCGGGAGCGCGACCGCGAGCGCGGCCATGATCACGTACCCGAGTCGCCGGTTGCGCTTCAGCTTCTCGTGGCTCAGGACGCCGAGCCGGACGAGCGCGAGGATGAAGATCGGCACCTCGAAGACGACGGTGACCGCGATCAGGACGAGCGAGACGAACGAGTAGTAGTCGCGCGCGCGCACCTGGATGTTGAAGTGGGCCTTGTCGTAGCTCGTCAGGAAGTGGATCGCCGCGGGCAGGACGACGAAATAGGCGAAGCTGATCCCCCCGACGGCGAGCGCGGTCGCGAACGCGACGAGCAGGGCGACCGAACGCTGCGCGTGCTGCTTGAAGGCGGGCGCGAGGAAGCTCCAGAGCTGCCAGAGGAGGATCGGCAGCGCGAGGAACATGGCCGCGTAGAAGCTGACCATGAAGGATGTGATGAACGGCTCCGCGGGGCTGAGCGTGATCGGCCGCTCGAGACCGCGTGGCAACGGCTTGTTCAGCCAGTGGAGGATGTGGCCGTGGATCGCGTAGGTGAACGCGAAGCAGATGGCGACCGCGATCAGCGAGACGATCAGCCGAGTACGTAGCTCGTCGAGGTGCTCGACGAGCGTCGCCTCCTCTTCGTGGCTGAGGCGCCGCGGTAGACGCTTCATGCGCTAGCGGAGGGTGTCTTGCTCGCGCGGGGGCGCGTGAGCGGTCGTGTCCTGCGTACCGACGGGGAGCTCGCCGCGATCTTCCTCGGGATTGTCCTTTCCGGTCACGGAGTCCTTGAACTCGCGCATACCGCGGCCCAGCGAGCGGCCCATCTCGGGCAGGCGCTTCGGGCCGAAGACGAGCAGGACCACGATCAGGAGGATCAAGAGCTCTGGTAGTCCGATCCAGCCGGGCATGCTCCTCAGGGTAGCGCGTTTGAGAGGCCCGGCGGCGTGAGACTGACCCACCGTGGCGAAGAAACCGCTCTCGCAGCAGGTCGTCGTCGTCGCGGGCGGGTCGTACGGACTCGGGCGCGCGATCGCCGTGGGCGCCGCGCAGCGCGGAGCGAAAGTCGTCGTCGGCGCGCGCGACAAGGACGCGCTCGACGGCGCCGTGGCCGACATCGAGGCCGCCGGCTCCGAAGGGCTCGCCGTTCCGACGGACGCCTCGAAGCAAAAGGAGGTCGAGGCGCTCGTGGAGCAGGCGGTCGAGCGGTTCGGCAGGATCGACAGCTACGTCGCGAACGCGATGGTGACCGTCTACGCGGAGGCGCACAAGCTCGAGGACGAGGAGCTGCGGCGCGTCCTCGACGTCAACTTCTTCGGCGGCGTCTACGGCTACTGGGCGGCCCTCCCGCACCTACGCACGAGCCAGGGCACGTTCGTGCAGATCGCCTCGGCGCTCTCCTACCGCGGGATCCCGCTCCAGGCGGCGTACTGCTCCTCGAAGGCGGCGCTGCGGACGTTCTTCGAGAGCGCGCGCACGGAGCAGCGGAAGGAGCGCTCGGGCGTGGACATCTCGGTCGTTCTCCCGGGCGCGATCAACACGCCACAATTCGACCGCGCGCGCCAGAAGATGGGGCTGCAGCCGCAGCCCGTACCGCCGATCTACCAGCCGGAGCCGTTCGCGGAAGGCGTCCTCCACTGCTGCGAGCACCCGGTCCGCGAGCTCCCGCTCGGCTGGGGAGCGCAGAAGCTCCTCTGGGGCCAGAAGCTCTCTCCGCGCGCCGGCGACCGCGTCCTGCTGAGGAACGGCTGGAAGGGCCAGCACACCGAGGAGCTGAAACCAACCGACTCTCCGGACAACCTCTTCGAGACGATCCCCGGCGATCCCGGCGCGCACGGACGCTTCGACGACGAGGCGCGCGGCTCGACCGCGTGGACGTGGTTGCGCCTGCACGGCGGCAAGCCGGGCCTCTTCGTGCTCTCGGCCGCCGCCCTCGCATCGGCTACGATGGGGCTACGAACGCGGCGCTGAAGCCTGTTCCGATCACGCGAGAGGGCGTTACAAAGTGGCACTGCTCGAGCTGAAGAACCTGCACGTCTCCCTGGAGGACGGCACCGAGATCGTCAAGGGCGTCGACCTCTCGGTCGGCACGAACGAGACGCACGCGATCATGGGCCCGAACGGCTCCGGGAAGTCGACGCTCGCCTACGCGCTGATGGGCCACCCCGCCTACGCGATCACCGAGGGCGAGATCCTCCTGGACGGGGAGAACGTCGTCGAGCTGGGCGCGGACGAGCGCGCGCAGCGGGGCCTCTTCCTCGCGTTCCAGTACCCGCACGCAATCCCCGGCGTCACCGTCACGAGCTTCCTGCGCAGCGCGCTGAACTCGATCCGGAAGGCCCGGAACGGCGGCGAGGACGATCCGGTCAAGATTCCCGAGTTCCGTCAGGAGCTGCTCGCGCAGATGGATCACCTCAAGGTTTCGCGCGATCTCGCCTCCCGCTATCTGAACGACGGGTTCTCGGGCGGCGAGAAGAAGCGCGTCGAGATCCTCCAGATGGCGATGCTGAAGCCACGGATCGCCGTGCTCGACGAGACCGACTCCGGCCTCGACATCGACGCGCTGAAGATCGTGGCGAACGGCGTCAAGGAGCTCGTCGGCCCGGAGATGGGCGCGCTCGTGATCACGCACTACCAGCGCATCCTCAACTACATCACCCCCGACCACGTGCACGTCTTCGTCGACGGCCGGATCGTCGCCGAGGGCGGACCCGAGCTCGCGCACACGCTCGAGGCCGAGGGCTACGAAGCGTTCATCCCGGAGGTGAGCACCGTTGGCCACTGAGACCGAGGTCGTCAAGGGCATCCGCGACGAGTACCAGTACGGCTTCTCCAACCCGGACGAGGCCGAGGCGTACTTCTACAAGTCGGGCCGCGGCGTCTCGCACGAGGTGGTCGAGGCGATCGCCGAGCACA
>JBBSHO010000008.1:0-54362 GCA_038253005.1 Gaiellales bacterium
CCATGACCGGGGTCAGACCCCGGCCATGGCCCGACGGGCCACGTCCGGTGCCAGGCAGACGACGTGGCCGCTTCGGGCGAGACGGCCGAGGACGGGGCCGAAGCGGGCGTGTCGCCGCCCTCGCCTGCACGAACGCGCGGTGGGTGTCTCGCCCTGGTCGCGCCCGGGGACGTGTCCGAGGACGAGCGACGCGCGATCCTCGGGCACGCACACCGGCTGCTGCGTGCGGGCCTCGACGGCACGCGCGGCCGGCACGAGGCCTACCGCCGCGTCGGGAGCCCGTGCTCTCGCTGCGGGACCCCGATCCGCGCCAAGCCGCAGGGCGACGACGCCCGCATGGCCTACTGGTTCCGGGCGCCAGGTAGGAAAGATCGAGCGAGTCCCGTAGAGGAAGGTGTGACCGTTCGCGCCCCGCACCTCCATCGCTCCCTCCGCTGCTTCGCCCTCGGCGCGTTCCGCTGGCTCCTGACCGAGGTCGACGCCGGCGCCGAGGTGCCGTTCGCCTTCGAGGAGCACGGCTCGATCGGACGACCGGCGCTGTACGAGTACCGGCCGCTCGTTCGGGGCTTTGTGGAGGCGCGAGCCGACCGGCTCTCCCGCCGGGAGGACGCGAAGCTCGCGCTCGAGGAGCTCACGCGCGAGCCGGCCGCGGCGATCTTCGCGCGGGCACACGCGGGCGCGAAGCCGAGCGAGGAGCGGGCGCTCTTCGCAAGCATCCTCCTGCCGCTCCTCGTCCGCACCGCCGAGGCCTGCGGCGGGTTCGACTGGGACGACGGCGCCTACGGTAGGGCTTACGCCGAGCTCGAGGCGTCGCTCTTCGGCGACGCTCACGCCTACGGCGCGGTTGCGCCGCTCGTCGGGATCACGGCCGGCGGGACTCAGATCGAGCTCGGCGGTGGAATCCGTGTGCGGGCGGCGGCGACCGGCGAGCTGGCGAAGCTCTGGCCGGAGGCGGGCGGCCTGTTGCCGGCCGACTTCGGACGCGAGCCGGACCGGCTCTGCGTTCTGGAGCTCGAGCGGAGCCTCGAGCCGGGCGCGACCGCGCCGCCCGACGCGCCCGGCGAGCTCTCCGACGCGGTCACTGCGCTGCGTCTCGCCACCGCGGCCCCGATCGCGGCCGGCCCCGTGCTCTTCGAGCGGCTCGACTGGCGTCCGTACGGGATTCGGCCCGTCCTCCCGATCGCGGCCACTCAGCCGGCCGGCGAGCCGACGCGGCTCGATTCCTTCCGCGGCTCACTCGCCGCCGAGCTGCTCGCGCGCCTCGGCGCCGCCGACGACGATCCCGAGCTCGGCGAGGCGCTCGACCGCTGGGAGCTCTCGCTGTTCCAGGACGGCCCCTTCCGAGCCGAGCAGCTGCGCGAGTCGCTTGCGGCCCTCCTCGGCGGGACGGACGGGCTCTGGGCGGCTACGGTACGCGGAGCCGTGCTCCTCGGCGAGACCGGCCGCGAGCGGGCGGACCTTCAGGCGGGCCTCTCCGGCGATCCCGATCCGGACGCGGTCCGGCGGGCGCTCCTCGAGACGCTCCTGCACGGCGACCGCGCCAGGCTCGTCGCCTCGCTCGACAAGACGATCCTCGGCTTGCGGCCACGTCCGGCCCGGCCGGTGTCGCTCGCGCGCGCGCTCGCGAGCTGAGCTGCCGGCCGCCTCCGTCTTGTGATGGATTCGTGACAGTCGCGTAGCACTTTTCGCGCTAGCGTCGAGGGCATGGACGAGACGGCGGCGGTGCTGGAGCGACTGGAGCGGATCGAGCGGCTCGACCGGGCCGGCGCCGCGCCGGGCGAGCTGCTGGCCGAGCTCCGCGGGCTCGTCGCGGACGCCGAGACGTGGGCGCGGCGCGAGGGCGACGCGCGAGCGCGCGCGGCCGCCGAGGGATGCGCAGAGGCGCTCGCCGAAGGTGTCGTCGCCGCGTGAGGCGGGCGGATTAGAGCGGCTCGGCGTGGCGGACGATGCCGCCGTCCACGTAGTAGGTCGAGCCCGTGACGTAGGCGGCGCGGTCGGAGGCGAGGAAGAGGACGACCTCCGCCACCTCCTCCGGGGTGCCCATCCGCTGGAGCGGGACGAGCTCCTTCAGCCGCTGTACCTTCGCCGGGTCGGCCAGCGTAGCCGCGTTGATCGGCGTCGAGATCGCGCCGGGCGCCACGTTGTTGACGCGGATTCCAAACGGCGCCAGCTCGAGGGCGGCGTTTCGCATCATCATCCGCAGCCCGCCCTTCGCCGCGCAGTACGGCGTGTAGCCCGGGAACGGAAAATCTTCGTGGATGGACGAGATGTTGACGATCGAGCCGCCGCCGGAGGCCTTCATCGAGCGCGCGCAGGCCTGGGCGCAGAGGAACGGGCCGGTCAGATCGACCGCGATCGTCGTCGCCCAGTTCTCAGCGTCGAGCTCCAGGAACGGCTGCGCTTTCTCGATGCCGGCGTTGTTGACGAGAACCGTCACGGACCCGAGCTCTCGCTCGACCTGTCCGACGAGGGACTGCACCGCGGCGACGTCCGAGACGTCGGCCTCGATCGCGACCGCCCGGCCCGCGAGCTTCGTCGCGAGCTCCTTCGCCTCCTCGCCGTGGCCGAGGTAGTTGATCGCGACCGCGGCGCCCTCGGCGGCGAAGCGCTCGGCGATCGCGTGGCCGATGCCGCTGCCCGCGCCGGTGACGAGCGCAATCTTTCCGTCGAGCTCCATGCCTGCAGTCTAGGATCGCAGGATGGCGGCCGCGACGAAGCCCGACGCGCTCCACTTCACGGGCGACGCGGAGGCGGACGCCCTGCTCGCGCGCGAGCCGCTGGCGCTCCTGATCGGCTTCGCCCTCGACCAGCAGGTGACCGTGCAGAAGGCGTTCTCCTCCCCGCTCGAGCTGAAGCGCAGGATCGGGACGCTCGACGCAAAGCGGATCGCAGCGATGGATCCGGCCGAGCTGGAACAGGTCTTCCGCGACAAGCCGGCGCTTCACCGCTTCCCCGGCGCGATGGCCGGGCGCGTGCAGGAGCTCTGCGCGACGATCGCCGAGGAGTACCGGGGGAAGGCCGAGCGCGTGTGGACGGAGGCCCGCGACGCGAAGGATCTCGAGGCGCGCATCCGCGCCCTGCCCGGGTTCGGGGACATGAAAGTACGCTCCACCCTGGCGGTGATCGCGAAGCGGCTCCGCATCGAGCTCGACGGCTGGGACGACGTCCTCCCGACGCATCCGACTCTCGGCGACGTCGACTCGCCCCAGGCGCTCGAGGAGTACCAGTCGGCCAAGCGCGCCCATAAGGCGAGGCAGAAGGCCCAGCGGCCCTGATCCAGGTCCGCACGCTCACCGACGGCGGCCAGGCGGCGCTGGAGATCGCCCACGCGCTGGCTGAGTTCCTCGACGCCGCGAGGACCTCGCTCGACCTCGCCCTCTACGACGTCCGTCTCCAGGACGACACCGCCGCAGTCGTGACCGGCGCCCTCGTCGGCGCCGCCCAGCGCGGAGTCGCCGTGCGGCTCGCGTACAACCTCGACCACGGCAGGAAGATCGCGGTTCCGCCGCCGCCCGCGACCGAGCCGAGTCTGCTCGAGTCGCTGCCGGTGCCGACGATCGGGATCCCCGGCGTGCCCGACCTGATGCATCACAAGTACGTCGTCCGCGACCGGGCTTCGGTCTGGAGCGGCTCGACGAACTGGACGGACGACTCGTGGACGCGGGAGGAGAACGTCGTCGTCACGCTCGACTCGCCCGACGTCGCGGAGCGCTTCCTGACCGACTTCGAGCAGCTTTGGACGACGAGGAACGTGGAGAAGAGCGGGAAGGTGGACTCGTCCCCGGTGGACGTGGACGGCGTCCCGGTGCGCGCGTGGTTCTCCCCGAAGCGCGGCGAGAAGCTGGCGCATCGAATCGCGCACGCGATCGGCTGCGCGGAGCGGCGCGTGCGGATCGCGTCGCCGGTGATCACCTCCGGTCCGATCCTCGGCACGCTCGCGGAGGTCGCGGCCGACCGCAACGTCGACCTCGCCGGTGTCGTCGATGCGACGCAGATCGACGAGGTGCTCGGGCAGTGGCGCGAGAACGGGAACGTGAGCTGGAAGGGACCGTCGCTCCGCTTCGTCCTGGAGCACGCCGAGTTCACCGGCAAGCGCTCGACGCCGTACGCGCCCGGCGCCGTGCACGACTACATGCACGCGAAGGTCACCGTGTGCGACGACACGGTCTTCGTCGGCAGCTTCAACCTCTCGCACTCCGGGGAGCTGAACGCCGAGAACGTGCTCGAGCTGGAGGAGCCTGCGCTGGCGGAGCGGCTGGCCGCCTACATCGACGGGGTGCGCACGCGGTATCCCGCACTCGTCCTGCCGGAGCAGGCCACGGCCGCGGCGAACCCGGCCGTAAGTGACAATTGACAGCGGAGGAGCGACTTGCGACCCTGGCTGCGTCGATGTCAAGGAGGTTCTCAGTGATCGGAGCGGTAGCACGTGCGTGGAGCAGTCGGAGGCTGGGACGGATCGTCGTCGTCGCTTCGCTCCTGCTGCTCATCGTCCCGCCTTCGCTCGCCTACGGCTGGACGCGACGCCGGTACGGCAGCGGGACGGATGCCAGGATCGGCATCTATGCCGTCACGAACGGCCAGTACCAACGGGTCTACAACGCCGCCTACTTCCCGAGCGGCGGATTCCTCTGGCGCGTCTCATACAACTTCTCTGGCGCGCAAGGGGCCGACGAGTACTCCTACAACCAGAGCTGGAACAGCGGCGTCTCGCTCGGGAGCACCGGCCCCTTCAACACGTACGCGCAGTGCTATCCCGTCTCGTCACGAGCCTTTGGAGGTGCTTGGAATTGCGACACGACAATCCCGTGAGGAAGAGGAGCGTCTTGCTGGCGCTCGCATGCGCGAGCGCGGGAGTCGCGCTCGCCGGCGGCATCATCGCCGCGCGGGCCGACCCGCCAGTGTCGGCGGCGGGCCAGCTCGGTCTCGTCGGCGACTCGGCGAGCTCGGACCTCCCCGCCGCGGTCGTCGCCGCCGAGGGGGCGATGCCCGATCCCGACTCGATGGGCGGAGCGGTCGAGGCAAAGGCGCGGCTGGTCCGGCCGGACCTGCCGGGCTCGCACGGACGCATCTACGCGTTTCCGACCACGAAGGGCGACGTCTGCTTCGTCGTCACGGAGGGGACCGACCCTGGCGCCTGCGTCGACCGGTTCAGCCGCAGCTCCTCCGGATCGCCGGTCGGCGTCGTCGTCTACTGGACGAGGGGCATGCCGCTGACCGTCGCCGGAATCGCTCCGCCCGGCGTCGTCGGGGTCGACGCCGTCATCGACGGACAGACCTACCAGGCAAGCCTGGTGAAGAGCGGGTTCTACGTCCGCTCGCCCGATCTCACCGGAACCGCGAAGGTGACGGCGGTGATCGTCCACTACCGCGACGGCACGACCCTGACGAGACCCGTCGACTGAGCTCGTTCCCGCCGGGCGCCGCCGCGGGTTGCCGCGGCGCCCGGCCGGGAGGAGGCTCCTTTCGACGACGTTTCCGCGGACCACGCTAGCCGAGGTCTCGCAGCGCGATTCGGGCGGCGATCGCGCCGCAAAGCCCGTGGACACCACCGCCAGGCGGAGTCGAGGCCGAGCAGAGGTAGACGCCGCGGCGGGGCGTGCGGTAGGGGACCGGCCGGCGCACGGGGCGGAAGAGCAGCTGCGGAAGATCCATCGCGCCGCCGTTGAGGTCGCCGCCGACGAGATTGCGATTGTGCGCCTCCATCCGCGCAGGTCCCAGCGCGTGCCGCCCGAGGATCAGGTCCCCGAAGCCGGGAGCGAATCGCTCGACCTGCGCCTCGATCGCCGCGGTCATGTCTTCGGCCGACCTCGTCGGGACATGGCAGTACGCCCACGCCGTGTGCCCGCCCGCAGGCGCGCGCGCGTCGTCGAAGAGGCTCTGCTGCGCCAGGAGAACGAACGGCGAGCCAGCGCGCTCGCGCTCCCAGGCCGCGATCTCGGCGAGCGTGCCGCCGAGATGGACGGTCGCGGCCCGCCGGCAGGCCGCTGCGGTCCAGGGAATCGGGCCGGAGAGCGCCCAGTCCAGCTTGAAGGCGCCGGGCCCGTGTCGATAACGGCGTACGGCTCGCTCGTAGGCCGGCGGGAAACGACCCAGGCGGAGCAGCTCGCGCGGGGAGACGTCCGCGAGGACGATCTCCACCTGCGGCAGCTCGTCGACCGGGCTCGAGGTGCGAATCTCGCCGCCGAGCTCGAGCAGCTGCGCTGCGAGGGCGTCGGCGATCGCCCGGCTCCCGCCGCGCGGAAAGGGCCAGCCGACGACATGGCCGAGCACCGAGAGGGCCAGGCCGAAGCCGGCGGTCGGCCGGGTCTCGAGCGGCAGCATCGAGTGGGCGGAGCTGCCGGCGAAGAGCGCCCGCGCGCGCTCGCCGCCGAACCGGCGCTCCGCCAGCGCCCGCGCAGCCGCGAGGCCCGCGGGGAGGCCGCGCAGGAGGAGCAGCCCGGCAAGCGGCCGTTGCTCCAACGCGCTCAATCCGCGCGCGAGCGGCCCGATCAGGCGCGCGTATGCCGCTCCGTCCGCGCCGAGCTGGGCAGCGGTCTCCGCCACGCTCCGCTCGAGCGTCACGGCCGTCCCGTCGTCGAGCGGATGCGCGAGCGGCGCAGGCGGCTCGATCCAGTCGAGCTCGAGCCCGCGAAGCACCGGCGACCAGCGCGCGAGCGGGTGGATCGCGGAGCAGACGTCGTGGCGGAAGCCGGGCAGCGTCAGCTCCTCCGTCCGCATCCCGCCGCCGATCGTCGGCTCGGCCTCGTGCACCTCCACGGCAAGGCCTGCGCGCGCGAGCGCGACGGCGCCCGCGAGCCCGTTCGGGCCCGACCCGATCACGATCGCCCGTCGCCTCCCTGAGGGCGGGATTCTCAGCCTACCGAGGACCCTGTGACGGCTCTGTGCCGAGAGTGTGACCAGTTATCCGACGCCTGCCAGCAGGAAGGCGCGGTTCTTCTCCTTCAGCATCTCGCGCGCGATCACCAGCCTCTGGATCTGGTTCGTGCCCTCGTAGATCTGCGTGATCTTCGCGTCCCGCATCATCCGTTCGACCGGGTACTCCTGGATGTACCCGTAGCCGCCGAGTACCTGCACGGCGTCGGTCGTGACCTCCATCGCCGCGTCCGTACAGACAAGCTTCGCCATCGCGGAGAGCTTCGTCAGCTCCTCGTCGGGAGCGTCCTCGTCGATCATCGTCCCGACCTTGTAGAGGACACCGCGCGCGGCCTCGCACTTCGTCTCCATGTCGGCCAGCATCGCCGCGACGAGCTGGTGCTGCGCGATCGGCCGGCCCATCGTCTCGCGTGACCGCGCGTACTCGAGCGCGTAGTCGGTGGCGCCCTGCGCGAGGCCGAGCCCCTGCGCGCCGATCCCGGGTCGGGAGCGGTCGAGGATGCGCATCGCGATCTTGAAGCCCTCGCCCTCCTCGCCGAGCAGGTTCTCCTCCGGCACGCGGCAGTCCTCGAAGAAGACCTCGCCGGTGGTCGAGCCCTTGATCCCCATCTTCGCCTCGATCCGGCCGACCTCGAAACCGGGCGCGTCCGCCTCGACGACGAAGGCGGAGATGCCCGAGTGCCCGGCCGAGGGATCGGTCTTCGCGAACACCGTGTAGACGTGGGCGACCCCCGCGTTCGTGATGAACCGCTTGGCGCCGTTGAGGACGTAGCCGTCGCCGTCGCGCCGCGCCTCGGTGCGCATCGCGGCGGAGTCGGAGCCCGAGCCGGGCTCGGTGAGCGCGTACGCTGCGAGCCACTCGCCGCTCGCGAGGGACGGGAGCCAGCGCCGTCTCTGCTCCTCCGTCCCGGCGAGCTTGATCCCGAGCGACCCGAGCTCCTGGACGGCGAGGAGTAGACCGGTCGTCGCGCAGACCTTGGAGATCTCCTCGATGCAGACGAGCAGGAGCAGCGTGCCCGCGCCGAGACCGCCATAGGTCTCCTCGAAAGGAAGGCCGAAGAGCTCGTGCTCACGGAGGAGCTCGACCATGTCCCAGGGGAACTCGGCCGTCTTGTCGATCTCCGCCGCGCGGGCGGCGATTCGCTCCCGTGCGAGCGTGCGGACGAGGTCGCGAATCTCACGCTGCTCGGCGCTCAGCGGGTCGTACGCCACGCGGCGAAGTCTACGCGGGGGCGGCTACCCGCTCGTCGGCCAGTAAGAGGCGACGGCGAGCAGCACGAGGATCAGGAGCGCGATCACGAGCGTGTTCACGTGGACGAAACGGCGCGACGCCGCGGCCGGGTACGGAGGCGCCCCAAATGGTCACGCAGGTGTCCGCGTCCGGGCTCCGGGATCGGTTGCGGGCTGCGTCAGCCCCGGCACGCTCGAAGGGGCGACCGCAACCCAGATCCCGAGGGCGACGAGTATGACTGAAAGCGGCCGCGAGATCCGCGCCCCGAAGGGAGTCACCTTCTCGGCGTAGATCACCGCCGCGACGACGGCCATCCAGAACAGGCTCATCACGCCGAGCGCGAACAGCACGACCATCAACCCCCAGCAGCAGCCGACGCAGTACGCGCCGTGCTGGGCGCCCAGCTCGAGCGCGCCCCGCCGCCCCGTCCGCCAGCCACCGAGGACGAAGTGGAGCGGCGAGCGACAGTGCCGCAGGCAGGCCCGTTTGAGCGGGGTCAGCTGATAGAGCCCGGCGGCGGTGACCGCGCCGCCGGCGATCCAGGGCCCCGCGCGCTGCCAGCCGAGGAACGCCGGGTCGAGGAAGCGGACGAGGCGGAAGACCGCGTAGGCGAGCAGGCCGAAGCCGCTCCAGGCCGCCAGATAGTCGGACAGGAAGACCCAGATCGGCACGCGCCCCTGGCTGACGCGCGCGAAGAGCAGCGCCATCGGCGCGACCGAGGGCAGCATCATCGCCGTGGTCATCGTCACCCAGAGGAGGAGGAACCATCCGAGCCCACCGAGGTCTGTGCCCGGGCCCATGTCCATTCCGCGCATGTGCCCGACAAGGACGATCCAGGCCGCGAGCGTCACGCCGCCGAGCACGGAAGCAACAGAAATCGTCCGGGCGCCGGTCACGAGCGAGCCGTCCGGTCGCCGGCCAGGACTCCGAGGTTCGAGACGAGAAACGGAACGACGAAGTTCAGCGCCACCTTGATCGCCGTCAGGTCGGTCGCCGCGCCGCGCGCGATCACGTCGCCCTGGTTGATCAGGGTCAAGATGCAGCCGACGACGAGGGCGATGCGCACGGTCCGGCGCAGGTTCCCCGGCGCGCGGCACGTTCTGAGCGCCGCACGCCGGCTTGCCGCTCCCGATCCGATCATCTAGCTCGAGGCGGGCGCGACCGCCGGCCGGTACTCAGCCGTCTCGACCTTGTTCCCATGCCGGACGTAGGCGAGCGACGAATGCCCGTCCGTGATGTCGAACGGGATCGCTCCGGTCGACCGGAGCTTCTTCGCGCTGGCGATGTCCGCTTCGCCCGAGTCGTTTGTGTACTCCATCCCGCCCGGGATCTTGATCAGGACTCGATACGGGTCGGGCGGATCGATGCCGCGTAGCGTCTCGGTGATCGACTCGACCACGTCCCCGAAGCGGACCCGCGCGCTGCGCTGCTCGAGGTCGAAATCGAAATCGATCGGGCAGAAGACTGGGTCCTTGACATTCGGAGCGACGACGGCGAGCACCTCGAAGAACGTGCCGCCGTTCTGCCCGCCGATGATCTGGAAGATCGCGTCGCGCTGTCGCTCGTCCGCCTGCTCGTCGACGAAGGGCTGGATGTCGCCGTTGCCCTCGTGCAGCGCGCCGGGCCAGTGATACGCGGCGCCCCAGAGAGCCCGCTCAGGTCCACCTCGCCGAACGCGCCGCTCTCCACGTGCATCGCGGCGATGCCCTCGCAGTGGCCGTGCGTCGGATTCGCGTTGAAGTCGCAGGGGCAGCCCGGGTCGCAGTTGCAGCTCTTCACGTACGGGCCTTCCATGTGCCAATCGGTTGCCATCTCGCCTCCAAGGTCTGGGACAGAGCCAGCCGATCTTCGTCCCTTCTGCAACGAAGGTCAAGCGCATTAGAGTCGCCGGAATGATCCTCGAGAACGGCGTGATCCGGACGATGGAGCGGTCCCTGCCGACGGCGCGGGCGCTCGCGATCGCCGGCGCTCGGATCGCGGGCGGCGTAGGCGTCCACGAGACGGCGCTCGCCTCGCCGGAGGTGGTCGACCTGGGCGGACGCTGCGTCCTTCCGGGCTTCAACGACTCGCACGTGCACTTCCCCACGTGGGCACTCGCGCAACGGCAGGTGCGGCTCGAGGGGACGGCGTCGCTGGACGAGGCGCTCGAGCGGATCGCGCTTGCCGCACGGACGCTCGACCCCGGCCGCTGGCTGCGCGGGACCGGGTGGCGGAGCGGGGACTGGTCGCCGGCGGTCGAGCCCGCGAAGGAGGCGCTCGACCGGGTCACCGGCGATACGCCTGCGGCGCTGATGGCGCGCGACTACCACTCGCTGTGGCTGAACTCGGCGGCGCTCGCGGCGGCGGAGGGCGACCTGCAAGTCTCCGGCGGAGTCGTCGAGCGGGACGAGCGGGGCGAGCCCACGGGCGTCCTGCGAGAGGAGTGCGCATGGCGCTTCCGCGATGCGTACGTGAGACCGACCGAGGACGAGCTGGTCGAGGCCACGCGTGTCGGGGTACGGCTCGCGAACTCGCGGGGCCTCACCGCGGTGCACGACAAGGACGGCTGGCTCGGCGCGCTCGGGATCTGGCAGCGTCTCGCGGCCGAGGGCTCGCTCTCGCTGCGCGTCTGGCAGTCGGCGCCGCACGACCAGGTGGAGGAGCTGGCCGCCGTCGGCCTCCGCAGCGGATTCGGCGACGACCTCGTGCGCGTCGGCTACCTGAAGGTGTTCATGGACGGAACGCTCGGCTCGCAGACGGCGAGGATGCTGGACGGCTCGGGCGTGGAGATCACGAGCGGCGCCGAGCTCTCGCGCATCGTCCGGCGCGGCGCCGAGGCGGGATTCCCGGTCGCCGTGCACGCGATCGGCGACCTCGCGAACCGGGAGGCGCTCGACGCCTTCGAGCAGACCCGCGAGGCCTGGCGACCGCCCGGCCTGCGGCCGCGGATCGAGCACGCGCAGCTCCTCGACCCGGAGGACCTCCGGCGTTTTGCCGAGCTCGGTGTCGCCTGCTCGGTCCAGTTCAGCCACGCCCCTTCCGACCGCGACCTGGCCGACCGCTTCTGGGCCGGGAAGACGGACGGCGCCTACGCGTTTCGCTCGCTCTGGGAGTCCGGAGCCCTGCTCGCCAACGGCTCGGACGCGCCGATCGAGGAGCTCGACCCGTGGGCGGGTGTCTGCGCCGGCGTCCTGCGCACGATCGACGATCGCCCCGCCTGGCATCCCGAGCAGGCGCTGACGCTCGAGCAGGCGCTCCTGGCGACCACGGTGAATCCCGCCTGGCTCGCGCGCGACGAGCGCAGGCGAGGGCGCCTCGTTCCCGGCCAGCTCGCCGACCTGGTGGTGCTCGACCGTGACCCGTTCGCCTGCGAGCCGGCGGAGCTGCCCGACGTGCGGGTGGTGGCGACCATGCTGGGCGGCCGCTGGGTCCACGATCCGCCGCCGTGGGACTAGGAATCGTTCCCGAGCAATGACGAGGCGTGCTCGGGCCAGACGAGGGACGATCGGCCGCACGAGCGGCCAGGCGGTCGAAGTACCGGAGTCCACCGGACTCCTCGCGCCGCAGGTTGGAGCAGAGAGAGCGGGCACGGAGATGCTCGACGTCGCCGAAGAATGGACGAGGGCATAGCCTCGGGCAGCGAGCTCCGAGCGCGCGCCGAGCTACAATCCGGGAGTGCCGATGCGCACCATGAATTCCGTGCACGAGTCCGCCTCCTGCTCGGTCGCAGCGTGCGCCGAGATCATCGGCGCGAAGTGGACGGCGCTCCTCGTGCACGATCTCTCCGAGGGGCCGCGCCGGTTCACCGAGCTCGAGCACTCGTGCGCGGGCATCAGCCCGCGGACCCTCTGCGAGCGGTTGCGTGCGCTCGAGGACGAGGAGATGCTCGTCCGCCGCAGCTATCCGGAGTCGCCGCCGCGCGTGGAGTACGAGTTGACCGCGAAGGGCCAGGGCCTGCTGCCGATCATCGCGGCGATGCGCGGGTTCGGCCACGATTGGCTCAACCCGGCGGGCTAGCGCTCCACTCCGGCTCGGCCCACAGCTTGGCGAGCTCGACCACGGTCGCCGCAGCCGTCGCCATGTCCTGGACGGAGATCCACTCCCTGACGCTGTGGTACTCGTTGCCGCCCGTGAAGACGTTCGGCGTGAGCAGGCCGCGTGCGCTCAGCACCGCGCCGTCGGTGCCGCCCCGGACCGAGCCGAGGGTGGGCTCGAGACCGGCCCGCCGGGTCGCCTCCTCCGCCGCCTCGACGATCCGCGGCCTCGCGGCGAGGGACTCCTTCATGTTGCGGTAGCTCTCCTCCACCTCGACCGTGACCTGCGCGCGCGGCTCCGCGGCGGCGAGCTCGTCGGCGAGCCCGCGCAGGAGCTGCTCGTGCTCGGCCAGCCTCGCGCTGTCGAAGTCACGCGCGATCAGGACGATCGTCGCCTCGGCGGCGGCCCCGACGATCCGCGTCGGGTGGACGAAGCCTTCCCGGTCCTCGGTCGTCTCCGGCGAGAGCGCGTCCTGGGGCAGCCGCTCGACAAGACGCGCGGCGAGCTTGATCGCGTTCACGAGCTTCCCCTTCGAGGTACCCGGGTGGACGCTGTGGCCCTTGATCACGATGCGGACCTCCGACGCGGAGAATGTCTCGTCGTCGATCTCGCCGAGCGTCGTCCCGTCGAGCGTGTAGGCGAAGTCGGCGCCGAAGGCCTCGATGTCGAGCCTCTCGACGCCGCGCCCGACCTCCTCGTCGACGGTGAAGGCGACACGGATCGGAGCGTGCTCGAGCTCGGGACGGCGGGCGAGATAGGCGACAGCGGCCATGATCTCGGCGACGCCGGCCTTGTCGTCTGCGCCGAGCAGGGTCGTCCCGTCGGTCGTCACGATGTCGTGGCCGACGCGCTCGGCGAGGAGAAGGCTCTCGGTGGGACGCAGCACCTGGCGCGGATCGCCCGGCAGCGCGATCTCGCCGCCGTCGTAGTCCTCGATCACCTGGGGCTCCACGCCCGTGCCCGACTCGTCCGGGCTCGTGTCGACGTGCGCGATCAGCCCCACCGTCGGCCCGCGCCCGCCTGGCAGGGTCGCGAAGACGTAGCCGTGCTCGTCCATCCGCGCGTCCTCGAGCCCGAGCTCCCGCAGCTCCCGCGCGAGCAGCTCGCTCAGGTCGCGCTGCTTCGCAGTGCTCGGGTACGTGGCCGAGTCGGGGTCGGACCGCGTGTCGACGCGGACGTAGCGGAGGAACCGCTCGAGCGTGTCGTCCGAGAGCTCGGCGGCGAGCTCGATCGGATAGCGGTCGTCAGCCAAGCTCGCCGAAGCTCTTGAAGAGCTCGCTGGCGGCGGCGACGCTTCGCTCCATGTCCTGCACGCGCATCCGCTCGTTCGGCGAGTGGACGTTGCTGTCGGCGAGAGCGAAGCCGCTCAGCACGGTGGGGATGCCCTTGGCGGCGAGCGCCGGGACGATCGGAAGCGTGCCCCCGGTTCGGACGAGCAGCGGTCGCTTCCCGGTCGCGCGCTCGAACGCCTCGAGCCCCAGCCTGATCGCGGGCGCGTCCGTCGCGATGATGCCCGCCGGCGCCGAGTTCTCGCGCTCGACCTCGATCTCCGCGCCCCGCGGCGCCGACGCTCGCAGGATCTGCTCGGCCGCCGCGGCGATCGTCTCCACCGACTGGCCGGGAGCGAGCCGGATCGTGAACCGCGCCTCGGCATGCACCGGCAGCGTCGTGTTCACGAGCTCGGGCTTGCCGCCCTGGATTCCGTTCACGTCCAGCGACGGCTCCTCCCACGTGCGCTCGTAGAAGGTCTCGGCGGCGCGGGCGTCGAGCGGCTTCGCCCCGGCTTCGGCCAGCAGGTCGCCGCCCGGGGGAAGGAGGCTCCAGTCGGCGCGCTCGTCGTCGGTGGCTTCCTCGATCCCCTGCCGGAGCGCCTCGGCCAGCCGTCCCTCCCGCGCCAGGAGGCCGGACAACGCCTGAATCAACGCGTGGGTCGCGTTCAGCGCGGCGCCGCCGTAGAGGCCGGAGTGGAGATCGCGCTCGCCGGTCCGCACGGTCACGTGGAAGCCGGCGAGGCCGCGGGTGGCGACGCTGAACTCCGGCTGGTCGGGCCGGAACATCGAGCCGTCGAAGATCACGCAGGCGTCGGCGCCCCGCTCGTCCCCGGCGAGGAAATCGACGATCGTATGGCCGCCGATCTCCTCCTCCCCGTCGCAGGCGACGCGAAGGTTTACCGGCAGGTCGCCCGCCGCGGACAGCAGCTCCGCGGCCTTCAAGAGGGTGTAGAGCTGGCCCTTGTCGTCGGCCATCCCGCGGGCGTAGTACCAGCCGTCGCGCTCCGTCAACTCGAAGGGCGGCGACTCCCAGAGCTCGAGCGGCGCAGGCGGCTGGACGTCGAAATGGCCGTAGACGAGCACGGTCGGCGCTTCGGCGCGACTGTTCGAGGCGGGAATGTCGCCGAGGACGAGCTCTCTTTCCCCGATGGGGACGACCTCCGCCTCGCCGCCGGCGCGCTTGACGAACGCCGCCACCCACGCGGCCGCCCGGTGGACGTCGTCGGCGTGCGCCGGGTCGGCGCTGACGCTCGGGATCGCGATCAGCTCGCCCAGCTCGTCGATCCATGCCTGCTCCATCGCCGGCGAGTCTACGGGAGGCTCGAGGAGGCTTAAGAGAAGAGCGCGATGATGGTGGAACCGCTTCTCACGTCAGTCGGCACGCCCGTGGCGAGGGCGGGCGAGGCGAGCAGCAGGCCGACCGCCGTAGCGGCCAGAAGGGCGGCGAGCTTGCGCATGGCCCGCATTCTAATCTCGCAAGATTAGGCGGCCTGGTCGCGCAGCTTCTGGGAGTCAGCCAGCGCGCGGAGCTTCTTCAGGCTCTGATTCTCGATCTGGCGGATCCGCTCGCGCGTCACGTTGAACGTACGGCCGACCTCGTCCAGCGTCCGCGGATGCTGGCCGTCGAGGCCGTAGCGAAGCTCCAGCACCGCGCGTTCCCGCGGGGCGAGCGAGCCGAGCACCTTGCGCAGCGTCTCCTTGCGCAGGCTCACCTCGGCGGCCTCGTCCGGTAGCGGCACGTGCTCGTCGGTGAGGAAGTGGCCGAACTCGGACTCGTCCTCGTCGCCGACCGGCTTTTCCAGGGACACCGGCGTCTGCGCGCTGCGGCGGATGTGCTCGACCTCCTCCGGCGTCAGCTCGAGCTCGCGGCCGACCTCCGCCGAGGTGGGCTCACGGCCGAGCTCGGCGCGCAGCTTCCGCTCGGAGCGCACGATCTTGTTCAGCTTCTCGACCACGTGGACGGGCATCCGAATCGTCCGCGCCTTGTCGGCGAGGGCGCGCGCCACCGCCTGGCGGATCCACCACGTCGCGTAGGTCGAGAACTTGAAGCCCTTGCGGTAGTCGAACTTCTCGGCCGCGCGCACGAGCCCGATCGTCCCTTCCTGGATCAGGTCGAGGAACGGCAGACCCTGGTTCCGATACTTCTTCGCGATCGAGACGACGAGACGCAGGTTCGCCTCGACCATCTCCTGCTTCGCGCCGTGATCGCCCCGCTCGATCCGCTTCGCGAGCTCGACCTCTTGGGCGGCTGTGAGGAGATCGACCTTGCCGATGTCCTTGAGGAAGAGCTGGAGCGCGTCGGTCGAGACCTCGCGCGGCTCCTCGGCCACGAGCTGTTCCTGCTCGGCCGGCGCGGCCACGACCTCGATGTGGAGCTCCTCGAGCGCGTGGTAGAAGTCGTCGATCTGGCCCGGCTCGAGGTCGAGCTCGTCGAGCGCGACGGTGATCTCGTCGGCGGTCAGGTGGCCGTGCTCGCGGCCGCTGTCCAGTAGCGCCTTCGCGTCGTCGGTCTCCAGGACGTCGGTGACGACGGCTTTCGGTACGGCTTCCTCGACTGCGCTCACTCCGGACCCCCCTCTTGGGCCGTTTACGCGGATGGGGCACTCTGCCATGCGTGCCGGACGGCCGCTATGGGCCGAACGGCTCATCTTTTCGGCGGTGGGTCCTAGTGGTTTCGACCCTCGTTCAGGGCTGTTTTCGCCCGGCTTCGAGCAAGGTTCGAGCCTGCTTTCCAAGCCGTGTTCGGGGCCCTTCCTTGCGCGCCAGCGCAAGCTCGTGACGGGCCAGCGGGAGCTCGCCCGCGTAGATCAGGAGCAGGCCGAGATGGAAACGGACCGTCTGCGCGCGCGGAAACCGGCGGACGAGCGGGCCCAGGTGCGAGAAGGCGGCCCCCGGATTGTCCTTGACGAACAGGGCGACCGCGTTTGCAACCCGCACCTCCGGGTCGTTCGGCGCGCGGCGCGCCGCGTCGGCGAACGCGCTCTGGGCCGAAAGGCGCCGGCCGGCCGCGAGCAGCCGTGCGCCGATCGCGAGCTGCCCTCCAACCCGTCCCGCAGGAAGCGACGAGGCCGGCACGAACGGCGGCAGCCCGGGCGGGGAGCCCGGGTGGCGGAGATCCTCCGCATGGACCGCCGAGGGCGAGTCCGGCTGCGCGAGCGCCGCCTGCCGCCAGGCCTGCGCGGCCTCCGCGTCCCGATTCGCGAACGCGAGCGCCAGGCCGAGCTCCAGCCGCACGAGCCCGCTGCGCGGGTGCTCGCCGGCCAGGGCGCGAAGGTGCCGGATCGTCCCCGCCGGCCAGGCGTGCAGGGCCGCGCGGACGTCATGCGTGACAGCAGCAGAGGCCAGCGGGTCGGGCACGAACGGCGGGGGTTTCGGCGCAGAGCGCGGCGCCGAAACGGCCGTTCGGGTCGCGAGCGTGATCCCGACGGCCGCGCCCGAGGCGGCGACCGCCGCGAGCGCGACGACGACGATCACGCGCGTGCGGGGGCTCATCAAAGCTCGACGATAGCGACACCCGCCCCGCTATCCTTTTGAAACCAATGGCGAGCTACAGGGAATTGCTGGAGCGGGTGCGGCTGGAGATCGAGGAGGCCGGCGCGGCCCGGGCGCGCGACCTGATCGAGGAGGGCGATCCGCTCGTCCTCGACGTCCGGGAGCAGGCCGAGTGGGACGAAGGCCACCTCCCGGGCGCGGTGCACATCCCCCGCGGGAGTCTCGAGTCGCGGATCGAGCGCGCAGCGCCCGATCCCGAGCGCAGGATCGTCGTCTATTGCGCGGCCGGCAATCGGTCCGCCTTTGCCGCCAAGACCCTCGCCGAGCTCGGCTACGAGGACGTCGTCTCTCTCGCCGGCGGCTTCGCCGACTGGAAGCGAAGCGGCTTCCCCGTCGAGCTCGCGGCAGGCCTCGACGCACCCCGGCGCGCGCGCTACTCGCGGCACCTGCTCATCCCCGAGGTCGGCGAGCCCGGCCAGCTGAAGCTGCTCGAGGCGAAGGTGCTCCTGATCGGCGCCGGCGGGCTCGGCTCGCCCGCGTCGCTCTATCTGGCCGCCGCCGGGATCGGACGGATCGGGATCGTGGACGCCGACGTCGTCGACGAGTCGAACCTCCAGCGCCAGATCGTCCACTCGACGGATCGCCTCGGCGAGCCGAAGGTCGACTCCGCAAAGCGGACGCTCGAGGCGCTGAATCCCGACGTGCAGGTCGTCGGCTACAAGGAGCGACTGACCTCCGAGAACGTCGAGCGGATCCTCGCAGACGGCTGGGACGTGATCGTCGACGGCGCCGACAACTTCCCCACCCGCTACCTCGTGAACGACGCCTCGGTGTGGCACGGGATCCCCGTCGTCCACGGCTCGATCTACCGCTTCGAGGGCCAGGTCACGGTCTTCCGGCCGAGGGTCGCCGGCGGCGAACACGGCGCCGCCCGCGGTGACGGCGAACAGGGCGTCGCTCGCGGCGCCCGTCACCAGGACGGGCGGGCTTCGCTCGCGCGTCCGTCTCAACCGACCGGTCGAGCGGCCGCCGGAGAGCACGACGGCGAACAGAGCCCATGCTACCGCTGCCTCTTCCCCACGCCCCCGCCGCCGGAGCTCGCGCCGTCCTGCGCCGAGGGCGGTGTGCTGGGCGTCCTGCCCGGAGTGATCGGGTCGCTGCAGGCGAACGAGGCGCTCAAGCTCGTGCTCGGGATCGGCGAGCCGCTCGTGGGACGGTTGCTGCTCTTCGACGCGCTGGGGCCGGAGTTCACCGAGGTGAAGCTCCGGCGCGATCCGGACTGCCCGGTCTGCGGGACGCATCCGACGATCACCGACTACGTGGACTACGTGGAGTTCTGCGCGGGCCGGCCGGCCGGGGAGCCCGCATGAGCCGCGTGCGCATTCCACCGACGCTGCGAGCCGAGGTCGGCGACGAGCGCGAGGTCGAGGCGGACGGCGACACCGTCCGCGAGCTCCTGGACGACCTGATGACCCGCTTCCCGGGCCTGCGAGGGCGCCTCCTCGACGACGAGGAGCTCGTGACGTTCGTCAATGTCTACGTCGCGGGCGAGGACATCCGCACGCTCGACGGAGCGGACACTCCCGTGCAAGCGGGCTCGACCGTGATCCTCCTTCCGGCCATGGCCGGTGGCTAGCCGGCTCGCGACGAACCTCCTCGAGCTCGTCGGTAACACCCCGCTCGTGAAGCTGACGTCCACCGGGAACGTTCGCGTGTACGCCAAGCTCGAGGGACAGAATCCGACCGGCTCGATCAAAGACCGCGTCGCGAAGACGATGATCGAGGCGGCAGAGGCCTCCGGAGAGCTCGAGCCGGGCCGCGCGCTGCTCGAGCCGACGAGCGGAAACACCGGCATCTCGCTCGCGCTCGTCGCAAAGCTGAAGGGCTATCCGCTCACGTGCGTCATGCCCGAGAACGCGACCGACGAGCGCAAGCGCCTGCTCCGCCTGTACGGGGCCGAGATCGTCTTCTCACCGGCGGAGGAGGGATCGAACGGCGCCGTTCGGCTCGCCCTCGACCTGGCCGGCCGCGAGCCCGGCTACTTCATGCCGTTCCAGTACGCGAGCGAGGCGAACCCACGCGCGCACTACGAGGGCACGGGAGCCGAGATCGCGGAAGCGCTCGACCGCGTCGACGTCCTCGTCGCGGGGCTCGGTACGGGCGGCACCCTGATGGGCGCCGGCGAGCGGCTGCGCGAGAGCTTCCCGGGCCTCGTCGTCGCGGCGGCGGAGCCCCTGCCTGGAGATCCCGTCATGGGCCTTCGCTCGCTCGACGACGGCTACGTGCCGCCGATCCTCGACGTGGCGAAGCTCGACCGGAAGGTGCTCGTCTCGAACGAGGAGTCCGTCGCCGCCGTGCGCCGACTCCTGGACGAGGACGGCCTCTTCGCCGGCGTCTCCTCCGGCGCGGTCGCACACGTCGCGCGGAAGCTCGCCGCCGAGCTCGACGAGGGCGTCGTCGTGGCCGTGCTCGCCGACGGCGGCTGGAAGTACCTCTCCGCCGGCTTCTGGGACGCCGAGGACGTCGAGGCCTCGATGGAGCGCACGATCTGGTGGTGATCCCTGCGGAGGTCCGCGCCGCGCTCGTCGAGCACGCCCAGGCCGCCGCGCCGAACGAGGCGTGCGGGCTCGTCCTCCTCCGCGACGGCCGCGCCGAACATTACGAGCCGGGCCGGAACGCGGCCGCTTCTCCCTACCGCTTCGAGCTCGAGCTGGACGACCCGGAGCTCTGGTTCGCCGAGGACGAGGGCTACGAGCTCGCGGTCTTCCACTCGCACCCGGCGCCGGCGCGGCCCTCGCGCACCGACGTGGAGAACATCGGGCTCTGGGCGGGGAAGCCCTACCTGATCCTGTCGTTGCAAACCGGCGACCTAGCCGCCTTCACGATCGAAGACGGCCGGGTCGCGGAGCTGGCGATTACCTCGTGACCTTGAAGCTGCCCTTCATGCCCGTCGCGGCGTGCGGATCGCACCGATACGTGTACCTGCCGGGCTCGAGCGTCACGGTCACGGTCTTGGCGCCCTTGAACGGCACGCTCGTGATCACCCTGTTCAGACCGGGGCCGATCAGGTGGAAGTCGTGGTTCGTCGCCTTGTCCTCCACCTTCAGGGAGTACTTCCCGGCCTTCAGCGTCTTCACGTCCTTGCCGGCCAGCTTCACCTCGATCGTGTAGCCGGGGCCGACCTCGCCCTCGAGCTTCCGGAGGGAGGCCTGGGCCGGCGCGAGGATCACGAGGGCCGCCAGCAGGCCGGTGAGGACGAGCGAGAAAGCGATGCGGGTCATGGAGCTCCTTCACGTCGGGGATGGTCGCCCCGGATACGCGAAGGAGCTCCGAGCGGATTCCGCGAGCGGGCTAGCGGACCTTGAAGGAGCCGTGCATCGCGATCGTGTGAGGGTCGCAGACGTACTTGTACGTGCCCCTCTTCAGCGTGACCTTCCACGTCTTCGTGCCCTTGCCGGGGATACTCGTCGCCTTGTTCACCCCAGGCCCGCTGAGATGGAAGTCATGGATGTTCGAACGATCGTTGACGACGATCGTGTACTTCCCCGGCTTGAGCTTCGTGACCTTGGTCGAGCCCTTCTCGAGCGTGATCGTGAAGCCCGGCCCGACGGCGCCGGTCAGCTTGGGGGTCGATGCGAACGCCGGGACGGCCGCGACGAGAGCCGCGAGCGCGACGGCAAGCGCAAGGGTGAGACGATTCATGAGGCTCCTCTGTGGTTTGACGTTCCTGCCTGAATCAGTGTAGCCAGGGGTCTCCAGGGGACCCACAGGAGAACTGTCGCGCTAGGCCTCGGGATGGAAGAGCTCCGCGTCGAGCTCGTCGCGCTCGGTCTCGCCCCGCTCGCGCAGGTCTCGACGTTGCTCGAAGGTCACCGACAACCGGTCGATGCGTGAGCCCGCGACCTCGAGCACGTCGAAGCGCACGCCGTCGTGCGAGACGTCGTCGCCGACCTCGGGCGCGCGGCCGAGCACCCCGAAGACGAAGCCGGCCACCGTGTGGTAGTCCTCGACCGGCAGCGAGACGCGAAAGCGCTCGTTGAAATCGTCGATCGGAAAGGTGCCGTCGATCCGGATCGTGTCGTCGTCGACCTGTTCCACCGACTCGTCCGGCAGGTCGAACTCGTCCTCGATCTCGCCGACGATCTCCTCGAGCAGGTCCTCGAGCGTCACGATCCCCTCCATCTCGCCGTACTCATCGATCACGACGGCCATGTGCTGGTTCGTGCGGCGGAACTCCGTCAGCAGAGCGGCCAGGTCCTTCGTCTCGGGGACGATGTGGGCGGCTCTGACGATCTCCTCGACCTTGACCTGCTCCATCCCGCGTTCGCGCAGCGCGGAGAAGAGGTCGCGGACGTGCAGGATGCCGACGATGTGGTCGAGCGAGTCGCGGTAGACCGGGTAGCGCGTGTACGGGGAGTCCATCACCGCCTCGAGGCACTGCTCGGGCGGGAGTGCGATCGAGAGCGCCACGACTTGCGGCCGCGGCACCATCACGCTCGAGACCTCCTTGTCGGCGAAGTCGAAGACCTTGTAGAGCATCTCCTGCTCCTGTTTCTGGATCTCCCCGTGCTGGGTCGAGGCGGAGACGAGCATCCGCAGCTCCGCCTCGGAATGGACCGCGTCCTCGGCGCCGGGCGGCTTCAGCCCGAGCGCGCGCAGGACGATCTCCGTCGCCCGCTGCAGCACCCAGATCAGCGGTCGGGCGATCAGGAAGAACCCGCGCACGGGCGCCGAGACGGCCAGCGCCGTCCGGTCGGAGTGGCCGAGCGCCACCCCCTTCGGCACGAGCTCGCCGATCACGACGTGGAAGAAGGTCAGGACGAGGTACGCGAGCGCGATCGCGAGCACCGTCGCCATCACCGGGTCGAAGGCCTTCGAGAGGGCGTGCTCGCCGAGCGCGCCGATCCCGAGCGAGGTCAGGGTCACGCCGAGCTGCATCGCCGCGATGAAGCGCGGCGGGTCGGCGGTGATCCGCAACACGTCGCGCGCGCGACGGTTGCCCTGGTGGTGGAGCTCGACGATCCGCGTCCGCCGCGCAGTGACGAGTCCGTACTCGGCCGCGACGAAGAACGCGTTCAGGAGGATCAGCGCCGCGACGGCGATGAGCTCGAACAGAAGGGTCATGCGCCGGCCCCGGCGGCGTGGGTACTAGGAAGGATCTCGTCGTCCAACTAGCCCGCAGTATAGGTAGCCGGCCCGTCGGCCCCGCCGCGCGCGGCCCCGTCCACGCGCACGAGCCGCTCCAGGTGCGACAGCGCCTCGGCGACGCCGAAGCGTCGCTGGGTCGGGGCGAGCTCGTCGCCGAAGAGCGCGAGCGAGACCTCGAAGCCCGTTTGCGGACGGGCCGAGAGCGCCGCCGCGGTCTGCTCCAGGCGAACGCGGTGATGCTCGACCAGCTCGGCCGCGCGGGCGGCTGGATTCCGGATCGGCTCGCCGTGGCCCGGGTAGACAATATCGGGCGCGAGCTCGATCGTCCGCTCGAGGGAGGTGAGGTAATCGCCGAGCGGATCGGGGCGGCTGTCCGGGTAGAGGCCGATCGCGGGAGAGATCGGATCGAGCAGGTGGTCGCCCCCGACGAGGACGCCGTCGCGCAAGAAGCCGAGGTGGCCGTCGGCGTGGCCCGGAAGCTCGAGCACGCTCCAGCCGTCGAGCTCGGAGCCCTGATCGAGCAACTCCGGGTCGGGCGCGAAGCGGATGAACGGTGCGAAGGCGTGCCCCTGCTCGATCAGCTCGTCCGCGACCGCCGCCGGAGCGCCATGGCCTCGGAACCAGGCCGCGATGCGCTCGGGCCAGTCTGCCGAGCCCCAGACGCGCTCGCACTGCGCGTAGTCGAGCCGGCCCTGGTGGACGGTCGCACCGGTCGTCTCCGCGGCCGCCGCGGCGCCGCCGACGTGGTCCGGGTGGAAATGGGTGATCGCGATGCGCTCGACGCCGGCGCCCGCCCACGGCTCGTCACCGACGCCGAGCCCGGTGTCGAACAGCGTGCCGTCGACGAGATAGCAATGGACGAGCTTCGGCCCGGTCGGGAGCGGAAGCGTCAGCCGCCGGATCCCGCTTGCCATCTCTACGAACGCATGTTCTATCATCGGGGCATGCGGATCGAGTATCGCGAAGAGCCCTGCAAGAGCGCGCTCAACGCGGTGAAAGGGATGGCGTTCAAATGGTCTTTGAACCCGTACATGGGCTGCGTCCACCGCTGCACCTTCTGCTACGTCCGTGCGTTCGAGCGCCGCTCGGACCGGCCGGCGGACGACCGCTACGGCACGTCGATTCGCGTCAAGACGAACGTCGCGGAGGTGCTGCGGCGCGAGCTCGCTCGGGCCTCGTGGGAGCGCGAGACGGTCGTGATCGGCGCCGCCACCGACCCGTACCAGCCGGCGGAAGGCCGCTACCGGCTGACACGCTCCTGCCTCGAGACCCTGCGCGACGCCGCCAACCCGTTCGGGATCATCACTCGCGGACCGATGATCGTGCGCGACATCGACATCCTGGCCGAGGCGGCGAAGCGCGCATCCGTAGGCGTCACGTTCTCGATCCCGACGCTCGACGAGGAGGTCTGGCGGCGCACCGAGCCGTCGACCGCGCACCCGCGCCAGCGGCTGCGCGCGCTGAAGGCGCTCGTGGACGCGGGCATCGACGCCCGCGTCGGGATGGCGCCGATCCTCCCGGGCATCTCCGATCGGCCCGAGCAGCTGGCCGCGGTCGTGCGCGCGGCACGGGAGGCCGGGGCGACCGGGATCTGGGCGAACCTGCTCTACCTGCGCCCCGGCACACGAGAGCACTTCCTCCGGCGCCTCGCCGAGGACTGGCCCGAGCAGCTGCCGCTCTACGAGAAGCTGTACGCCGGGCGCGCCTATCTGTCGGCGGCGGAGGCGAGACCGGCACGGGCGCAGGTCGCCCGGCTGGCGCGCGAGCACGGAGTTCGGGACCGCCGCAGCGTCAAGCTCGAGCCTCCGCCCGAGCCCGAGCAGCTTTCGCTGGTTTAGCCGTTCAGGGACATACAATCCGCGGGCATGTCCACCCCGGGCGAGATCACCTGTCTGATCGTCGACGACCACGAGGTCGTCCGGGAGGGTCTGCGCCTGTCGCTCTCGCGCGCGCCGCACATCCGCGTGATCGGCGAGGCGTCCGACGGCGCGAGCGCCGTGGCGCTCGCCGAGCGGCGCCGTCCCGACGTCGTGATCATGGACGTCCGCATGCCCGGGATGGACGGGCTCGAAGCGACGAAGGAGCTGACGCGGAAGGTGCCCGACAGCGCCGTGCTGATCTTCACCGCCTATAGCGAGCGGTCGCTCCTCAGCCGCGGGCTCGAGTCGGGCGCGAAGGGTTACATCCTCAAGGAGGCCCCGCACCAGACGCTCCTCCGCGCGATCGAGAAGGTCGCCGGCGGAGAAGGCTACGTCGATCCCGCCCTGATGCCCGCCTTCCTGACCGGCAAGGACAAGGACGAGATGCTGACCGGCCGGGAGCGGGAGATCCTGCAGCTCCTCGCCGACGGCATGTCGAATCAGGACGTGGCCTCCAAGCTGTTCATCAGCCAGGAGACGGTCAAGAGCCACGTCCGCCACATCCTGGCCAAGCTCGAGGCAGACACGCGGACGCAAGCGGTCGCGATTGCGCTTCGCGAAGCGATCATCGACTAGGGCGGGACTGCTGGTCGCGGCCTTCGCGGTCGCGGCCGTGCTGGCCGTGCTCGGGCTCGTGCTCGGAAACGTCGCTTTGAAGGCGGTCGGGCTCTCGCTCGCGGTCGGCACGGGGGCGCTCCTCGCCGCCTACCTGATCGTCAGCGAACGGCGCCGGCACGAGACGGCCGAGCAGGAGCTCTCGAGCGAGGCGCGGTTCCTCGAGTCGCTCGTCGAGTCGATGGCGCAGATCGCCGGGACCCCGTCGGTGCTGGAGCAGGCGCGCCTCGAGGCCGAGCGGCTCTTCGATGCGCGGGCACGAGTCCTCGAGGCGGGCGAGCGGCCGCGCAAGGCGCCGGCGGAGAACGCGGTGGTGATCCCGCTCAAGGTGCGCGAGGAGGAGGTCGGCGCCCTGCGGCTGACACGGCCCCGGCCGTTCACGCGCGAGGACGTCGTCAGGGCCACGGTCCTGGCCGACTTCGCCGCGCGAGAGCAGGAGAACGCTCGCCTTCTGGCCGAGGCCCAGGTGCGCGAGGCCGAGCGGTCGCGGCTCTCCGACCAGCTGATCACGGCCGAGCAGGACGAGCGGCGGAGGCTCGCCGACGAGCTGCACGACGGCGCGGTCCAGTCGCTCTCCGGGATCGCGCTGATGCTGGACGCCGGACTCGCCTCGATCTCCGAGGACCGGCTCGACGAGGCGAAGCAGGTGATCGGCTCGGCGCTCGCCCGGCACCGCGCCACGATCGGTCAGCTCAGGGACCTCTCCTTCAACCTGGAGCCGGTCGTCCTCCGTGACCGCGGCTTCGGCTCGGCGGTGCGCGCGCTGACCGACCAGATCGAGATCGCGCACGGGGTCAGGGCCGAGCTCGACGTCGACACGGGCGAGCGGATCGCGGAGAAGACACAGGCGGCGCTGTACCAGATCATTCGCGAGGCGCTGAACCAGGCGGTGCGGCGCGGACCGCCCAAGCGCCTATCCGTCGAGGTTCGCCAGACCGACCAGGGAGGCTTCGAGACGACGATCGCCGACGACGCGCCCGGCGAGCGCCGGCGGCGCACCTTCGAGGAGCTGGCCGAGCGGGCGCGGACGCTCAACGGCGAGCTGACCGTCGACCAGGGCGAGGACGGCGGCACGACCGTCCGGCTCGTCCTGCCCCCCTACGCCGCAGCGGGGTAGGATCCGGGCCCCGTGGCCGAGGGCAAATACCTCCTCTTCGTCTGGAAGCCGACCGGCTACGAGCTGCGCGAGCGGGACGGCGAGCCGCCGGCCGTCGGCTCGGAGGTCGAGGCTGACGACGGGAAGCTGCGTGTGACGAAGCTCGCGCCCTCCCCGCTACCGAACGACACGCGCGTCTGCGCTTACCTCGAGCCGCTCTAGCTTTCAGAGCCCGTTTCGAAACGAAGCACCATGCCCTCGGCACGCCATTCGAAACGGGCTCTCAGCCCGTCGAGCTCGACTGGGCGCAGACCGACAGGCCGAGCGCGGTGGCCGTCGCGTTGAACTTCCCGTCCTCGGCGGCGAGACGCTGCGAGACCTGCTGGGTCTTCGCCGCGTCATGGGCGTCCACCGCCGGCTTCAGCTCGTGCTCGCCGATGTCGTTCTCCCGCTGCGCCTGCGCGAGCAGGCGGTCGTATGCGGCCTGATCCGACGCCGGGGGGCTGACCGCGCGCAACGACTTCAGCTCGGCCTGCACGAGCGGCAGGGCCTCGTCGATGAACGGGCCGAGGGCGGCGGGGCTCTTGGGCTGGCCGAGCTTGTTCAGCTTGCCGTAGTAGTCGCGGCAGACACCGTTCGCCTTCGTGACGAACTCCTGCCTGGAAAGCCGCTTCGAGCCGCTCCCGCCACAGCCTGCGAGGGCGAGGGCCACGAGCAGAAGTGTGGCCAGGCGCCGCACCCGGCTCTTCTCCCGCCTCAGCGCGGTCCGCAAACCGTCTCGGCTGCAACGCGCCCGAAGACGAGCGCAGCCGCCAGACCGCTGGCGTAGCCGCCGGTCGAGATCCCGCCCGCCTCGGCGCCGGCCGCGAAGAGCCCGTCGATCGGCGCGCCCTCCGTGTCGAGCACACGCGCGCGGTCGTCGATGCGGAGACCGCCGATCGTGTGCGTGACGGCCGCCTGCACGTGGACGGCGAGCCTGTAGCCGGCCGGCGCCTCGAACGGCAGGTCCTCTGGCGGGATCACCGCGCCTCCCGCGGCGCGGGCCGCCTCGATCGCCTGCGCGACGGTTCGCTCGCGCACCGGCCGTCGCAGCGTCCGGTCGTCGACGAGGTACCACGCGCGGCAACCCGGCCTGCCGGCGATCGCCTGGACGAGGCGCGTCTCCGACCAGTCGGAAGGATCGTGGACGATCTCGGCCCCGGCCTCGTCCAGGACACGCGACCAGCGGCCGTAGAGCTGCGCGAGAGGGACGAAGCCGGCCTCGTCGATGAGCGCCGGCGGCGCCGGCATCGCGCGGCCGTAGAACTCGTCGATTCCCGCGGAGAGCCCGGCGCCACGGGCACGGGCGAGGTCGAGCCCCGCCCCGTCGCTCCACGGATTCGCCCGCAGGAGGAGACCTCGTTCCTCGGCGAAGCGGCGCGCGAAGCCACCGGTTGCGAGGATCGTAGCGTCGCTCGACTCGCTCTCGAGCCGGACGTCGCCGGCGGCGCGAACGAGCGTCTCGGTCAGGCTGCGCGGGTCGAATCGCTTCCCGACCGTCCTCTCGTTCCCGGTGCCGTGGACGAGCACGGTCGCGCCGAGAGACTCGAGCCATGCGATCCCCTCGTCGAGCCGCTCGAACAGGGTGCGCTGGAGCCGCTCGTCGCCGGTCGAGCACTCGGCGCGGAAGTCCTCCCACTCGCGGTGGCGCCAGACCACGCAGCTCGAAAGCAGCATCGAGCCGCCCGGGCGCGACCCTTTCTCGTGGACGACCGGCCGGGCGCCGAGCTCGCGCGCCCGTGCGGCGGCGACGAGGCCCGCCATGCCCCCGCCCGAGACGACCGGATCTAGGTCAATGAGAACGTGGGCTTGTGCTCGACGTACTCGACGCGGACGCGATCCGGGCCCCAGACGAAGACCGCGCGCGTGTTGGCGGCGTCGACCACGGCGTCGACGATCCCCAGCTCCTCCGCCTCGGCGATGTGCTCGTCGACCGAGTCGACGAGAACGGCCACGTGGTTCAGCAGCGGCCGCTCGGGATCGCCCGGCTCGCCCGGGTGGAGCTCGACGTGGGCGCCGCCGACCTCGATCCGCGGATTGCCCTCGGCGCTAGGGGCGGCGCGATTGAAGCCGAGCCGCAGGTACTCCTCGGCCGTCGCGGCGGGATCCTCGGCGAAGATCGCCACGTGGTCGAGGTCGTAGTCGACCTCGCTCGGAGCTTCGACGAGCCGCACGCGGATTCCCTCGCCCAGCTCGAGCTCCTCGGCGGCTCCGTCGGGCAACGCCGAGACCCGGAGGGCGACGTGCTTCAGCCCCCCGCGCTCGCGCGGCCCCTCCGCGTCGAAGAAGGTCAGCTTCCCCCGGCGCGCGTCCGAGCCCACGAGGGTGAACGCGTCCTGGCGGTCGATCACGTGCACGCCGAGCCGCTCGGTCGCGAGGGTGACGAGCGGCTCGCGCTCCTGAACCCAGAACGCGACGTGATCGAGGGTCTTCGGCCTCACGCGCCGAGCTTAGCCGTCTCCTCCGCGGCTACGCCGACTACTTCCGCCGCTCGACCGCCTGCTGAAGCTGTTGCCTGCTCATCGTCGAGCGACCGGCGATGCTCATCCGCTTCGCCTCGTTGTAGAGCTGCTCCTTGGTGCGGCCCTTCGGCCGAGCGGTTCCGGAGCGCTGCCCGCCGCGCTTGCCCGAGGACATGTCCGTGCGCGACAGCTTGGAGGACGACTTCGCCTCGCCCGCCCGCACCCGCTCCTTGTTGACGGTCCGGGCGGCGATCTCCTTGGCCCTCTTCGTCGGGCGGCCCTGCTCCTTTTCGCTCTCGACGACGTGCTCGTACTGGCGCTCGCGCTTGGCGCTCCAGGCTTTCTGCGGCATGAGGAACCTCCGACTCGTTGACTCGACGGTCGTACCCGAAACGCGGCGCGTTATTCCAGGGGCGGGTTCTGCACGTTGTGCTCGGTGGCGTACGCGTCCGTGAGCTGATTGACGACGTCGAAGCCCTCGCCGTAGGCGTAGTTGATCTTCACGAAGGGCTCCCACTTGTCCGGGAGCGCGTCTTCGGGGAAGATCGCCTCGACCGGGCACTCTGGCTCGCAGGCCCCGCAGTCGATGCACTCCTCGGGGTCGATCACGAGGATCCGGTCGGCCTGGTGGATGCAGTCGACAGGGCAGACGTCCACGCAGGAGAGGTCTTTGATGTCGATGCAGGGCTCGGCGATGATGTAGGTCACGGCGGGCTACTCTACCGAGGCGATCAGCTCCTCGACGAGCTGAGCAGCCCGCTCGTGGAGCGCGTTTTTGACCACGACTCGGTCGAAGCCCGCCTCGTGTGCGCGCCGCAATCCGGCTGTGTCCGTATGGCCACCGAAGCCGAGGATCGGCACATCTGGATACGCGTCCGCGACCTCCTCCGGATCGATGCGCGAGATGTCCGCGATCACCAGGTCCGGCCTGTCGACGCTGCCGGTCGTGACGAGCTGATGCCCCTTCAGCAGAGCCTCGAGCTTGCCCCGGAAGAAGAGATCGACCCCACACAGCAGGATCGTCGCCACGCGGGCAGCGTAGCGCCCGTGCGGGATTGTTCAAGCTGTAGGCTCGCGCCGATGGCGGGCGCCGTTTCGCCGTACGAGCGCGGCCTCGAGCTGATCCGCGCCGGCGAGCACTTCGCCGCGCACGAGGCGCTCGAGGAGGCCTGGCGTGCGGCGGAGCCGGGCGAGCGGGACTTCCTGCAGGGGCTCGTCCACGTGGCCGTCGCGTGGTACCAGGCGGGGCGCGGCCGGAGGGTCGGCGCGGAGCGCCAGCTGGAGAAGGCGGCGCGGCGGCTCGCGGCGTATGCGCCCGAGCACCGAGGCGTCGAGGTGGCCGCACTGCTGGAGCAGCTCCGAACGGCGAGTGCGATCGTCGCGGCCGGCTCGCTCGAGCTGCCGCCGCCCCGGGTCTAGTGCAGTGGTCGACCGGTCGAGTCAGACCACTACTAGCCGCCCAGGCCGACCGAGCGCAGGGCGCGGTTCGTGTACACCTGGACCCACCAGAACCGGTCGAAGAAGAGCAGCAGCCCGATCGCGACCAACACGGCGCCGCCGGCCGTGCTGAACGCCCGATAGTGGTCGCGCACCCAGCGAAACGCGCCCATGGAGCGAGCGAAGGCGACGCCCGCGAGCACGAAGGCGAGCCCGAGCCCCGCGGAGTAGGCGACGAGGAGCACAGAGCCGCGCAGGACGGTGTGCGAGTTGCTCGCGAGCACGAGCACGCCTGCGAGCACCGGCCCCACGCACGGCGCGGCGCAGATCGCGAACGCGCCGCCGAGCAGGACGCTCGAGCCGCGCCGCCGCGCGCCCGAGTGGAGGCGCGGCGCGACGGCGCGCTCCGGCCACGGCAAGAGACGTGCGAGCGCGAGCCCGACGACGACGAGGACGAACCCCGCGATCTCCGCCTGCGTCCGCTTGTCGACGACGCTCGCGATCGCGGTCGACGCGGCGCCGAGCAGCACGAAGACGATCGTGAACCCGAGAATGAAGGGCAGGCTCGACAGCGCGACCCGTCGGCCGACCCCCGGTTGGCCGAAGCGGCTCGCCTCTACCGACGAGACGGCCGAGAGGTAGCCGGGCACGAGCGGGAGAACGCACGGGAAGACGACGGATACGAGCCCAGCGAGGAACGCGACCGGGATGCGCGCGATCACGCGTCGAACCGCGCCAGCTCGTCGTCGAGCCGCCGCTCGAGGGCCGGGTCGAGCGCGACCGCCGGCGGTCCGCCGTCTCCGCGTCGGCGCGACCACCGCCAGACGCCGAAGGCGAGTGCGGCCGCCCCCGCGAGGATCCCGCCGAGCGGTAGCCACCAGGCCAGCAGGCCGAAGCCGCGATCGCGCGGCGCCGCGAGGATCGACTCCCCGTAGCTCGCGACGAGCTTGTCCTTGATCCCGCAGTCGCTGTCGCCGGCGGCGATCCGGCCCGAGATGAAGCGCTTGATCTGTTGCGCCGCGGGCGAGTCGGACTGATCGAGCGTCGTTCCGCAGACGGGGCACATGACCTGACCCTCGAGCGCGCCCAGGCTCGGACGGCCGGTGCAGGCCGCCGCGACCGGGGCGAGCACGAGCGCCGCGAGGACGACGACGGCGAACCGGATCACGACGAGGCGATCTGTCGCAGGTACCTCGGCAGGTCCTCCTCGACGACGAGTTGGCCGACGACCTTGCCGCGGCGGTCGAGGAAGAAGAGCCGGGGAATCGGCAGCCCGCCCCAGCGCGTCAGCACCCTCCCGTCGCCGTCGTGCACGCTCGGATACGTGATCCCGTACCTTCGGAGCCAGGCGCGCGCGTCGCCGGCGTAGTCCTTCGTGTCGACGCCGACGAAGGCGATCCGGTCGCCGTAGACCCGGTGCGCGGCCTCGAGCCGCCTCGACTCATGGATGCACGGGATACACCAGGAGGCCCAGAAGTCCAGCACGACGGGCTTGCCGCGCAACGCCGCGAGCGAGATCGAGCCCTTCCCGTCGAGTCGCCGGAGCTCGAAGCTCGGCGCCGCAGGCTGCTGGTTCCTCGCGAGCGCCGAGGCGACGTCGGTGCGCGAGCCCGTGACGCGCCAGACGAGGAGCGCCAGGAGCCCGACGACGAGGCCGACCGCGAGCGCCTGAGCCGTCAGCCGCGCCGACCGAGCCATCAGCCCGCGACGATGAAGACGGTCGTCCCCACCTCGACGTGGTTGAAGAGCCATTCGGCCTCCGGGATGCGCATCCGGATGCATCCGTGCGAGACGGAGTAGCCGATCGAGCCGCCCTCGGGGGTGCCGTGGATGCCGACGCCCGGCGCCGAGAGTCCCATCCAGCGAGTGCCGAGCGGATTCTCCGGCCCGGGCGGAACCGGCTTCTGACCCTTCGCCCACGGGGAGGCGGGCGGATACCACCACGGATTCCGCCACTTGACGACGATCCCGAAGCGCCCGAGCGGCGTCGGGTATGCGCGCTGACCGGTCGCGACGGTGAATGCCCGCTGGTAGCGCATCCCGCGGTAGAGCGTCAACCGGTTCGTGCTGCGGTGGATGACGATCACCGGCCCGAAGTTGCGGCGCGTGACCTCCGCGCGGAGCTTCTGCTCGTAGAGTCGCACCGGCCTGCGCGCGGCGGCGCTCAGCGCCACGACGACGTCGCGGACCGCACGGCGCTGCTCGAGCCGGAGGCCGATCCGTTCCTTGGAGAGCCACGGGCGCAGACGGCGAAGCGCGAGCTCGGCGTCCGCGGGGAGCCGGTCGTACCGCCTCGCGAGCCCGGCGACGAACGCGGCCGTCCTCGCCTGGTCGACTGCGACGCCGAGCGGCACAGCGGTGTTCGGGATCGATGTCTGCGCCTTCGCGACCGCCCTCTGCACGCCGGGCGTCGCGCCGAGGAGGTCGGGGGGCACGAGCACACGAGTCCCCGGCAGGATGAGCTCGAGCGGCGCCTCGAACGCGGACTGGACCGCGGTTGCGGCATCGGCCGCGAGCATTCCTCCGACCTCGACGCCCGCGATCGTCACGCCCGGTGGGATCGTCGCCGGAGTCGGCGTCGTCGTGGTCGTAGTCGTTCCGGTGGTCGTCGCGGCCGGCGGCGGTGGACTCGCCACGACGGTGGCCGCGAGCAGACCTGCGAGCAGGAGGCCGGCCAGGATCGAGCAGGAAAGGGCGACGCGTCGTTTCACGGCTTCAGGATCGCAAAGATCCGAGGATCGTTCGTGATAATACCGTCGGCGCCCTCCTCCAGCAGCCGCTCCGCGAGCGCGGGATCGTCCACCGTCCAGACGTAGACGGCGGCGCCGAGCTCGTGAGCCCGTGCGACGGCCTCCGGCGTGGCGACCGAGTGATGGAGCGTCGCCGCGGAGGCGCAGGCGCGGCGCAGGAGCCCGGGCAACCGCCGCGGCAGCGACGCCCCGAGCGAGGCGAGCGCCCCGCGGACGACGGGCGCGAGCGGGCCGCGCTTCGAGATCCCGAGGCGGTCGCGCGGAAGCGTGTAGGAGCGCGGAAGATCGGGCGCGAGGGCCGCGATCCGACGCAGGCTCGCCGCGTCGAAGCCGCTCACCCACGAGCGGTCGAGCACGCTGTGGCGCCGGAGCGCGTCCACGACCGCAACCTCGATCCCGCGCCTCTTCAGGTCGATCTGCAGGCCGATCCCCGGGAGCCGCTCCGCGAGGAACGCGAGCGCCTCGTCGAAGGTCGGGAGCTCCGGCGCTGCGAGGCGTAGCCGGTCGAGTCCCTGGCTGCGAACGCGTCCCCGGGCCGCGCCGTGGCTCACCTCCCTCAGGTCGTTCGAGTGCGCGAGGACGAGCGTGCCGTCGGCGAGGTCCAGCACGTCGAACTCGAGCATGTCGCAGCCGAGCTCGGCCGCGAGCTCGAACGACCGCAAGGTGTTCTGCGGGGCGAGCGCGGCGGCTCCACGGTGGCCGACGCGTGCGAACGTCCCGGGCGCGCGCCTGAGCTGGATCAAACGGTCCGCTTGATGACGACCACGGCGCAGTCGTCCGCCAGCTCTCCGCGGGCGAATGCGCGGCAGTCGCCGAGTACGGCCTGGGCCAGGTCGCGCGCCGAGAGGTCGCGTTGCTCCGAGAGTAGCGCGTCCAGCCGCTCGAAGCCGTACAACTCCCCGTCGAGCCGCGCCTCGATCACGCCGTCGGTGTAGAGGACGACCGCCTCCCCGGCCGCGAGCGGCTCCCGGACCGTCTCGTATGCCTGGCCGGCCTCGACACCGAGCACGAGCCCGCGGACGTCGAGCGGCCGCACGGCTCCGTCGACGCCGACGATCCGCGGCGCCGGGTGCCCGGCGCCCGCGCCGGCGACCTCGCCGCGCCCGCCGTCGATCGCGAGGTACACCATCGTGATGAACTTCCCAGGCGCGATCTCCCCGACGACGACATCGTTCGCGGCCCGAAGAAAATCGGCCGGATCGGGATGCTCGCGCGCCATCGAGCGGAAGACGAACTTCGCCATCGCCATGTCCGCGGCGGCCTCGATCCCGTGGCCCGTGACGTCACCGAGCACGACCGCGAGCCTCCCGTCGTCGAGCTCCATGAAGTCGTAGACGTCACCGCCGACCTCCACCCGGGCGGACGACTGGTAGGCGTCTCCGACCTCCAGAGAGCGCGTCTCGGGCGCCGAGCGCGGGAGCAGCGAGCGCTGCATCGTGTCCGCGAACTCCTTCTGCTGTTGATAGAGGCGTGCGTTGTCGATCGCGAGCGCGGCCTGGCCGGCGATCGCCGTCGCCTGCTCGATCGTCTCGTCCCGGACCGGCGAGCCCGGGCGCAGGGAGAGGATCGTCAGGGACGCGAGCACCTCGGCTGGGGTCGAGATCGGCACCACGGCGCCGGTCCAGCCGCGCTCGAGGAACGGCAGGAGGGCTGTGCTCGGACCGCCGATCGCCTCCACCTGATCGGGCGTCAGCGCAAAGGGCTCTCCGAGGCGAAAGAGGCGCTGAACCGGATGCGCGCCGAAGGGCTGCGGCCGGTAGAGGATGGCGCGCGCGGCCCCGTCGAGTCGCGGCGCCGCGACGTGCATCGCCCGCGGAACGAGCCACTCGCGCCGCTCGTCGGGCATGCGGAGAACGGCGATGTCCACGTCGTCGACCACGTCGACAACCGTCCGCGCGACGGCGTCGAGCGTCGCCTCGAGCGACAGGCTCTGGGCGAACGAGCGGGAGATCTCGTACAGCGCGCCGACGCGCTTCGACGCCGTCCTCTCCGACTGGAGCGCCTGCTCACGCTCTGCGCCGAGCCGCTTCGCTTCCTCGTGGAGCTGGGCGTTCTGGACGGCGACCGCGAGCTGGGTCGCGAGCGCGCTCAAGAGCGCCGACTCGTTCTCGCTCAGCTTTCGCTCAGAGGGCGGATAGACGCCGAGCAGGCCGATCGGCTCGCCGTGGACGTGGAGTGCGACGGCGATCGCCGCGTCGAGGCCGGCTTCCGCCGACGCGTCCGAGAGGTCCGCGAGGCGCGGGTCGCCGCGCAGGCTCTCCACGACGAGCATCCCGCGCCCGCGGAACGGGCCGAGCGTCAGCTGCAGCAGCCGCTCGGCGATGCGCACGTGCGGCCCGGCAAGCCCGCGTCCGGCGGCCGCATAGAGGCGCTCGTCCCGGCGGAGGTAGATCGCAAGCTTGGTGTCGGCGCCGAGCAACTCCGCCACGCGGTCGACCGCCGTCTCGAGCGTGTGGGCCAGCGAGAGCTGCGCGATCGCCTGGCCGACGACGGCGAGCAGCGCGCGCGTACGCTCGAGCTCGAGCGCGACGGTACGGGATCGCATGCTCGAGCGCAGGGCGTGCGCGGCCCGGACGCCGAACGTGGCGAGGGCGCCGAGCTCCTCCTTCGCCGGCGCGTGACCGGCCGGGAAGAGCAGCTGGAGCGCCCCGACGGGGGGCTGGCCGAGCTGGAGCGTCGCCGAGACCGCGGCGCCGCCGGGAAGTCTGCCGTCCACGGATTCGACGGAGACCGCCTCCCGCCGTCGCACGGCCCGTTCGACGGCCTCGGCCGCGTCCACGAGCGCCGTGTCCTGGCGGTCGAGCCCGGACGAGGCGACAAGCCCCAGCGGCTGGCCCGGCTCGCGGCGCCAGAGCAGGCTTACGACCGCCGCAGTCGTCTCCGCCGCCACGCGGGTCACCTGCTCGGCCGTTCGCGCCTCGTCTGCGCCGGCCGCGAGCGCGTCGCCGGCGAGCTCGAGCGCGCGGCCAGGCTCGAGCGCATCGCTGCGGGCGGCGGCGTCTCCACGGAACGCGCGGATCGCGAGCCCGGCCTGGCCGGCGGCGAGCCGAGCGAGCCGACGCTGCGCCCCGTCGAACGCCGCCGACGACGACCGCATCAGCTCGAGCGTCCCGGCGACCTCCGACCCTGCGAGCACCGGAAGCTGAAGCACCGCGCCGGCGCGGACCCGCTCCGCCGCGCGCCGGACGGCGTCGGGGAGCCGCTCGACCTCGTCGATCTCCTCCGAGGACGAGAGCTGGTCGCCCGGGAAACGGGAGCCTTCCAGCTCGGCCGCCACCGCCGAGGACGTCGTCGCGACGGCGACGGAGCGAAAATCGCCTGTCGAGTCGTCGACGACGCGGGCGACGACGACGTCGGCTCCGACGGCCCGCGCGAGCGCCTCGGCGATCGCCTCGAGCGCATCCGGGAGGGACTCGGCCGAGGCGATCGCATCCCCCGCGACGGCGAGCATCTCCAGTGCGGCCCCGGAATCCTCCGGCGAACCGCCTGCCCGCTCTCGCTGTACCGGATACGCGACCATCTCCCGACCCGCTCTCAGTATGGCCAAGGACCCGGCCGCCCGCCCGACGGGCAACTAGAATCCGGACGATGGCCCAGCCGGCGCGCCGAATCGTGTCTCCGCCCCACGATCCGCCGGTCGATCCGACCGCGGTCGACCGGGCCTATCGCCTGCACCGCGCAAAGCGTCGTGCGCGGCTCCGGCAAAAGCAGGAGCGCGCCCACGCGAGGCTCCGGTTCTTCGTCATGCTGCTGCTCCTCGCCGGCTTCGCGATCGCCTTGATGCTGACCATCTGGAACGAGATCCAGAAGGTCTTCGGGCTGTAGCTCGAGAGCCCGTCGTTCCGAAACGGGCTCGTACAGGGGTATCCGGTTAGCCGCCCCCGATCGCCAGGCGTCGCGGCACGCTAGGGCGTGCGCGCCGCTACGACGGTGTAGCTCATCGCTTCACCGATGACCGCACGCTCGCGGTAGACGGCGCGCTCGTAATCGTAGGCGCCACCGACGATCGTCTCCTCGACGGTGAGGCCGGTTGGCTCGATCAGCAACTCGAGCTCTTCCGGGGCGTAGCAACGAAGCATCTGACTCTTCGCCTGTCGAGGGTCGCTCTCGGCCCACCACGTGTCGATCATCCTTTGTGTGCGCACGTCGAAGTCGTAGCGACGGCAAGCGGTCCCGACCTTCGTCGTCGCGCCTGCAACCGCTTCCCAATACCACGGTGTGTAGATGTCGATCAACGCTCGACCGTCATCGGCGAGCCATGCGCGGATTTTGCGAAGCAGCGTCTGCTGTTCGATGTCAGTGCCAATCCCAAAGCCGTCCCAGTAGGCGACAGCCCCGTATGGCCCGGTGACGGCGCCCGTGTAGAAGTCGTCCTCGATCACGTTGACGCAGCCAACGGGGAGACTGGCCGCGAGCGTGCGCGCGTACGCAGCGAGTCGCGGAACGAGCTCGACAGCGTCGACTGTCAGACCGAGCTCAGCAGTTGCCAGCGCCGCTTGACCCCCGCCCGCTCCGAGTTCCAGAACGCGGCGCTCTCGCCCGCAGTGGCGGGCTACGAGAGCAGCCTTTCGGCGGTGGTAATCCGTGATCGGGCCGGTGTAAGCGCCGCTCCACTCCTCCTGGCGCTCGTAGAAGGAGCGCGGGTCCCAGTCCGGCGACCGATGATGCTCGCCTCGTGTCTTCACCGTTCGAGCCGAACGACGAAGCGCCCCTTCGTCACCGGCGAGTCGGTCAGGTTCGCGGCCCTCAGGACGAAGGCTCGACCGCACGGGAGAACGGGCTCCAGGCCGCCTGCTCCCACGCGGTCCCGCCGCACATCGGGCAGAGCGGCAGGTCGCGGCAGACCGCGATGCCGTACCCGCACTCCGAGCAGTGGAATTCTCCCTTGGCGCTCGTTCCCGTCGCCCAGGACTCGACGTATCCCTCGTCGGGCGGCATCGTCGCTACCGGCTCCTGCATCGTCGAGACCCCCTACACTCGTGCGCTGCGGCGTGTCTTCGCCGGTCTGTCTGCCCATACCGACCCCCTTGGAAACCCCGGACCCCTACTACCCTCCCGATCCGTCCGAACCGGACGATCTGGAGCCCCCGGCCCGCACGGCGCGCCGGCGCCCGGTCGAAGGTCTCTGGGCTTGGGGAGACCGGCTGACCTGGGTCTCCGGCCTCGTCCTCGCACTCTCCTCCTTCATGGACTGGTACGCGGGCTCGGGTGAGGGCCCGACCGTGGGGGTGATCGGCTGGCACACGGGCGTGCTCGGGAAGCTCGTCTTCGTCGCCGGACTCGCCGTGCTCGCGCTCGTAATCCTGCGGGAGACCGGGGTCGAGCTGCCTCCGAACGTGCCGGAGAGCCTTGTCGTGATCGCGCTCGGCGCGCTTGCGACCGTCTTCGTAATCATCCGCCTGATCTCCGTCCCGGACGCCTTCTTCGGCGAGCGGGGGCGCGGGATCGGCATCTTCATCAGCCTGCTGGCCGCTCTCGCCGTGATCGTCGGCGGCCTCCTTCGAGCTGGCGAAGAGCTGTAGCGATCGCGAAGCCGAGCACCGCCCCGCCCGCGACGTCGAGCGGGTAGTGGACGCCGACGTATACGCGCGAGAAGCCGATCGCGAGCGCAAGCAGGTAGAGCGGGACGGCGAGGCGCGGCTTCGCGAACGTGAGGATCGTCGCGGCGGCGAAGCTCGTGGTCGCGTGGCCGGACGGGAAGCTCGAGTCCCGCGGGACATGGACGAGCGCCTTCGGCAACGCAAAGCGAACCGCAGGCCGCTGCTCGTCGACGAGCAGCTTGACCCCGCGCGCGGCCAGCTCGGCGAGCAGCACGGCCGCGCCGGTGAGCAGGAAGACGGGCGGCCGCCGCCAGAGGTAGGCGAGCACGAGCGCGATCGCGATCCAGACGAGCCCGAGCGACCCGATCCGGGTCAGCCAGACGAACACGGGATCGAGCCAGCCGGCGCGGTGGTGCACCACCCAGCGCTCCAGGTGGCGATCGGCGGAGGTCAGCTCGGGAGGATCTGCTTGGTCTGGTCGATCAGGGCGCGGAGGTCGAAGGGCTTGCCGATGAAGCCCTGCGCTCCACGCTCGGCTGCCTCGATCTGAGCCTGCTCGTCGAGCTTGCCGCTGAACATGACCACAGGGATCGAGCCGATCCCGTGGCGCTCCTGGACGCGGCGAAGCATCTCCCAGCCGTCCACCTGCGGCATCATCACGTCGAGGAGGATCAGGTCCGGCGCGTCATCGTCCAGGGCCGCCAGCCCCTCCTCGGCGCCGCCTGCCTCCCTGACCGTGTAGCCCTCGAGCTCGAGGTTCACGCGCACGACCTCCCGCACCCGCGGGTCGTCGTCGACGAGGAGAACAAGCGGACCGCGCGCCGGCCGGCCCGGGCCGGAGCGTTCGAGGAAGGCGTCGAGGTCAGCGCGCTTGTAGCGGCGATGGCCGCCCGGCGTGTAGAAGGTGGGGACCCGCTGCTCGTCCGACCACTTCCGGATCGTGCTCTGCGCGACACCGATGTACTTGGCGGCCTGGCCGAGCGTGAGCCAATCGGGGTCGCCGCCGCCGCCGCGCCGTGTCGTCCGTGGATCCTCGTAGGCCATTTGCGCCGGAATCTACCGGAATGTGCGCCTTCTTGACGCCTACGGCGAGATCGTCGAGCCGCGAGCGCCGCCGATCGGGATCCGCAGGGTGTGCTCCAGCGTGACCGTCCCGCCCGATCTCGGGTTGTCGTGGAGCGCCTCGCCGAGTGCGATTCCGAGCGCGAAGACGAGCAGGACGAGGGCGGCGCGAAGGGCGATGTCTGCGGGATTCCAGCGGCGCCGTCTCCGACTCGGGCCTGACATGCTCAAGGGCGGTAGTCGACGGCGCCGCGCTGGTAGAGGTGGAACGCCGTGTCGACGACCAAGGTCAGCGTCCGCGGCCAGCCCGGGGACGGAGCGCGCTCGGCGACGGCCTCACGCGTCCAGCGCTCGGCGCCGGCGTACGCGGAGACGAGCTCGGCAAGCGTGAAGGTCTGGCCGACGCGCTTGCGCAACTCGTCCGTGACCACCTCGAGCTGGGCAAGCAGCGCCTCGGGACCCTCGGAGGCTCTCGTCTCGGCCTGGAAACGCCGGTGGCCCTCCTCCCACTCTTGGCGGACGGTGTGGAGCACGGCCGGCACGGGGCGGGGATGCTAGCCGAGCGCCGTGCAGCAAGCGTCCGGCCAGAGAGGCTGGAGCTCGGCGGCGATCCGGTCGCCGAGCTCGTAGCCCGGCTCGGCGAGCGCGAAGGCCACGTGAGCGTGCAGGCACTTCAGGCTCCCCGCGCCCGGGCCGGCTCCTGCGATCCCGCGCCCGGCGAGCTCCGGGCGGACGGCGCGCTGCCGTGTATGGGCGCGCTCGAGGCTCCGCCCGAGCTCGGGGTCGGCGACCGCGGCCTGCGTCCAGCGCTCGACGCCGCCCGCAGCCTCGACGCGAGAGACGGCCGCGACGAGGTGGGGGCACGTGAGCCAGTACGTCGTCGGAAAGGGCTCGCCCGCGTCGTCGAGCGGCGCCTGTTCGGTCACGGCGGGCCCGCCGAACGGACACCGCACCGCAACTCGACGAAACGCGCGCGGCGGACGGCCTAGCTGGCGCTCGACGAGGGTGCGGTCATCCATGCCTCGCGATCGTAGCCCTGGCCCGGAGGAAAGCCTGAATGCCGTTGACGATGAAGAGATGCTCGCCCGGGCGAACGAAGCCGAGGCTGCGAGCCTGGCGCGCGAGCGACTCGATGCTCTTCGAGTCCGCAAGTCGCCGTTCCAGCTCGCGCTTCTGCGCGGCGAGCGCTCCGACCTCCGCTCGCCGAGCCGCGAGCTCGTGCCGTGTGGAGAAGTAGGTGCGAAGGGGGTGGTAGTAGAGGTAGCCGACGAGGACGAGCGCGACGACGGCGAGCCAGCGGCGGAGGATCGTCCCGCGCGCGGGCCGGCGGGAGCGTTTCGCGGCCATGCCCCGCTCATTCGTCGGCGGCGCGAGTCGTCCTTCCTTCAGGTGGAGCGTCCGCCGCTCAGGCCACGTCCACCTTGATCACGTTCGTCGAGCCCGGGATGTTGACGGCCGTGCCGGCGGTGATCACGACCGTGTCGCCCGCCTCGACGAGACCGCTCTCGCGAGCGGCCTCCACCGAGCGCCGCCAGAGCTCCTCGACGTCGTTGCACTGCGGGATCCAGATCGGGGTCAGCCCCCATTCGAGCGCCATCTGCTGCACCGACCAGTGCTTATGCGTGAGCGCGACGATCGGGCGGCGCGGGCGCAGGCGCGCGACGGCGGAGGCGGTGCGGCCCGTGAAGGTGGGGACGAGGATCGCCTCCGCTCCAAGCGCCTCGGCGAGGTCGCAGGCCGCGTTCGACATCGCGTTCCCGATCGTCGGATCCTCGGTCGCGTCCGGGAGTTGGTGCCGGTAGCCGAGACTCGGCTCGATCGCACGGGCGATCTCGTCCATCGTCGCGACGGCCTCGATCGGAAACTCGCCGACTGCCGTCTCCCCCGAGAGCATCACCGCCGAGGTGCCGTCGAGGATCGCGTTCGCGACGTCGCTCGCCTCGGCCCGCGTGGGCTCCGGGTGGTGAACCATCGACTCGAGCATCTGCGTCGCGGTGATCACCGGCTTCCCACGCTCGAGCGCGCGCAGGATGATCCGCTTCTGGAGGAGAGGGACGAGCGCCGGGCCGATCTCGACGCCGAGGTCGCCGCGCGCGACCATCACCGCGTCCGCCTCGGCGAGCACCGCCTCGAGCGCGTCCACGGCCTCGGCCTTCTCGATCTTCGCGATCACATGCGCGTTCGAGCCCTCCTGCTCGATCAGCGCCTTCAGGTCCCGGACGTCGGCCGCCGAGCGGACGAACGAGAGCGCGATGAAGTCGGCGCCGAGCTCGAGCGCGAACTCGAGGTCGTCGAGATCCTTTCGCGTCAGCGAGGGGATGGGGATCGGGACGCCCGGCAGGTTCACGCCCTTCTGCGACGTGACGACACCGCCGACGAGAACCGCACAGCGGGCACGCGCATGCTCGATCTCCTCGACGCGCAGACGCACGAGCCCGTCGTCGATCAGCACCTCGTGACCGCGCTGCAGCACCTCGCCGATCGCCGCAGGGGCGATCGGCAGCTCGCCGTCCAGCGTCGCGCCCTCGATCACGACGGTGACCTCGCCGCCGCGCGAGAGCGTGAGCGGCTGCGGAAGATCGCCCACGCGGAGCTTCGGGCCCTGGAGGTCCCCGATCAGCGCGAGCGGCCGGCCGGCGCGCTCCTGCTCGCCGCGGACGAGCTCTGCGCGCCGCGCGTGGGCGTCGTGCGTGCCGTGCGAGAGGTTGAGCCGAGCCGCGTCCATCCCCGCGACGACGAGCGCGGCGACGAGCTCTTCCGACTCGCAGGCAGGACCGATCGTGGCGACGATCTTCGTGCGGCGCGGGGTCGAGGACGCCATGCCCGCAGCGTAGCGCCGGTCTACCGAGGACACTGCGTCCGTCTGGCCGGGCTCTTCTTTTCAGGATCGCGAACGCGGGAACGCGTCCCACCCGGGATAGACCGCGGCGTCGCCAAGCTCCTCCTCGATCCGGAGCAACTGGTTGTACTTCGCCACGCGGTCGGTGCGGGAGGGCGCCCCCGTCTTGATCTGGCCGGCGTTCGTGGCCACGGCCAGGTCCGCGATCGTCGTGTCCTCCGTCTCGCCGGATCGGTGGGAGATCACGCTCGCATAGCCGTGGGAGCGCGCGAGCTCGATCGTGTCGAGCGTCTCGGTCAGCGTCCCGATCTGGTTCGCCTTGACGAGGATCGCGTTGGCGACACCCTGCTCGATCCCGCGCTCGAGGCGTTCGACGTTCGTGACGAAGAGATCGTCTCCCACGAGCTGGAGCCGGTCGCCGAGCCGGTCGGTCAGCGTCTTCCACGCACCCCACTCCTCCTCGCCGAGACCGTCCTCCACCGACAGGACCGGGAACCGGTCGGCCAGCGAGCCGTACAGTTCGACCATCCCCTCCGCGTCGAGGATCCGACCCTCGCGCTCGAGATGGTAACCGCCGTCGCGGTAGAGCTCGGCGGAGGCAGGATCGAGCGCGATCCCCACCCGCTCGCAATGGCCCGCTCGCTCCGCCGCCTCGAGCACCGCCTCCACCGCCGCCTCGCTCGAGGGGAGGTCGGGCGCGAACCCTCCCTCGTCGCCGACGCCCGTCGCGAGCCCGCGCTCGTGCAGGACGTCGCGGAGCGCGTGAAAGACCTCGGCGCCGATCCGCAGCGCCTCTGCGAAGGACTCGGCGCCGGCCGGCACGACCATGAACTCCTGCAGGTCGAGCGAGTTCTGCGCGTGCGCGCCGCCGTTGATCACGTTCATCATCGGCACCGGCAGGACGTGCGCGTTCGCGCCGCCGACCCAGCGGTAGAGCGGCTGGCCGGCCTGCGCGGCCGCCGCCTTCGCGACGGCGAGCGAGACGCCGAGGAGCGCGTTCGCGCCGAGCCGCGACTTGTTCTCGGCGCCGTCGAGCTCGACGAGCTTCGCGTCGATGCCGCGCTGGTCCTGCGCGTCCGCGCCGGCGAGCGCGGACGCAAGCTCCTCCACGTTCCGCACCGCCCGGAGGACTCCCTTGCCGCCGTAGGCGCGCTCGTCTCCGTCCCGGAGCTCGACGGCCTCGAACTGGCCGGTCGACGCGCCCGACGGCACGGCCGCGCGACCCCAGCCCCCGCCCGCGAGCACAGCCTCGACTTCGACGGTCGGGTTGCCCCGGGAGTCGAGGATCTGCCGGGCGTGGAGGCTCCGCAGGCCGAAGTCGCTCATTCCGTCTCCACCTTCGCGCGGTCGAAGAGGCGGTCTTGCTCGTCGAGCCCGAGCGCGCCGAACTCCTTGCCCTCCGCTGCGGCAAGGCGCTCGGCCCGCTCGACGCGCTCGACGAAGCGCGTCGACATCGCCCGCAGCGCAAGCTCCGGATCGACGTTCAGCCGCCGCGCCACGTTCACCGCCGCGAACAGGACGTCGCCCAGCTCGTCGAAGACGTGGGCGTCGGGCTCGGTCTCGGGCGCGGGCTCCCCCGCCTCGGCGAGCGCCTCCTTCAGCTCGCGCACCTCGTCGTCGAGATCCGCGAGCGCGCCGGCGGCGTCCGGGTACTCGAAGTCGATCGCCGCGGCGCGGCGCTGCACCTTGCGCGCGTAGAGGAGCGACGGCAGCGACTCCGGCACGTCGTGGAAGATCCCGGAGCGGCCCTCCTGCTCGGACTTGATCCGGTCCCAGCTCTCGCGCACACGGCCCGCCGTAACCGCCTCGGCGTCGCCGAAGACGTGCGGGTGCCGGCGGACGAGCTTCTCGTGCGCGCTCCGGGCGACCTCGGTGAGGTCGGCGGCGCCCCGCTCGTTCAGCAGCAACGCGAGGAAATAGACCTGGAAGAGCAGGTCGCCGAGCTCGTCCGCGAGCTTCGCGTCGTCCCCGGCAACGGCGGCGTCAGCGACCTCGTAGGCCTCTTCGACCGTATGCGGGACGATCGTGCGCGCGGTCTGCTCCCGGTCCCAGGGGCACTCGCGGCGGAGCCGCTCGGTCAGCCGCTGGAGATCCTCCAGAGCTTCTCCGAGGCTCACTTCGTCGTCGAAGTGGCGCCTGTCCCGGAGGTGATGCCCACGCAGGGATCAGGCGCCGGCTTGTAGCCGATCTGGTACTTGATGTGGTCGTCGCCGCAGAAGAACCTCTTCGTCTGGTCGACCCACTTCGTCATCACGTCGTTTTTCTGCTGCTGCTCGAGCTGCTGGCGGATCGGCGCCTTGACCTTGTCGAGCGGGGTCGACTGCGCCGACCGGATCGCCGAGAGCGCCTGGATCACGTGGTAGCCGTACTGTGTCTTCACCGGGGGGGAGATCTGACCCTTCTTCAGCGAGAAGGCGGCCTTGTCGAACTCCGGCACCGTCTGTCCCTTCGAGACGGTGAGCTGGCCGCCCTTCGCCGCCGAGCCGGGATCCTTCGAGTACTTCTTCGCGAGCGCCGGGAACCTCGACGGATCGGCCTTCACCTCCGCGTAGATCCGCGCGGCGAGCGCCTTCTTCGGCACGAGGATGTGGCGCACGTCGCGACTCTCCGGCTGCTGGTACTGCGTCTTGTGGCTCGCGTAGTACGCCTGGACCTGCTGGTCGGTCGCCTTGACGTCGCCGGTGATCTTCTTGGAGAGCCCCTCGGAGATCAGCAGCGCCTTGATCTCGTCGCGGGCCTGATCGTCCGTCAGGCCCTGCTGCTTCAGCGTGTCCTCGTAGCGCTTGTCGCTGCCGCCGTAGTACTGCTTCTTCAGCTTCGCGATGCGGTCGTCGATCTGCTTGTCGGAGACCTTGACCCCCATGTCCTCGGCCTTTTGCGCGAACTCGGCCCGCTGGACGAGGAAGGCGATCGCCTGGCCCTTCAGGGTCTCGTAGGGAGGGGTGCCGGCTTTCGGAAACGGCCGCTTCTGCTGCTCGAAGGTCTTTTGCGCACGGGCCAGCAGGTTCTGGAAATCCTGCTTCGTGATCGTCTGGCCGCCGACGACCGCGACGTCGTCGCCGCCGAGCGAGGCGTTGCCGCCGCTGCCGCCGCACCCGGCGAGAACCAGGGCGAGCACGAGGCCTGTGAGTGCGAGTACGAGAGGTCGTTTCATGAAAAAGGCGTCATTTGCAGCGGTTTACTCACGCTGCCTGACGCGGCCAGTATAGCATCGACCAGCCGGAGCGCCTGCGGGAACCCTTCCTCCCTGAGCGAGACCTCGCGGCTCGCGACGGCGTAGACGGCGGTGTCGACCCGCCCGCGGAGCGCCCGGAGCTCGTCCGAGCCCAGGACGACCTGGCCGACGCTGGCCCGGCCGCCGCGGAAGACGAGGTAGTCGGCCCCCGCGCGGGCGAGCTTCAGCTTCGCCTCCTGGATCAGGAACAGGTTCTCGACCGGCTCCGGCACCGGCCCGTAGCGGTCCTCGGTCGCCTCCTGGAGCTCGCGCAGCTCGTCCTCCGACTCCGAGAGCGCGAGCCGGCGGTGGAGGTCGATCTTCAGCGCCTCGGAGCCGATGTAGTCGGCGGGCACGTAGGCGTCCACGCGCGCGTCCACGCGCACCGGCCGGGTCGCGACGCGGCGCTCGCCGGAGAGCTCGGCGACCGCTTCCGCCAGGAGCTCGACGTACAGCTCGAACCCGAGCGCGGCGACGTGGCCCGACTGCTCGTCGCCGAGCAGGTTTCCCGCCCCGCGAATCTCGAGGTCGCGCATGGCGATCGCGAAGCCGGCGCCGAGCTCGGTGTGGTCGGCGAGCGTGGCGAGCCGCGCGCGGGCCTCCGCGGTTAGCTCGGACATGTCCGGATAGAAGAGATAGGCGTGGGCGGTCACGTCCGAGCGGCCCACGCGCCCGCGGATCTGGTAGAGCTGCGAGAGGCCGAGCGCGTCCGCCCGCTCCACGATCAGCGTGTTCGCCTGCGGGATGTCGAGGCCCGACTCGATGATCGTCGTCGAGACGAGCACGTCGCCGTCGCCGCGCAGGAACGCGTGCATCTTCTCCTCGAGCTCCCTCTCTCGCATCTTCCCGTGCGCGACGATGAAGCGCAGGGCGGGGCAGAGCTGCTGCAGCTTCAACGCCGCCTCCTCGATCGTCTCGACGCGATTGTGCAGGTAGAAGCTCTGGCCGCCGCGCTCGGTCTCGCGCTCGAGCGCGAGCTTCACGAGCTCCTCGTCGAACTCCCCCACCGTCGTGCGGATCGGCCGCCGCCCCTCGGGCGGGGTCTCGATGATCGAGATGTCGCGCAGGCCCGAGAGGGACATGTGCAGCGTGCGCGGGATCGGCGTCGCCGACAGGGTCAGCACGTCGACCTCGAGCCGGAGCGAGCGGAGGAGCTCCTTCTGCGCGACGCCGAAGCGCTGCTCCTCGTCGAGGATCACGAGGCCGAGCTCTTTCGGGATCACGTCGCGGGACAGGATCCGGTGCGTGCCGATCAGGACCTCGACCTTGCCGGCTGCGAAGTCTGCGAGCACCTGCTTGACCTCCTTCGGCGGCCGGAACCGGGAGACCATCTCGACGCGCACCGGGAAGTCGCGGTAGCGGTCGCGGAACGTGTTCCAGTGTTGCTCGGCGAGGATCGTCGTCGGCGCGAGCATCAGCACCTGCTTGCCGTTCACCGCGACCGCGAACGCCGCGCGGATCGCGACCTCGGTCTTGCCGAAGCCGACGTCGCCGCAGACGAGCCGGTCCATCGGGCGCGGCGCCTCGAGATCTTCCTTGACCGCCTCGATCGCGCGCTGCTGGTCTTCGGTCTCCCGGTACGGAAACTCGGCCTCGAGCCGTTCGAGCCACTCGTTCCGGAGCTCGAAGGCGACCCCGGGCGCGCGCTGACGCTGGGCATAGAGGGCCAGCAGCTCGCCGGCCAGCTCGCGGACGCTCGCGCGGACGCGCGACTTGAGCAGATCCCAGGCCTTCCCGCCGAGCTTCGACAGTGCGGGCGCTTTCGCGTCCGCGCCGATATAGCGCGAGACCTTGCCGAGCTGCTCGTGCGGAACATAGAGCCGGTCGTCGCCACGGAACGCGAGGAACAGGTAGTCGCGCGTGACGCCGCCGACCTCCTTCGTCTCGAACCCGAGCAGGTTCCCGACCCCGTGGTCCTCGTGCACGACGAAGTCCCCGGTACGAAGGTCGGCGAACGACTGGAGCGCGCGACCGCCGATGCGGGCATCCCGGCGCGGCGGCCGCTTGCGGAAGACCTGCGTGTCGGGCAGCAGAACGAGGCCGAGGTCGCGCCAGACGAAGCCGCGCCGGGCCGGAGCGACCGCGAACCGGAGCGCGGCCTCGCGAGGAAGCTCCTCTCCCGGCTCGAGGAGCGCCGCCTCGACCCGGCGGAGCAGGTTCTGCGTGCGGAGCGCCTCGCCTCGGTGCGGGAAGGCGACGACGACGCGCTGCCCGGCGCGGACGAAGCCGGCGAGCTCGTTCTCCGCCTCCGAGAGCCCGCGCGCGACGAGCGCCGGCTTCTGGGCCTCGAAGGCGAACGGCTGGCCCGCCGGGAGCGGGTCGAGCGCGGCGGCCCGCTTCAGCGAGATCGGCCGGAGCCCTTCCTCCTCCCAGACCCGGCGCACCTCGACCTGCTCCCAGACGAGGTCGGGGCCGTGCGGAAGCGGCGCGACGAGATCGGCGGGAAGCGGCGGCGCCTCTCCCTCCTCGCCGAGAAACGGCTCGACGAGGTCGAGGCGCCGCTCCGCCGCCGGATAGAAGACAGCCGACTCGACCTGGTGCAGCGCCCGCTGCGTGAACGGCGAGAAGGCGCGGATCTGCTCCACCTCGTCACCGAAGAACTCGACGCGGAGCGGCTCGCGACCAGTCGTCGGGAAGATGTCCACCAGCCCGCCGCGGACCGCGAACTGACCGCGCTCGTCGGCCCGCTCGACGCGCTCGTACCCGGCGAGGGCGAGTCGCTCGACGAGGTCGTCGATCCCGCTCTCGTCTGCGCAGGCGACCCGGATCGGCTGAGGACGCATGGCCGGCGGCGGCATCGGCTCGGCGACGGCGGCCGCCGACGCGCAGACGAGCCCGCCGGCGGTGAGGACGTCGAGGGCCCGGGAGCGCTCGCCGGCAAGGTGCGGCGGGGGCTCGAGCCCGGATTCCCAGCCGACGCCGCGGCTCGGGAGGAGCGCGACCCGGTCCTCGCCGAGGAACCAGCCCGCCGCCTCGGCCGCGTCCCGCGCGTCGGCGTCCTCGGGCACGAGCAGGGCGAGGGCGCGGCCGAGCTGCTCGTGCAGCGCGGCGAGGAGGAGTGGCAGCGCAGGTTCCGAGACCCGTGCGGCCGCGGGGAAGGCCTCGGCGAAGGCCTGCAGGCGCTCGCTCTCGCGGAGCTCGCGGACGAAGGGGTGGAGGATCGGGCGGTCCATGACGAAAGGCCGAAACCCGCGGGTTCGGCGGGAGCCATGGTAGCCGGGCGTCGTTCCGCTACACCGCGCCCGCCGCTCGCTTCGGGGCGAGGAATCCGGGCCGCTCGCGGCAGGCCTCCGGCAACTCGACGGCAAAGCGCTCGGAGAGCCGTTGCAGATCTTCCCAGTCGACGTCGTCGAACTCCGGATAGACGTGCCACCTCACCTGGAGCTCCGGCGTGATGCACGCGACCTCGACGCCCCCGATCCAGCCCCTGCCGGCGAGGCCTTCGCGGGGCCAGCGGTAGGGAGCACCGCCCGACCGGTTCGCCTGCCAACCGTCGCCCCGCTCGTCGAACCGCAGCGGGTGGCAGTCGACCTTGCGCCCCGACGCATCGCGGAGGACGAAGCTCGACGGCCACTCTCGATCGGAGCGCTCGAACTCGCCGAGCGCCTCGCAAACGCGCTAGACGTCCTCGAGCCGCACCCCGAGATCGAGGTCGTCGTGCGGGCGAGTCTGCTCGCCCAGCAGCGCGTCGACGCCCCACCCTCCTTCGACCCATACGACCATGTCGCCGCCGGCCAGCCGCTCGAGGATCTCGCGAACGTCGTCAGAGGTCATCGGGCCGGCCCAGGGTACCGGTCGAAGCAGCGCAACCCGTCCCCGACCCCGGGCCCGGTCGCTCTACGTGACGCTGGGCTAGGCTCGACGCATGGAACGCCGCGCCGTTCCGCTCCGCCGCAACCGCGATTCGTCTTCCTGCAGGTGGGTCAGGCGCTGTCCACCGTCGGCTCCGAGGCGTCCGGCGTCGCCTACACGCTCCTCGTGCTCGCGCTGACGCATTCGCCGGCGAAGGCGGGCCTGACCGGCTTCGCGAGGCTCGTGCCGTTCGCGCTCTTCGCGCTCCCGGCCGGCGTGGCGGTCGACAGGTGGAATCGGAAGCGGCTGATGATCCTCTCGGACGTCGTCCGCGTCGTCGCGCTCGCCAGCCTGGGCCTCACGGCCGCAGCGGGCCGTCTCTCCTTCGTCCAGGTCCCGATCGTCGCCTTCGTCGAAGGGACGATGTTCGTGCTCTTCAACATCGCCGAGATCGGCGCGGTGCGATCGGTCGTGCCGGCGCCCCAGCTCCAGCGTGCGTTCGCGACGGAGCAGGCCCGCTTGTCCAGCGTCTACCTGGCGGGGGCGCCGCTCGGCGGATTCCTCTTCGGGCTCGGCCGCTCGCTGCCGTTTCTCGTCGACGCGATCTCCTACGCGTTCTCGACGGGCACGCTCCTCGCGATGCGCACGCCCTTCCAGGAGGAACGGGCGGAAGTCGAGAACGCGAATCTGCGTGCGCAGGTGAAGGAGGGCCTAGCGTGGCTCTGGCGGCACACCTTTCTCCGAACGTGCGCGCTGCTGTTCGTGGGAACGAACTTCGCGTTCGCGGCGCTGGAGTTGACGCTGATCGTCGCAGCGCGGCGTCAGGGGCTGCACCCGGCGGCGATCGGCGCGCTGGTCGCCGTGTTCGGCGCGCTCTCGCTCGTCGGATCGTTCGCGGCGCCGCGCTTTCTCCGGACCTGTCCATGCGCACGGTCATCGTCGGCGCCGCGTGGCTGTCGCTCGGGATCGCCGCGTTCGTCGCGAAGCCCAACGTCTTCGTGCTGGTCGCCGGAGGCGCTCCGTTCGCGTTCTTCAACCCGACGGTGAACGCGATGGTCATCGGCTATCGCGTGGCGATCGTCCCCGACCGTCTGCAGGGTCGCGTGAACAGCGTCGCTCGATCGCTCGCGCTCCTCGGCGCGCCGCTCGGGCCGGTCGTCGCCGGCGTGCTGCTCGGCTCTTTCTCACCCCGCGCCACGATCGGCTTCCTGCTGGCCTGGTTCGTGCTGCTCGCCGTGATCACGACGTCGAGCCGCGCGATTCGGGCCGCGCCGAGCTTCGACGAGGCGGCACGCGCCGGCGCCTAGTGTCAGGCAACTACTAGTTGTACTGCGCCTGCGTCCGCTCGACGCCCTCGGCGTCGAGGGTCTCGACCGCGTCGGCGGCGCGCGCGACGAGGGCGGCGGCGTCCTCCTCCGGCTCGAAGTCGGAGAGGACGTAATCCGCGGGCGAGCGCCTGTCGCCTCGGGCGGGACGGCCGACGCCGACGCGCAGGCGCAGGAAGTCCTGCGTCTTCAGGTGTGCCGCGAGCGAGCGAAGCCCGTTGTGGCCGGCGAGCCCGCCGCCGAGACGCGCCTGCAGCCGGCCTGGCTCGAGGTCGATCTCGTCGTGGACGACGAGGATCGAGTCCGGGTCGACCTTGAAGAAGGCTGCGGCGGCGCGCACCGCCCGGCCCGAGTCGTTCATGAACGTCTCCGGCTTCAGCAGCGCGACGCGGTGGCCGTCGATCCGGATCTCCGCCAAACGGCCCGAGAACTTCCCCCTCCAGGAGGCATCGTGCCGGCGGCCGAGCTCGTCGAGCACCATCCAACCGACGTTGTGGCGATTCCGCACGTACTCGCGACCTGGATTCCCGAGGCCGACGACGAGGAGGTCGAGCGTCGAGGCAGCGTCGCCCCGCCTCCGGAAGAGCCGCATGGCGTGAGCCGCTAGCCCTCGACGTTGCCGGAGTCGCCCGCTGCGTCGGCGCCCGGCTCCTCGGGTTGGTCCGCGGCGCCGTCCGGCCGCTCCTCTCCCTCGGGCGCCTCGCCCTCCGGAAGCTCCTCGCCCTCCTCCAGCACCTCTTCGGGCTCGACCTCGCGCGTCGGCAGGGTAACCGTGGCGAGCACCGTCTCCTCGGGATCGTCGAGGTACGTGACCCCCTCACGGGCGGGTAGGTCCGCAAGGCGCAGCGTGTCACCGATCTCCATGGCGCCGACGTCCAGGTCGAGATGCTCCGGGATCTCCATCGGCAGCGCCTCGACGTTGATCTCGCGCGCGATCTGGGAGAGCACGCCGCCCTCCTTCGTGCCGGCCGCCTCGCCGATCAGTTGCACCGTCACCTGAGCCTGGATCGGCTTGTCGAGCCGCACCTCCTGCAGGTCGATGTGATCGATGTGGCCGCGGATCGGATCGAGCTGGTAGTCCTTGAGGATCGAGGCGTGCGTCGTCTTCTGCCCCGCGAGGACGACATCGAGAATCGCGTGCAGGCCCTGGCTGCCGGTGAGCACCTTGCGCAGGTCGCGCTCGGGCACGCAGATCGGATGCGGCGTGTTCCCGCTGCCGTAGAGCACACCCGGGATGAAGCCCTCTCGCCGTAAGCGCCGCGAGTCGGCGGAGCCGCGCCCGTCGCGCTCGCGCACCTCCAGCTTGATCCGTTCGCCGGCCATACCGGCGCGGAAGTGTACCTAGCGCCTGATGTGCAGGTTGATGTGGAGCAGCACCAGCGGCCAGAGGAAGACGGCCAGGATCGCCGAGACGACGCCGCGCCAGCCGTGAAGGTTCTGGAAGTAGTTGTGGCTCGCGGCGATCGCCACGCCGACGACGACGTAGACGAGCACGAGGAAACCGGGTGCGCCGCGGCGTCGCACCCTAAAAGAGCTGGTTCTCGCCGGCGAAGATCGCCGAGACCGAGTCGTCGCCGAAGATGTTCTGGATCGTCTCGGCGAGGATGCCGGAGACCGTCAAGACGGACAGCCTGTCCGGCGCACGCAGCGGGTCGACGGGGACAGTGTCGGTGACGACGATCTCCCGCAGATCGCTCGCCGCCAGCCTCTCGAGCGCATCGCCCGGGAAGAGCCCGTGCGTCGCGCAGGCGTGCACCTCCGTCGCGCCCGCTTTCTCGAGGGCCTTCGCGCCCTCGATCAGGGTGCCGCCGGTGATGATCAGGTCGTCGCTCATGATCGCGACCTTGCCGCGCACGTCGCCGATCACCGTGCTGACGGCGGCGACGTCGTGTGCCGGCCGCGTCTTGTTCATGATCGCGAACCCGGAGGTCGCCAGCATCTCGCCGAACTTGCTCGCGACCTTGGCCCGGCCCGCGTCCGGCGAGACGGAGACGACGTGATCGCCGTGGAAACCCTTGTCGCGGAAGTACTGAGCGAACAGAGGCAGGGCCCGCATGTGGTCGACGGGGATCGTGAAGAAGCCCTGGATCTGTCCCGAATGGAGGTCCATCGTGAGGACGCGGTCGGCGCCGGCGGTCTGCAGCAGCTCCGCAACGAGCTTGGCGGTGATCGGCTCGCGCGGGAGCGACTTCTTGTCTTGACGCGAATACGGGAACCAGGGCATCACAGCCGTGATCCGTTTCGCCGACGCCAGCTTCGCCGCGTCGATCATGATCAGGAGCTCCATCAGGTTGCGGTCGACCGGCTCGCAGCCCGTCTGCACGAGGAAAGCGTCCGCGCCCCGGATCGACTCCTCGTAGCGGCAGTACGCCTCGCCGTTGGCGAACGTCTTCAGCTCGATCTCGCCGAGCTCGATCCCCACCCTCTGTGCGATCTTGACGGCGAGATCCGGGTTGGAGCGGCCCGCGAAGAGCATCAACCGCTTCGAGGGGCCGCGCTCGATCCAGTGCCCGGGGTTCACCTCGGGCTTCGCCTCGGGCGTCGCCTCGGCCACCTCGAGGCCGGGGAGACGCGCTTCAGTCGTCACGCTTTGCACGGACATATCCCTCTTTCGTGACCTGCCTGGGCGGGAAGCCTGCGAGCGAGGCTGGGGGGACGTCATCGGTTATGTACGAACCGCCGGCGATCCATGCGTCGTCGCCGATCGTCACCGGCGCTTCGAACCCATTGTGGATGCCGGTCCTGACGTTGCGGCCGATCTTCGTGGCGCCCTTCGGCCGATCCGGCTGGTGCGGGAGGTTGGCGGTGATCGAGCCGGCGCCGATGTTCGTGTCCGCTCCGACTTCCGCGTCGCCGATGTACGACAGGTGCGGCACTTTCGTGCGCTCGCCGATGCGGGAGTTCTTGATCTCCACGAAGGTGCCCGCCTTGGCCCCGGCCTCGAGGACGGCGCCGGGGCGAAGGTAACAGAACGGCCCGACGGTCGCGCCCGCCCCGATCGACGAGTCGACGGCGACGGCGTGCGGGCCGACCTCGGCCCCTGCGCCGACCCGCGTCTGGCCGCGCAGGACCGTGAACGGCTGGATCGTGGAGTCGGCGGCCAGCTCGACGGCCGGGTCGATCCAGGTCGACGACGGATCGACGATCGTGACCCCGGCCAGCATGTGGGCCTCGTTGATCCGCTCGCGCAGCAAGCCTGCGGCCAGGGCGAGGTCGGATCGGGTATTGACGCCCTCCGCCTCGGCGGGGTTGGCAGCCTCGAATGCACGGACCGTCTCACCGGCGTCCACCAGGCGCCTGACCGCGTCCGTGAGGTAGAGCTCCCCCTGCGCGTTCGCCGGAGAAAGTCCGTCGAGGGCGGGCCACAACGTCTTCGCGTCGAAGACGTAGATGGACGAGTTGCACTCGCCGATCTCGAGCTCCTCGAACGACGCGTCCGCCGCCTCGACGATCGCTCGCACGGGGCCGCCGTCGCCGTCACGAATCACGCGTCCGTAGCTTCCGGGCTGCGGCGGCCGGAACGTCAGGATCGTGGCGGCCGCGCTCGCGGCACGATGGTGCTCGACGAGCCGTCGGAGCGTCTCGGGCGCGAGAAGCGGCGTGTCGCCCGAGAGGACGAGCACGTCCTTCGTATCCTTCAGGGCCGCCCGCGCAGAAGCGATCGCGTCGCCGGTCCCGCGCGCCTCCTCCTGCACGGCGACCTCGACGTCCCCGAAGGCGCTCGCAGTCTCGGGCGAGGCGACGACGACGAGCGGCTCGGGCCCGAGCGGGCGCGCCGCCTCGAGCACCCAGTCAACCATCCGGCGTCCGAGCAGCGGGTGCAGGTGCTTGGGCGTGGCCGAGCGCATCCGCGTGCCGAGCCCGCCGGCCATCACCACGGCTGCGAGTTTCGAGGTCATGAGCGAGATGGCTGGGGCGCCAGGATTCGAACCTGGGATCGCGGGACCAAAACCCGCTGCCTTACCACTTGGCTACGCCCCAGAGCGAGGCGAATCGTATCTCGCCGGAAGGAGGGGGCTCGTGGGGGAACCATGCGTTCCTCCACGTTGAAAACCCGCTGCCTTACCACTTGGCTACGCCCCAGAGCGAGGCGAATCGTATCTCGCCGGAAGGAGGGGGCTCGTCGAATCGGGATCGCAATCTAGCGGCGGTCGGTGAAGAGGATCACGAGCGCGATCGCGGCCAGGATCCCGACCGCGACCAGCGCCAGGGTGCCGATCACGATCACGAGGATCGGGACGAG
>JBBSHO010000009.1:0-46623 GCA_038253005.1 Gaiellales bacterium
ATCGGGCGTCAAGCGTGCACGCCGTTTGCCACTCGCGGACCATGCCCCGAGTCGCTCGCCGACAGCTTTTGGCTCTTCTTCCCGAAGGCCGCTGCCATCCGGGCGCACACTCATTGGCGTCACCTGGAAGGGGCTCTGATCGACAAGGAAGAAGAAGATGCGGTTACCACGGGTCGACCATGTTGGCGCCGAGACCGTCGCTATCCGCCCATGCAAATCCACAATCTTGTGCCTAGCGTGGCCGTCTGCACGCGCAACGAATAGCGAGCGATTGGCGATGAAGGCAAGCCGACCCCCATTCGGCGACCAGCTCGGTTCTCCAAAGTCGAAGCGGGCGGCTGCGTGCATGATCCGCTGGCGATGCGTTCCATCGGGACGCATTACATCGAGGTCGTTCCCGCGCTCGTTGTGCCATGCGACTGCGATCAGCGCGCCGTCCGGGCGCCACGCAAGATTGTCGTAGGCAGCAGCTGGCAGGACCGCGCGAACCGGCTCGGTCGACGTCCCTGAGACTTCGCAAATGACACGGGCACCCCCCGCCGCACCGCTGATGAACGTTAGTTGGGAAACGTGCGGCCTAACCGTCCCAGAGGCCGAGCTCGCAACGCAGCACGCTGCGATGAACCCCACGATCATGCGCGCCATCTCCCACTTGGACGACATTGCTTCCGGGTTGTTAAGGCACTGACGCGGGACACGACGACCTCGCTGGTCAACGCCTCGCCGATCCCACGACGCGGCCCCCCGCTCGACGATGCGTGACAGTTGCCCGATTTTTCCGGGTGGGGCCCGACGCGCAGCTGGCCGCCGGGCGGCTACTACGAGGAGGGCTGGTGGCTCGCCCGGAATCCCGGCTTCCGAGGCAGGATCGGCGCGAACCACCGAATGATCTCCACGTACCTGAACCTGCTCGTCCGCCACCGTCTCGATGTGGACGAGGCCGGTACGACGCGGTCTGCGATGCTGAGCGGAGTCTTGGGCGGTTAGCTCAGCTGGGAGAGCACCTGGTTTACACCCAGGGGGTCGGCGGTTCGAGCCCGTCACCGCCCACTTCGCCGGAAGTCCGGCCGCGCTGCCCGGACTGCGGCGAGCCTCCGCTGCCTCGCAGCCGCGGCGTTAGAGTCAGACCTCGTGGCTGCCCTGGACGGCAAGACGGCGGTCGTCACCGGCGCCTCGAGCGGGATCGGCGCGGCGACGGCGCGCGCCCTGGCTCGCGATGGCGCGCAGGTCGCTGGCGGCGCGCGGCGCGTGGAGCGGATCCCCGACGGCGTCCTGGCCCTGCCGCTGGACGTGACCGATCCGGAGAGCGCCTCGCGGTTCGTCACCCGTGCGGCGGCGGAGCTCGGCGGCATCGACGTCCTCGTCAACGCCGCCGGCCTCGCGCTCGGCCGCGACGCCTTCGCCGCGAGCACCGAGGAGGACGAGCGAACGGTGCTGGAGACGAACGTGAACGGCCTGATCCGGATGACGCGGCTCTGCCTCCCACACCTCCGCGATGGCGGGCACATCGTCAACATCGGCTCCGTGGCGGGACGCCAGGCCTATCCGAACGGCTCGCTGTATGTGACCTCGAAGTTCGCCGTGCGCGGATTCACGTACGCGCTGCGCGAGGATCTGCTCGGCCGCCCGATCCGGATCACGACCGTCGACCCGGGGCTCGTCGAGACCGACTTCTCCCGCGTCCGCTTCCGCGGCGACGAGGAGACGGCCCGTAAGGTCTACGAGGGCGTGGAGGCGATGCAGCCGGAGGATATCGCCGAGTGCGTGATCTTCGCGGTCACGCGCCCACCGCACGTGAACGTGGACGAGCTCGTGGTCAAAGCGCTGGCCCAGGCCTCCGGCGCCCGAATCATCCGCTCCGAATGACGGAGCAGCTGACGATCCTGGAGGGCGCGACCTTCTGCATCTGCGACGAGGTCGGCGATCTGCGAGGCGAGTCCGACGGGCTCTTCGCCGAGGACACCCGCTTCCTCTCGCGGCTGAAGCTGACGCTGAACGGCCAGCGCCCGCTGCTGCTCTCCTCCGACAAGATCGAGTACTTCTCGGCTGCGTTCTTCATGCGGAATCCGCTCGCCGGCGGCCTGGAGCAGGATGCGCTCTCGATCAAGCGCGAGCGCTTCGTCGGCGACGGGATGCAGGACACGATCCTCGTCCAGAACCAGAGCATGAGCCGCGTCGAGTTCGGGCTCGAGCTCGAGGTCGGCGCCGACTTCGCGGACATCATCTCGGTCAAGGAGCACGACTTCTCGCTCGGCGACCCGATGCACGCAAAGCCGCTGCCGCCGCGGCAACCGAACGAGTTCGACACAGAGCGCAACCAGTTCTTGATCGCCGACGGCTCCGACGGCCGCGTCCTCCAGACCCAGGTGATCTTCTCGCGCAAGGGCGAGGTGGACGACTCGAGCATCAGCTTCCGGGTCGGACTCGAGCCGCGGGAGCGCTGGGACCTGCACGTCGACGTCTTCCCGCTGCCGGACGGAGAGCAGGTGACGCCGCGCTTCGCCGAGCGGCGCTTCGGGGAGGAGGTCGGCCGCGTCCGCGACTCGCTCGCGGCCTGGCAGCTGCGCGTCCCGCAGCTGCGCGCCTCGTGGGGGGCGCTCGGCCAATCGTTCGACCAGTCAGTGTCGGACCTCGCCTCGCTCCGGATGCGCTCGAGCGACCACGGGATCGGCAAGCTGCCCGCGGCCGGGATGCCGTGGTTCATGACCGTGTTCGGGCGCGACACGATCATCACGTGCCTGCAGACGCTGCTCTTCGGCCCCGAGCTCGCGCGGACGGCGCTCGAGGTGCTCGCCGGGCTGCAGGCGACCGAGGACAACGCCTCGATCGACGCGGAGCCGGGGAAGATCGTCCACGAGGTGCGCCACGGCAAGGCGGCGAAGACCTGGTTCCCGCGCTACTACGGCACCGTCGACGCGACGCCGCTCTACCTGATCCTCCTGTCGGAAGTCTGGCGCTGGACGGACGACTTCGCCATGATGCGCGACCTGAAGGGGCCCGCGCTCGCGGCGCTCGAGTGGATCGACCGCTACGGCGACCGGGACGGCGACGGCTTCGTCGAGTACGAGAAGCGGAGCGCCCGCGGTCTCGAGAACCAGTCGTGGAAGGACTCGGAAGACTCCCAGCGCTACGCCGACGGCTCGCTGGCGCGAGCGCCGATCGCGCCCTGCGAGGTGCAGGGCTACGTGTACGACGCGAAGCGGCGAATGGCCGACATGGCCCGCGAGGTCTGGCGCGAGCGCGACCTCGCCACGCGCCTCAACGCAGAGGCGGACGAGCTGCGGGACCGTTTCGACGCGGCCTTCTGGGTGGAGAAGCGGGGCGGGTACTACGCGCTCGCGCTGGACGCGGAGAAGCGTCCCGTGGACTCGCTCTGCTCGAACATCGGGCAACTGCTGTGGAGCGGGATCGTCCCACCGGGCCGCGTCGACGCGATCGTCGACCAGCTGATGGGCGACGACCTCTGGTCGGGGTGGGGCGTCCGGACGATGTCCACCGGGGACGCGGCCTACAACCCGCTCTCGTACCACAACGGCACCGTCTGGCCGCACGACAACTCCCTGATCGCCTGGGGCCTCGCGCGCTACGCCCGCTGGCCGGAGGCGCAGCGGATCGTACAACGGATGCTGACGGCCTCCACCCACTTCCGGTACCAGCTACCGGAGGTCTTCTCCGGGATGCGCAGGTCGGAGACGCCCTTCCCGATCGCCTATCCGTCCGCCGCGCGTCCGCAGGCCTGGGCGGCCGGCACACCCGTGCTGTTGCTGCAGATCCTCCTCGGGCTCCAGCCCGATCGCCGCCGCCACCTGCTCGAGACGGTCGCGCCGCTCGAGCTCCCCTCGTGGGCGGGAACGGTTCGTCTGACGGGGATTCGCGCGTTCGATCAGCAGTGGGACGCGCGCCTGGAAGACGGGCGGGTCCGGGTCGAGGAGGCCTGAGCTGAAGATCGGCGTGATCGCCCCGGTGTGGTTCGCGGTCCCTCCGACGGGCTACGGCGGGATCGAATGGATCGTGTCGTTGCTTGCGGACGGGCTCGCGGAGGCCGGACACGACGTCACGCTCTTCGCTTCGGGCGACTCGAGGACGAAGGCCAAGCTCTCGGCCGTCTACCCGGAGGCGCCGAGCCGGCTGATCGGACGCTTCATGCCGGACCTACGGCACGCTCTGTCGTGCTACGAGCGGGGCGGCGAGTTCGACGTGATCAACGACCATTCGGGAATGCTCGCGGCCACCGTGGGCGGAGCCGTCGCCACGCCGGTCGTCCACACCGTCCACGGCCCGCTCGACGGCGAGCCGGGCGAGATCTACGAGAGCATCGCGCGCGTCTCGCCCGGCGTCGGCCTGATCTCCGTGTCGCTGAACCAGCGCAGGCCGAAGCCCGACCTGCCGTGGATCGCGAACTGCCACAACGCGCTCGACTTCTCCGTCTATCCGGTCAAGCCGCACCAGGGCGACTACCTGCTCTTTCTCGGCCGGATGAGCCCCGACAAGGGCGCGCACCGGGCGATCGCCGTCGCCACGGAGACCGGTCTGCCGCTCAAGCTCGCGGGCAAGAAGCAGGACCCGAAGGAGGTCCAGTACTTCAAGGAGCTCGTCGCGCCGCACCTCGTCGGCGACATCGAGTACCTCGGCGAGGTCACGCACGGGGAAAAGGTCGAGCTGCTCCAGAACGCGAGGGCGACGCTCTTCCCGATCGAGTGGGAGGAGCCGTTCGGCCTGGTGATGATCGAGTCGATGGCCTGCGGGACGCCGGTGATCGCGACGCGCCGGGGCGCTGTGTCCGAGGTGATCGAGCACGGGCGGAGCGGGATCATCGTCGACGACTACCGCCAGATGGGCGCCGCGCTCGAGCAGGCCGACGCCCTCGACCCGTGGGAGCTGCGCCGTCACGTCGAGGAGGAGTTCTCGCCGCAGCGGATGGTGGCCAACTATGTGGCCGCCTACGAGACGGCGATCGAACGGATGCGCTCGTCGGCGTAGCGGTGGTAGAGGCCCAGCTTGGCTCAGCCCGATGCGCGCTTCTCCCAGTAGCGCGCGAGGCCGGCGTAGGACTGCCAGAACGGCATCGCGCGCTCGTACTCGGCGCTCGCGGGCTCCCCTTCGGCGGCGAGCTCGTCGTGGACGGAGGCGACGAACTCAGCCTCGCCCATGCCCGTCTCGACACGGTCCGCCCAGCCGGCGAGCCGGGCGCGCAGGTCGGCGACGTGCCGCCCCGGATCGTCGGCGACGCCGAAGTGGATCAGGGCAACGCGCTGCGGGGAACGGCGCTCGATCTCGTCGAGCGTCCTGCTCCACGCCTCCAGGTCGAGGTCGGGCGGCGGGGTCGGGGGGAGTACGAAGCGGCTCGGCTGGATGCGAACGCCGGCGGCGTCGCCCGCATAGAGCGTGCCGGCGTCGTCGAGGTAGCAGACGTGGTGGGACGCGTGGCCCGGGCTCGGGAAGCAGGCGAGGCCCACCACGTCGCCGCCGACGACGTGGACGTTCTGCTCCGGCACGGGCGTCAGCTCGCCCCAGAGCGTGTCGAACGCGTCTCCGTAGAGGCGTCGCGCGCTGCGCTCGAGGCGCGCTGGGTCGACGAGGTGAGGCGCGCCGATCTCCGAGACGTGCACCTGCAGGCCGGGGTGCTTGCGCACGAGCGCGCCCGCCGCGCCCGCGTGGTCGAGATGGATGTGGGAGAGCAGCAGATGGCGGAGGTCGGTCAGCTCGACCCCGCGCTCGCGCAGGCCTTGCTCGAGGCGCGGCACGCAGGTCGTGGGGCCGCAGTCGAGGAGCGCCGGTCCGGCTTCGGTGTCGAGCAGGTAGACGCCGATCACGTGCTCGTCCCCGAGGTGCCGCAGGTCGATCGGCGAGCGGGCGCGGGCGTCGCGATCGGAGAGCGTCCGCATCAGCCTCCGAGCCGTACGCGCACGAGGACGTGAACGGCCTTGAACCCGTCGCGCCACGTGATCTTCTTGCCCTCCTCGTACGACCTTCCGAAGTAGGAGATCGGGACCTCGTAGACCCTGAGCTTCTCGCGACAGATCCTGCCGGTGATCTCCGGCTCGATCCCGAAGCCGTCCTCTCGGAGGTCGAGCGAGCGGAGCACGTCCGTGCGGAAGACCTTGTACCCGGTCTCGATGTCCGACAAGGTCGTATTGAAGAGCATCCCCGTCAGCAGGCTGAGGAAGCGGTTCCCGACGAGATGCCAGAACAGGTACGCGCGCTGCGTCTTCCCGCCGGAGAGCCGCGAGCCGTAGACGACGTCTGCGACGCCCCGTTCGATCGGCTCGATCAGCGCCGGAACGTCGAGGGGGCTGTACTCCATGTCGGCGTCCTGGATGACGGCGATCTCTCCCCGAAGGTGCGGAATGCCTGCTCGGACGGCCGCGCCCTTGCCCGAGTTCGCTTGCCGGATCAGCACGACGTCGTCTCGGCCGTCTCGCCACGCCTCGACGATCTGAGCCGTCCCGTCGATCGAGCCGTCGTCCACGACGACGATCTGCTTCTCGAGCTCGAGCGCGTCGACACCCTCGAGGACGGCGCCGATCGTCGCGGCCTCGTCGAAGGCGGGAATCAGGAAGCTGACGAGCACTACGCCCGGCTGCTCGCGGCATCGGCTGCCGGTCGCCGGGCAACGGCCCAGACCGACAGCCCGAACGGAAGCTCGACCCGGTCGAGCGCGCGTAGCACGGGAACGAGCCGGTCGTACACACGGAGCGCACGGGCAGGCAGCGAGGCTCGTCGAAGCACCTTCGAGGACGCGAGCCAGCCGATCGCCCCGACCGGATTCACAAGGCGCAGGGATTCGACGCGGAAACCCGTGTCTCGCAGGCTCGCCGCAAGATCGCTCTTCCGGTAGCGGCGCTCGTGCTCGACCACCCGGTCGATCGAGCCGTACAGGAACGGATGGGCCGGCACGAGCAGGAGCAGGAACCCACCGGGCGCGAGGAGCCTGTAGAAGCCGACCAGAGCACGCCTCTCGGCGGCGATGTGCTCGAGGACGTTGAAGCACACGATCGAGTCGACGGCGCCGCCGACGTCGTCGGGCTCGAGACCGGTCGCGTCCGCGACGACGACGGTCACCTGCTCGCTCGTCGCGAAGCGCCGGCGCAGAGCGTCGACGAAAGCAGGGTCGGGCTCCGCCGCGACGACGGCTCGCCCGGTGCTCCCGATCAGCTCCGCGAACGTCCCGCTTCCCGCACCTGCGTCGAGCACGCGATCGCCGAGGAACGGCTCGCTTCGCGACAGCATCCACTCGTTGTAGTTCCGCGCCCCTTCCATCCGCCTCAGGATCTCGGCCTGCGCCTCGTGGGCGGCGAACCCTTCGGTCGGAGAGCTCGTCACAGGCATCCGCGCGATGCTACCGATGCCGATCGCGGGCTCCAGGGCTAGCGCGAGGCTAATCTCGATGGCGGGGCGTGCTACGCAGGACGACTAGGAACCTGCGACGGCGGTCGACCGGACGAGCGCCGCGTCCAGGTCGGCGATCAGATCGTCGGCCGACTCGATCCCGACCGACAGGCGGACGAGATTCCGAGGCGCGGCGAAGGGTGCGTCCGCAGTCGAGGCGTGCGTCATTCGCGCCGGGTGCTCGATCAGGCTCTCCACGCCGCCGAGCGACTCCGCGAGCTGGAAGAGCTTCGTCCGTGCGACGAGGGCGACCGCCTCCTCCTCCGACTCGGCGAGGAACGAGATCATCCCGCCGAAGTCCTTCATCTGCCGCTGCGCGATCTCGTGCCCCGGGTGATCCGGCAGGCCTGGGTAGAGCACCTTCTCCACGCGCGGGTGGTCGGCGAGGAACGCCGCGATCGCCCGCCCGTTCTCGCAGTGCTTGCGCATCCGCACGGCCAGCGTCTTCAGGCCGCGCAGGATGAGCCACGAGTCGAACGGACCTGGCACCGCGCCAAGCGACTTCTGGAGGAAGTACAGCCGCTCGGCGATCGTCGGGTCGTTCGTGGCGGCGAACCCGCCGACCACGTCCGAGTGGCCGCCGATGTACTTCGTCGTGGAGTGGATAACGATGTCGGCGCCGAGCTCGAGCGGCCGCTGGAGGTAGGGCGTGGCGAAGGTGTTGTCCACGACGAGGATCGCGCCCGCGGCGTGGGCCGCGTCGGCTGCGGCGCGGATGTCGACCACGTTCAGCATCGGATTCGACGGTGTCTCGATCCAGATGAGTCGGGTGCGCTCGTCCAGGTGGGCGCCGAGGTCGGCGAACTCGGCCGCGGGGAGGTAGTCGAACACGTAGCCCTTCGGCTCGTAGACCTGCGAGGTCATCCGGTAGACGCCCCCGTAGACATCGGCGATCAGCACGACGCGGTCGCCGGGGCTGAGGAGGTGCATCACCGTCGTCGTCGCGCCGAGCCCTGACGAGAACGCGATCCCGTGATCGGCCGACTCGAGCGAGGCGAGGCAGAGCTGGAGCGCCGTCCGCGTCGGGTTCGCGACCCGCGAGTAGTCGTAGCCCTTGTGCTCGCCGACCGCGTCCTGGACGTACGTGGACGTCTGGTAGATCGGCACCGTCACGGCGCCGGTCGCGGGGTCGGGCTCCTGCCCTTCGTGGATGGCGCGGGTCTCGAAGTCCACGAGCTCGATGCTAGCGGCCGGGTCGCGAAGTGCGTCTTGCGGCGAGGAGCGCGACGCACGAGAGTGACGGCGAGCGGCGTGCGTGGGATCGGCAGGTGGACGAGACGATCCACAACCTGCGCGAGCTGGCCGGGGGCCGCGCCGAGCGCGAATGGCGCGCGAAGCGTGGCAAGCTGCCGGGCCAACGTTTCGCCGTCGTTACGCCGGGACGAGAACGTGTGGCCCGATTCGGTGCTCCTCGGCGAGGTCTTCGATCGCTATCCGAAGCGGAACCGACAGTGACGGCTCGTCCGTCGGGAGCCAGCCGCGACCTTCACGAACCGCGATCAGCAGGCCGCGGTCGTCCCCGATCGCGGCGAACGAGTCGTCGCCGTCATCGTCGTAGCCGGGAAAGCCGAGCTCGCACAGTTCCGCTACAGCCGCCCGCACGTCTGGGACCGGGAGTCCGACCTCCGCGATCTCCCAGGCCGGCTGCGGATTCGATCGCGCGATCGCCTCCAGCACGTTTCCGGCCCCGTCGCGGAAGTAGAAGGCACGCGCCCCGGCCCAGTCCCCGAAGTCGAACTCGCGGCCATCGGCGAGCAGCGCGGTGCGAGCTTCCACCTGTGCTCGTGCCGCAGCGAGCTCCGCCGCGTGGAGCGCGACGTGGTGGACCGCTGCGGATCCGGCGACGTAGCGCAGACCCGGGGCGAGGTCGGCGAACGTCGCCGCCTCGCTGGGTCGCGTAACGGGCAGCTCGACCCACGCGATCCTCACGCGCGCTCCACCCGCTCGAGCCCGAGCACGCGGGCGAGCCGCGCCAGCGCTCGATCGAGCGGCGCCTCGAGTGAGCGCCGAACTCCCGGCTCGGGATGGAACGCCTTCACACGGAGCACGCCCGCCTGCCGGTCGGCTTTCAGGTCGGCGCGGCCGACGAGCCGGTCGCCGTAGAGGAAGGGCAGCACGTAGTAGCCGTACACCCGCTCGTGCTCGCGCTTGTACACCTCGATCACGTGGCGGAAGGCGAACAGCCGCTCGGCGAACGGGCGGTCCCAGAGCAGGTTGTCGAAGGGCGAGAGGAAGACGCCGCCCGCTGGCCGGTCTCCGTCCAGCTCCGCGCCGGCCGGGACGACCACGTCCGGCCCGCCGTCCTCGACCGCGACCCTTCGGACGAGCCGGTCCGCGACGAGCGCGTCGACGTGCGGCCGGACGAGCTTGACGCCGCCCCGGAAGCGGCAGTGCTCCGAGATTCCCTTCTCGGTCAGCGCGCCCCGCCCACGCACCGCCCGCAGCGCACAGCCCTGCCGGTACTCGTCCTCGCTGGGCGTGGGCGACTCGAGGTAAGCCCGCGGGATCAGGCGCTCGGGGAGCTCGTACAGGCGCTGGAACCCCATTCGGGCCGCGACGACGAGCTCGCCCGCGGAGAAGAGCGTCTCGAGCATCTCCTTCGCCGGCTTCCAGTTCCACATTCCGCCGCCGCCGGTCCCGTCGAAATGCCGCGAGCCGAGCGGACCCCGCTCGCGGATCGCCTCGAGCACCTCCCGCGCGAGCTCCGGCCGATCACCGATCGTGCCACGGCCCCAGAGGCCGGTCTCGCGCATCCGCTCCATCTTCCACTTGAAGAGCGGGAAGTCCTCGATCGGCAGGAGACAGGCCTCGTGGGCCCAGTACTCGAAGATCCGCCCGGCTCCGAGGAGACGCGACTCGACCCCCGCCGGCAGCGCCCCGATCCGTGCCCCGAGGGCGAGGCGGTGGCTGCGGTCGACCGTGGAGATCGAGTCGAGCTGGACGGCGCCCAGGCGCCGGATCGCGCCCTCGACGTCCTCAGGCCCTGCGCGCCGGAACCGCGTCGTGAAGCGCTGGTGGGCGACGACGTAGCGCCTGAGCTGTGCGAGGCTGACGGTCTCGATCGTGGGCTTCAACGAGTTCCTACTCTCGCAACTGCCGCCGCCGCCCGTGCGGATCCTGGAGGTCGGCTGTGGCGCAGGAGATCAGGCGCGTGCGCTGGCGGCCGCAGGGTACGACGTCCTGGCGATCGACCCTGAGCCGCCGGAGGGGGAGATCTTCCGGCAGGCGACGCTGGAGGAGCTCGAGGAGAGCGCGACCTTCGACGCGACGGTCGCCGGTCGCGTCCTCCACCACGTCCACGACCTCGAGCCCGCCGTCGCGAAGATCGCGAGGCTCGCGGCGCTCGTCGTGGTGCAGGACTTCGGCTGGGACCTGCTCGACGCGCCGACCGCGGCCTGGTACGAGGGCCAGCGTCGCGCGCTCGCCGCCGCGGGCCGTGAGACCGGCGCGCCCTCGTCGGCGGACTGGGGCGCCTACCACGAGGACCTCCACCGGTTCGAGGAGCTCCGCAGCGCGCTGGACGCCGTGTTCGAGGAGCGGCTGTTCGTGCGGATTCCGCTTCTGTATCGCTATCTGAACGGGGTCGCCAGTGCGCGGCTCGAGCAGAGCCTGATCGACGCCGGGGCGATCCGGGCGCTCGGATTCAGGTTCGTCGGAGTCAGGCGGTGACGCTGACGACGCGGCCCGAGTCCTCGCTGCGGTAGTCCTCGCCCAGCTTCTCGCGCAGCTTCTCCTCCAGCTCGCCGCTCGCGGCCAGCTCATCGACGATGTCGGCCCCGCCGACGAGCTCGCCGCCGATGAAGACTTGCGGGATCGTCGGCCAGCCGGAGATCGCCGAGAGCTCCTGGCGGATCTGCGGGTCGGGGAGGACGTCGACGGTCGTCACCGAGGCGCCTGCCTCACGGAGCGCCCGCAGCGCCCGGTCGGAGTTGCCGCACATGATCAACTGGGGCGTCCCCTTCATGAAGAGCGCAACCGGCTCGTTCTGGATCACGTCCTGGATCTGCTCGTGGAGCTCGGTCATTCGGTTCCTCTCGTCGTGATGCGAAGCTCGTGGATGGTGCCGTCGCCGAGCGGCTCGGCCAGGGCCTCGTTGACGAGGCGGTGCTGGTCGAGCAGCGCCAGACCGTTGAAGCGCGGGCTGCGGACGGTCACGTGGAAGTGATCGCCGCCGCCGGTACGGTCGAGCACCGACAGCTCGGCGGCGTCCGGGAACGCCCGTTCGAGCAGCGTCTGCAGCGGATCGGTCGGCACGCCGGTGATCGTAGCCATGCGTAGGCTTTCCGGGTGGAGGAGATCGGCCTCTTTCCGCTCGGCATGGTTCTGCTTCCGACGGAGCGTGTGCCTCTGCACATCTTCGAGCCTCGCTACCGGGAGCTGATCGGCGAGTGCATCCGCGAGGAACGGGAGTTCGGGCTCCTCTACGGCGACGACGACGGGCTACGTGAGGTCGGCACCCGGACCTCGGTCCTCGAGGTGCTGGAGCGCTTCGAGAACGGGCGGCTGAGCATCGCCGTCGAGGGGCGCGAGCGCTTCCGCGTCGTCGAGCTGACGGAGGGACGCTCCTTCGCAACGGCCCGGATCGAGCCCGTGCAGGACGAGGAGGATCTCGCCGGATCCGCCGAGATCGAGCGCGCGATCGACCGCTATCGCAACCTCGGCCTGATCGTCGAAGCGGAGATCGAGGAGCCGGATCCGACCTCGCCGCAGCTTTCCTTCGAGCTCGCGGCGCGCGTCGACTTCGGCGTCGAGCGGAAGCAGGAGCTGCTCGAGCTCCGGTCGGAGGCCGAGCGGCTCCGCCAGGTCAGCGCGCTGCTGGAGCGCGCCGCCGAGGCGATCACGCTCGAGCAGGAGCTCCAGAACCGGGCCGCCACGAACGGCCGCGGGATCTCCCGGACCGATTAGATTTGCGAGTTCCCGCGCTGGTGCGCGAGGAACTCCAGGAGGTCGGAGCGCGTGAGCACGCCGACCGGCTTCCCCTCCCGGGCGACGACGACCGCGTTCGTGCGGCCGGTCAGCGTGGAGAAGACCTCGTCGAGCGTCTGGTCCGCCTCGACCGCGGCGAGCGGCGGCTGCATCGCGTTGGCGACGTCCTCGTGCAGCGCGTCCGCGTTCCTGAAGACGCGGTCGAGCAGGTCGCGGTCCTGAAGCGATCCGATCACGTCGGCCAGCGAGTCGAGCTCGCCGTCGCGGACGACCGGCAGCTGCGAGACGGAGTACCGCTGCATGACGTCGATCGCCTCGCCCACCTTCTGATTCGCGGCGATCGTGATCAGGGCGGGGACTTCCGTCTCCTCGAGCCGCTTCGAGCGCAGGAGCTCGGAGATGGTCGGCGCCGGGGCCTTCCGCTCGACGAAGCCGTGCTCGAGCATCCAGTTCTCGTCGTAGAACTTCGTCATGTACGAGCGGCCGGAGTCGGGGATCATCGTCAGGATCCGCGCGTCCTCGCCGAAGCGCGCTGCCACCTTCAGCGCCGCGTAGACCGATGTCCCGCCGGAGCCGCCGACGAGCAGGCCCTCCTCGCGCGCGAGCCGGCGCGCGGTCAGGAACGAGTCCCGGTCGGAGACGCGCACCCAGTCGTCGACGACGTCCGGATCCATCGTCTGCGGCCATGTGTCCTTGCCGATCCCCTCGACGAGATACGGGTGGACGTCCCGTCCCTCGTGCGCTGTGTAGATCGAGCCCTCCGGGTCGGCGCCGACGATCTGCACCGCAGGCTTGCGCTCCTTGAAGTAGCGGCCGACCCCGGAAATCGTCCCACCCGTGCCGACGGAGATGACGATCGCGTCGATCTCCCCGTCGGTCTGCTCCCAGATCTCCGGTCCGGTGACTCGGTAGTGCGCCTCGGGGTTGGCCAGGTTCGAGTACTGGTCGGGCTTGAAGCCGCCGGGGATCTCCTCGGCGAGGCGGTCGGAGACGGAGTAGTACGACTCCGGCGAGTCCGGCTCGACCGCGGTTGGGCAGATCACGACCTCGGCGCCGTACGCGCGCAGCATCGAGATCTTCTCCTGGCTCATCTTGTCGGGCAGGACGAAGATGCAGCGGTAGCCCTTGCCGGCCGCCGCGATCGCGAGGCCGACGCCGGTGTTGCCGGAGGTCGGCTCGACGATCGTCCCGCCGGGCTCGAGCTTCCCGGCTCGCTCGGCCGCCTCGATCAGCGCGAGGCCGATCCGGTCCTTGAGCGAGCCCCCGGGGTTCAGGTATTCGAGCTTGGCGAGCAGCTCCGGCGCAACCGCGCGGCCGATCGAGGGGAGTCGGACGATCGGCGTGTTGCCGACGAGCTCGAGGACGGTCGGGTAGACGCGCGGCATCTCGGGACAGCCTACTTCGGCTTTCGATCCCGACGGCCACGGTCCATGTACTCGAGGAACCGCGGCCGGTACCGGGCGATCAGCGCGCGCGACTCCTCCTCCAGGACGCCGCCGAGATACGTCTCGATGTGGCGCTCGACGTACGGGTTCGTCTCGACCGAGAGCTGCGATTCGACGAGCGCGTCGTGCGCAGCGAAGACGATGTGCGGCACGTCCGCCATGACTGTCGCTCCGAGGCACATCGGACACGGCTCAACCGTCGTGACGACCACGGCCTCGTCGTGTCGCGTCCAGACCGGCTCGCCGCCGGCGTGCAGCGCCTCGAGCTCCGCATGGGCGAGCTGTGAGCGGCGCGCATTCTGGCGCGCGCGGCCCCGGGAGACGATCTCCCCGCCGACGGCGACGACGGCGCCGATCGGGTACTCGCCCGCCCGGCCTGCCTCGTCCGCTTCCACGAGCGCCTCGCGCATCAGCCCCTCGAGGTCCAGCTGGGCGACGACTCGGTGCACGAGCTCAGCCCCGGTACTCGGCCACGAGCACGGGAATAGTCTCTCGCATCGAGCGTTGAGACTCCAGACCCGAAAGGAGACACGATGAAGATCGCAGTGGTCGGCAAGGGCAACGTCGGCGGCGGGCTCGCGGAGCTCTGGCGGAGCGCCGGCCACGAGGTGACCGAGATCGGCCGTGAGGGCGGGGACGTCTCCGAGGCCGAGGTGGTGCTGCTCGCCGTTCCGTCGGGCGAGATCGGCAACGCGCTCGAAACGGTGCGGGGGATCGACGGGAAGACCGTGATCGACGCGACGAACATCTTCCAGGGGGAACGTCCCGAGGGCGCCGACTCACTGGCGGCTTTCGTCAAGTCGAAGACCGGCGGCCCCGTGGCGAAGGCTTTCAACGTCAACTTCGCAGCGCTGTACGACCGGCTCGGCGATGCCGAGTCGAAGCCGAGCAACCTCTACTGCGCGGACGACGGGGCACGCGAGGTGACCGAGCAGCTCAGTCGAGACGCCGGCTACGAGCCGGTAAACGCCGGCGGCCTCGAGAACGCGCGGGCGCAGGAGGACTTCCTCAAGCTGGTGTTCGCGGTCAACCAGGCCGGGATGGGCCCGTTCCTGTACCGGATGGCGCCGCCGGACGAGCTCTGAGCTTCGCGGCTTATTTCGAAACGGGCTCTTACTCGGAGTCGGGCGAACGGCCTTGCTCTCGGTCGCGGCTGGTTCGCGAGGTCGCTCGGCGAGTGAGTCCTTGAAGTCGCGGATCCCCTGCCCGAGCGAGCGGCCGATCTGAGGCAGCCGCTTCGGTAACGATCTGAGTACCGCCATGAGACGGTCATCCTCGCGCCGCGCGGACATCGAATAAAGGCGCGTAGCTCAGTGGCGGAAGTGGCGGCGGCCGGTCAGCACCATGGTCGCGCCCGCCGCTCGGACCGCCTCGGTCACCTCGTCGTCGCGCTGTGCGCCGCCGGGCTGGATGATCCCGGCGATTCCGGCCTGGAGCGCGGCTTGCGGGCCGTCCGGAAACGGGAAGAACGCGTCCGAGGCGAGCACGGCGCCGCGGACGTCGTGTCCGTGCTCGCGCGCCTTGTCGAGCGCGATCTTCACCGAGTCGACGCGGCTCGTCTGCCCGCCGCCGATCCCGATCGTGGCGAGGTTCCCGGCCAGCACGATCGCGTTGGAGCCGACGTGCTTGCAGACCCGCCAGGCGAAGACCAGGTCGCCCCAGGTCGCTTCCGAGGGTTCGCCGCAGACCGCCTGCATCCCCTCGCGGTCGTCCACGTCCCAGTCCCGGTCCTGGACGAGGACGCCTCCGAGCACGCGCTTGAGATCCCGTTCGCCGGCGGTGAAGCCGCGCCGCTCCCGATCATGGAGGATGCGGGTCGCCTCCTTCGCCCGGAGCGCCACGAGCGCGGCTTCGTCGTAGTCGGGCGCGAAGAGGACGTCGACGAACCGGTCGGCGAGCCGCCGGCCGAGGTCGGCCCCGATCGGGCGGTTGACGGCGCAGACCATCCCGAACGCCGAGACCGGGTCGGACGCGAGCGCTCGCTCGTAGGCTTCCTCGACCGTCCCTGCGACCGCGACCCCGCACGGGTTCGCGTGCTTGACGATCGCGCAGGCCGGCAGCGTGAACTCGCGCAGGAGGAGGCGTGCGGCGGAGAGGTCGAGCAGGTTGATCAGCGACAGCTCCTTGCCGTGGAGCTGCTCCACGCGCGAAAGCAGGTGGACGCGCGCGCCGTCCTCGGCGTAGTAGGCGCCGCGCTGGTGCGGGTTCTCGCCGTAGCGCAGGTCGGCGACCTTCGTGAACGACGTGACGAGCGTCTGCGGAAGGGCCTCCACGTCGGCGAACCAGCGGGCGATCGCCGCCTCGTACGCAGCGGTCGTGGCGAACGCTTCCGCGGCGAGAGCCCGCCGCGTCTTCAGCGAGATCTCACCCGTATTGCGCAGCTCGGCGAGCAGCGGCTCGTAGCGCGCCGGACGGCAGACGGGCGCCACGTGCGCGAAGTTCTTGGCGGCGCCGCGCAGCATCGAGGGGCCGCCGACGTCGATCATCTCGACCGCCTCCTCCTCGCGCACCCCGTAGCGACTCGCCACCTCGCCGAACGGATAGAGGTTCACGCAGACGAGATCGAACGGGCGGATCTCGTGCTCGTCGAGCGTCGCGAGGTCCTCGTCACGGTCGCGCCGGGCGAGGATCGCGGCGTGGATGCGTGGATGGAGCGTCTTGACGCGGCCGCCGAGCAGCTCGGGCACGTCGGTGAGGCTCTCGACGCGCTCGACTTCGATCCCGACCTCGCGCTCGAGGAAGTCGGCGGTGCCGCCGCTCGCGACGAGCTCGAACCCGAGGTCCGCGAGCCCGCGAGCGAACGGCTCCAGCTCGCTCTTGTCGTAGACCGAGATCAGAGCCCGCAAAGTTCCCTCACGGTCTCGGGCAGGATCCGGTGCTCGACGGCGTGGATGCGCTCCAGGAGCGTGTCCCGCGGCTCGACCGGGACAGGCTCCTGCCGGATCACGGCGCCCGTATCGAGACCCTCGTCGACGAAGTGCACCGTCACGCCGGTCGTGTCGGCGCCGGCGGCGAGCGCGTCGCGGATCGCCCGTGCGCCCGGGAAATCCGGAAGGAGCGACGGGTGCACGTTCACGATCCGGTCGGGGAAGCCTTCGAGGAACGGCGACGTCAGAAGGTGCATGTAGCCGGCGAGGACGACCAGGTCGACGCCGCGCGACCGCAGCCATTCGGCCAGAGCGACGTCGCGTTCCTCGCGGCTCGCGTAGTCGTCCGCGGCGAAGACCGCCGCCTCGATCCCAGCCGATGCGGCTCGTTCGAGTGCGCGCGCGCCGGCCTTGTTGGACGCGACGCAGGCGATCGGGAGACCGGCGTCGATCAGGGCCTGCAGGTTCGATCCCTCCCCGGAGACGAGCACCCCGATCACTCGACCCGCCCGATCACGACCGATTCGGGCGGCCCCTCGGCCACGATCGCGCACATCCCGACACCGAGGTTGAACACGCGGCGCAGCTCCTTCTCTTCGACGCCCCGCTCCTCCAACCAGGCGAACACCGGCGGTCGCTCCCAGGCGTCCCAGTCGATCTGCGCGTGCAGACCGTCGGGGAGAACCCGCGAGATGTTGCCGAGAACTCCGCCGCCGGTGACGTGCGCCAGCGCCTTCACGTCAGTCTGGCTGCGCAACTCGCGAGCTTCGTCGAGGTAGAGGCGATGCGGGGCGAGCAGGAGATCGGCGTCGAACTCGTCGTCGCCGACGAGCGCGCGTACGAGCGAGAACCCGTTCGTGTGGATGCCGCTGGAAGGGAAGCCGACGATCGCGTCGCCTCGCTCGCAGCGCGACCCGTCGATCAGGTCGGCGCGCTCGACGATTCCGACGCACGTGCCGGCGAAGTCGAGCTCTTCCCGCCGGTAGACGCCCGGGAGCTCGGCGGTCTCTCCGCCGATCAGGAGGCAACCCGCGCGGCGGCAGACCTCGGCCGCGCCTTCGACGAGCTCCGCGACCTGCTCGAGCTCGATTCGCTGCGCGGCGATGTAGTCCAGGAGGAAGAGCGGTGTCGCGCCGCTCGTGATCACGTCGTTGATGCAATGAGCGGCGAGGTCCATGCCGGCCCAGCGCAACCGGCCCGCGCGCCGGCCGAGCATCAGCTTCGAGCCCACGCTGTCCATCGAGGCCACGAGGAGTCGCCGCTCGTCGAGCGGGTACGTCCCCGCGAACGCGCCGAAGCCGGCGGCGCCCGTGGACTCCACCGCCGCACGCAGCCGCTCGACGATCGCCTCGGCGGTCGCGAGCGAGACGCCCGCGGACTCGTAGGTCGGCGCGTCCTCGGTCAAGGAGAGAAGTCTACGATCGCGGCCAGATGGACGAGCTGGCCGCCGGCCGAAGCTACGGCCGAGCTCGGCCCGGCTAGACGAACAGCTCGCCGTGCAGCTGCGGGCGCCCCTGCGGGCCGCCGGGAAGGAAGCGGATCGACGCCTCTCCGATCGTGACCGCGCCCTCCTCGTAGGGAGCTGCGAGGAGGGCGCCGAGCGCCGCGGCCTTCGCGCTCGGATCGTCCGCGAGCATGTGCAGCTCCGCCAGCTTCAGCTCACCGTCGTGCTCCAACAGCTCGTCGATCCAATCCCGCGGCGGATGGAGCTCGACGCGGAAACCGGTGGCGGTCGAGACGAACGTCCTCCGGTCGCCGTGCTCCTGCACGCGCAGGTCGCGGGCCTCCGCGCGTGCGAGCGTCTCGAGGAACGCGTCCTCGTCGAGGGCGAAGCCGAGATGGTCGATCCGCGGCAGCTCCCACTGGCCGGGCTGGACGACGACGTTGACCGCGCCGCGCTCGAGCTCCGAGAGTCGGAGCTTGAAGCCGATCGCGTCGAGCTCCGGCCAGCCGTGGCCGGCCTCGAAGGAGCTCGTGTCCTCGCCGATCCGCCCGTGTCGCGCGACGAGGTCGAACCCGAGCTTGGCGAGATAGCGCGCCTCGACGTCGCGCACCTTGCTCGTGACGAGGTGGTAGTGGAAGAGCTGCACCGGGCGCGAAGCGTAGGGGAGGAGCGGGGAGCGGCGCGCGGAACCCCTCTTGGGCTTCGTGCGCTCATCCGGCGTTCATCACGTCGACCTCGTCGTCTCCTCGATCGAGCGCAGCCTGCCCTTCTACTCGGATCTGCTCGGGCCGCTCGGCTACCACCGTGTCCGCGAGGTCGAGGGCGAGCGCGGTGAGACGATCTGGTACCTCTCCGGGCCCGGGAGCGGCCTCGGGCTGCGGGAGGCGCAGAGCGAGACGGGTCCGCCCGATCGCTACGCCGTCGGCCTTCACCACGTCGCCTTCGAGGCCGCTTCACGAGCGCAGGTGGACGAGCTTGCGAACTGGCTCCGCGGGCAGGAGGTTGAGATCGAGAGCCCGCCGCGGGAGTATGCGTACCAACCGGGGTACTACGCGGTGTTCTTCTACGATCCGGACGGGCTGAAGCTCGAGCTCGTCCACGTCCACCCAGGCCTCGTCGCGGCCTGACGAAAGGAGACACGACCATGTCCAGCATGCCTCCAGAGCAGCCGACCGCCCAGCAGCAGCAGCAACAACCCGGTGGCTCCCCGCCGCCGGGCCAGTACGGCGGCCGCGGCCCCGGCTCGGGGCCGAACGTCAACTTCAACCTCGGCGCGATCATGCCGACGCCGGGGAACGCGGAGCTCGTCGTCTACATCCTCGCGACGATCCTGATCGGGATCGTCGCGCTCTCGGCGGACAACTACGACGCCCACGGCTTCGCGAGCACGTTCGGCTGGATCACGGCCGCGTATCTGATCTCTCGCGGGATCGCGAAAGCGTCGCGCGTGCTCGAGCGCTGACACGCGGGGGGGAACCCCATGGTTTCCCCCCGCGAGCCCCTTCCTTTCCGCGGGGCGAGCAGCTCCTCCCAGCTACGCACGAATAGGCTCGAACCGCAGCTTCGTCGCCTCGCGCGGGATCGCGGTCGGGTAGTCCCGCGTGAGGCAGGCGCGGCAGAACTGCGACTCCGGCCGCCGCGTCGAGGCCTGCAGGCCCTCCAGCGAGAGGTAGGCGAGCGAGGTCGCGCCGATGTGCTCCCGGACCTCCTCGACCGTCTTGCCGGCGGCGATCAGCTCGTCCTCGTCGGCCAGGTCGATCCCGTAGTAGCAGGGGCCGACCACGGGCGGAGAGGAGATTCGCACGTGCACCTCGGCCGCGCCGGCGTCGAACAGCATCTGCACGATCTGACGCGTCGTGTTCCCGCGCACGATCGAGTCGTCGACGACCACGAGCCGCTTCCCGGCCACCTCGGCGAGCGGGTTGAACTTCAGCTTGATCCCCTGCTCGCGCAGGCCCTGGTCGGGCTGGATGAAGGTGCGGCCGACGTAGCGGTTCTTGATCAACCCTTCGCTGAAAGGGACGTTGAGCGCGCGCGAGAAGCCGATCGCCGCCGGCGTGCCGGAGTCCGGGATCGGCAGGACGAGGTCGGCCTCGACCGGCGCCTCCTCCGCCAGCCGCTCGCCCATGCGCACGCGGGCGCCGTGCACCTCGACGCCGGAGAGCTGCGAGTCGGGTCGGGCGAGGTAGAAGAACTCGAAGATGCAGAGCGCGCCGGCGCCGTCGATCGGAACTGCCTGCTCGGCGTGGAGGCCGTCGGTCCCGGCGACGACGAGCTCGCCGGGAGCGATCTCCCGCTCGAGCTCCGCTCCGACGAGGTCGAGGGCGCAGGTCTCGGACGCGACGACCCAATCGCCGTCCAGACGACCGAGGCAGAGCGGGCGCATCCCGCGCGGGTCCCGGAAGGCGATCAGCTTCCCCTCCGAGAGGGCGACGATCGAGAAGGCGCCGTCCAACCGCCGCATCGTCGAGGCGATCGCCTCCTCGAGCGGCGCGGGATCGTTCGCGATCAGCGCCGCGATCACCTCGGTGTCGGAGGTCGACCCGAGCGGGCGCCCGTGCTCGGCGAGCTCGGCGCGGAGCTCGGCGGTGTTCACGAGGTTGCCGTTGTGGCCGAGCGCGATCGTCCGCGCGGCGCCGTGGTGGACGAGCGGCTGGGAGTTCGACCAGTGCGAGCCGCCGGTGGTGGAGTAGCGCGTGTGGCCGATCGCGAGCTCGCCGCGCAGGCCGCGCAGCTTCTGCTCGTCGAAGACCTGGGTGACGAGGCCCATGTCTCGCAAGGCCGTCAGCCTGCCCGCGTCGGAGACGGCGATCCCGGCCGACTCCTGGCCGCGGTGCTGGAGCGCGAACAGGCCGAAGTAGGCGATGCGCGCGACATCGCGCTCCTCCGACCGGATCCCGAAGAGGCCGCACATCAGATCGGCTCTCCGAAGATCGTGTTCCCGCCGACGACCCCGATCCGCTCGATCCCCTTCGACCCGAGCCGCTCGACGTCCTCGGGCGCGCAGGCGAGGATCACGCGACCGCCCGGTGTGGGCGCGGGCAGCGCGCACTCTGCGCCGACGCCGCTGTACTCGGAGGCCTCCCGCAGCGCGACCTCGAGGCCGCCGTCGCCCACGTCGTGCGCGAGGCTCAGCACCGGAGCCGCCTTCCAGGTGTAGCGGACGAGCTCGGCCTGGGGGGCGAGGTCGACCTCGCCCGGCGCGGTCGCAAGGAGAATCGCGTCGCCCTCTCGCCAGGCGCCCGGCACGAACCGCACGTCCGGGACGAGGCCGACGCAACCGACTACGGGCGTCGGCGGGATCGGCCGCCCGTCGGTCTCGTTGTAGAGCGAGACGTTGCCGGAGACGACGGGGATGTGGAGCGCCTCGGCCGCTTGGGCGATCCCCTCGATCGCCTGCTCGAGCTCCCAGGCCGCCTCGGGCTTCTCGGGATTCCCGAAGTTGAGGCAGTCGGTCAGCGCCAGCGGCTCGCCCCCGGCGCAGGCGACGTTGCGCGCGGCGGCGAGGACGGCGCCCACGCCCGCTCGGAACGGGTCGCGCACGCCGGGCTCGGGGCCCTGCAGCGAGACCGCCAGCCCGCGCAGCGACGGCCGCAGCCGCAGCACGGCGGCGTCGAGGCCGGGCCGGCGCACCGTGCGCGAGCCGACGAGGTGGTCGTACTGCTCGTAGATCCAGCGCTTCGAGCCGAGGTTCGCGGGCGCCGCGGGGACGTTCTCCGTCGCCTGCGGCTCGGGGTCGAGCTCGTAGCGCGGACACTCCTCGGTCAGCAGCTCGGCGGGGATCGCCCCGACCGTCTCGTAGGCGTGGAGACAGCGCAGCTCGCCGGTGTCCGTGACCGAGCCGATCGCGGTGCACGGCAGCTCCCAGCGCGCGCAGACCCGCTCCACCGCCTCGAGCATCTGCGGCCGGACGACGGCGACCATGCGCTCCTGCGACTCGGAGATCATGATCTCCCAGGGCTCCATGCCCTCCTCGCGCAGCGGGACGCGGTCGAGCTGGACGTCGATCCCGGTCCCCTCCCGCGCCATCTCCGCGAGCGAGGAAGCGAGCCCGGCCGCGCCGCAGTCCTGCAGCGACTCGACGAGGCCTCCCTCGACCAGCTCGAGCGAGGCCTCGATCAGCTTCTTGCCCGTGAACGGGTCCCCGACCTGGACGGTGGGCCGCTTGTCCGGGTCGTCCTCGCCGAGCTCCTGGCTCGCGAGCACGGAGGCCCCGCCGATCCCGTCTCTCCCCGTGGTGGCGCCGTAGAGGACGACGTGCGCGCCGATCGCCGTCGCCTTCGCCGTTTGCACGCACTCGGCCGGGAGGATCCCGACGCACATCGCGTTGACGAGGCAGTTGTCCCGGTAGGCCTCGTCGAAGACGGCCTCGCCCCCGACCGTGGGGACGCCGACGCTGTTCCCGTAGGCGCCGATTCCCGCGACCGCGCTGCTGAAATGGTGGTCGGGCGCTCCGAACCGCAGCCCGTCCAGCAGGGCGATCGGCCGCGCCCCCATCGCGACGATGTCACGGAGGATCCCGCCGACCCCGGTCGCCGCGCCCTGGAACGGCTCGACCGCGGACGGATGGTTGTGGCTCTCGACTTTGAACGCGACCGCCTCGCCGTCGCCGAGGTCGATCACGCCCGCGTTCTCACCGGGGCCCTGCAAGACGCGTTCTCCCTTCGACGGGAGTCGCCTGAGGAGGAGGGCCGAGTGCTTGTAGCCGCAGTGCTCCGACCAGAGGAGCGAGAAGACCGCCAGCTCGAAGTCGTTCGGGCCGCGACCGAGCAGCTCGCGGATTCGGTCGAGCTCCCCGTCGGTGAGGCCAAGCGCGCGGTGGAGCGGCTGTTCCGTCACGACCTGCGTCAAGGGATCGAGTGTAGCCGGGAAGCAGGACGCGGCCTCGGTCTCGGTACGTTGCAGAGACCGTGAGCCGACGCCACCTCCTGATGCTCGCCGCGCTCGCGCTGCTCTGGGGGTCTTCCTTCATGTTCATCAAGGTCGCCGTGCGCGAGCTCGCGCCGACCACGCTCGTCTGCGTGCGGCTCGGGCTCGGAGCGCTGACGATCGTGCCGATCGCCTTCCTCCGGCTGGGCGGCCGGGAGGCGCTGGCGCAGGCGCGCGGCGCGCTCTGGCCGCTCGTGCTCGTCGGGCTCGTGAACTCCGCCGTCCCGATCGTGTCGCTCTCGTGGGCGGAGAAGCGGATCGACTCCGGGCTCGCGGCCGTGATCCAGGCCTCGGCGCCGCTCTTCACCGCGTTGCTCGCGCTTCGGTTCAGCCGCAGCGATCGGGTGACCGGCTCGCGCCTGGCGGGCTTGCTGATCGGCTTCGGCGGGGTGGCGCTGCTGGTCGGGGTCCAGCCGAGCGGGAATGTGCTCGCCGCGCTGGCCGTGACCTTCTCGGCGTTGTGCTACGCGATCGCCGCTCTGTACGCGGCGCGCAGGGTGGCGCAGGTCTCGCCGCTCGTGACCTCGGTCGTCGCGCTCGGCGGCGCCGCGCTCGCCCTGCTCCCGTTCGCCCTCGCGCAGCTCCCGTCGCACGTCCCGAGCTGGAAGGTCGTCGGAGCGATGCTCGCGCTCAGCGTCGGCGGCACGGGAGTCGCGTACGTCCTTTACTACGCGCTCCTCGCCGGCGCGGGCGCATCCCGTTCGATCCTGATCACCTATCTCGTTCCGGCGATCGCGCTCGCCTACGGGACGCTCCTGCTCGGTGAGCCTCTGACCGTTGCCGACGTGGCCGGGCTCGCGCTCGTCCTCGCGGGCGTCGCGCTCGGCACCGGCGCCGTTCGGCTCGCCCAGCGCCGCCGGCGCGGCGAGGTGACGCAGGTCGGAGGGTAGTGCGGGTACGCGGTTACGTCCCCCTGCTGCTCCTGCTCTCGGCGATCTGGGGGGCGTCATATCTCTTCATCAAGGTCGCCGTTCGGGAGCTCGAGCCGACCGCGATGGTGGAGTTGCGGCTGCTCTTCGCGGCGCCGATCCTCGTCGGCTTCCTCGTCGTGCGGCACGGCGCGCGCAGGGCGTTCGGCGAGCTGCGGGCGGCCGTCGTGCCGGGCCTCGTGCTCGGCGCGATCAACATCGCGCTCCCGTTCGTGCTGATCGCCTGGGGGGAGAGGCACGTGGATTCGGGCGTCGCCGCGATCGCGAACGCGACGGTGCCGATCTTCAACCTGGTGTTCGCGCTCCGCTTCCAGCCCAGCGAGCGCGTGACCGGCCTGCGGCTGTGGGGCGTGCTCGTCGGCCTCGCCGGGACGGGCATGCTCGTAGGCATCCACCCGCGCGGGGGCTGGTGGGCGGTCGCGGGGACGATGGCCGTCGTCGTCGCGTCGATCTCGTACGCCGGCGGCGGCATCTTCGGCCAGCGGCAGACCGCCCGGATCGCGGGGCCGGTCCTCGCCGCCGCCTCGATCGTCTGCGGGACGGTGCTGCTGCTGCCGCTCGCGTTGCTCCAGCTCCCGTCCCACGCGCCCGGATGGAAGTCGCTCGGGTCGGTCGCGGCGCTCGGGATCGCCGGCACCGGGATCGCGCAGCTCTTCCTCTTCCGGATGCTTCGCCTGCACGGCTCGGTGCGCACGAGCCTCGTCACCTACCTGCTGCCGCCGATCGCTCTCCTGTACGGGGTGCTGCTGCTGGGTGAGCCGCTGACGGCGCAGGAGCTCGGCGGGATGATCCTGATCCTGCTCGGCGTCGCGCTCGGGTCCGGCGTCGTCCGACTCGCCCGGCGGGCGCCGGCCGCCCAGACGCCGTGATCGCGATCCGCCGCGCCCGTGCCGACGACGTCGACTTCCTGCTCGAGCTCGTGACCGACGAGGATGTGGAGCCGTTCCTCGGGGCAGTGGCCGCAAAGGACAAGGACGCGATCGCCGCGGAGGTCGAGCGCTCGGAGCGCGACCCGGACTGGTTCGGCCGCTTCGTGATCGAGGCCGAGCGGGCGCGAGCGGGCGCGATGGGCTTCGAGGTCGCGAACCGGCGCTCGCGAATCGCGCGCCTGGAGCGGCTCGCCGTTCACCCGGACTTCCGCGGCCGGCGGATCGCAGACGAGGCCGCGCGGCTGCTCCAGCGGCACCTCCTGCTCGAGCTCGGCTTCCATCGCCTGGAGCTCGAGATCTACGGCTTCAACGAGCGAGCGATGCGGCACGCCGAGCGCGCAGGCTTCCTGCGCGAGGGCGTGAAGCGGAAGGCCTATCGGCGCCACGACGAGTGGGCCGACGGCGTCCTCTATGGACTGGTCCGCGAGGACCTAGTGGATTGACGCGAGGAGGACGGCTGATCGTGACCTTCGACTAGTGGTCAGACCATTAGCCGCCCGACTCTACGTTTCGCTTCATCCGCTCGAGCTGCGCCGGCCAGCTCTTCTTGATCGAGGCGCCAATGATCGGAGCGAGGAGCTTCATCGCCCCGCCGAACTCGGGCGCCTGCACGGCCCGGACGCGCGTACCGCCGTCGGCGGGCGTGAGGGTGTACTCGCCGGACGGCTGCACGGCGCCGAGCGGCCCCAGCGGGGAGACCCGCTCGCCTCGCCACGCGAGTCGCCGCGGCGGCTCGAACTCCGTCCACTCGAACGTTCCCTCCACGCTCCCGCGCTTCGTCGTGTAGCGAAACCTGCGGCCGCCCTCGGAGGTCACCCGCTCGAACTCGTCGCCCATCCACTCCGTCAGCCGGTCGGCGGCGGCGAGGTAGTCGAAGACCGTTTGCGGCGGCTTCGCGACGGTCAGCTCGTGCTCGACTCTCGGCATCTGCGCCTCCTTGTCGTTCAAGCGTGTATATCTCGTCTGATGGAGCTCGTCCACACCTGCTATCGCATCGCCGAGATCGACCGCTCGGTCGCATTCTACGAGGCGCTCGGCTTCGAGGAGCGCGCGCGGATGCCGATCCGCGACGAGGCGACGAACGTCTTCATGGGCCTGCCGGGCGACGGCAACCGGCTGGAGCTGACCTACAACCACGGCGTCGACTCCTACGAGCTCGGCACGGGCTACGGCCACATCGCGGTCACGGTCGACGACCTGGACGGGGCGCTCGAGCGCCTGGCCGGTCAGGGCATCGAGCCGGAGCGGCCGCCCTACACCGTGCGCGAGGGCGGCAACCGGCTCTGCTTCGTCCGCGATCCCGATGGCTACCGCGTGGAGCTGATCGAGCGCTCCGCCGCCTGAGCGTGCTCGCAGTCCGCGGGGCGGGTCGTCACTCCGAAACGAGCGCTTCCACGGAGCTCGGGCGATCAGCCTTGCCACTCTGACTGTGCACCTCTTGGGCGCGGCGCGCTGACCGAGAGGCGCCGCCTGGTCGAACCGCAGCTAGTCGAGGTCTTCCCGCAGGATCCCGACTGCCGCCGCCGCCCGAGTCAGGAGCACGGCAGCTCGGCCCTTTCGACTGGTCGCCCTGGAAGCCTTGAAGACGAACCAGCAGAGGGCGGCGAGGATCGCGAGGGGCACGACGATCGAGCCCACGACGATCCCTTCGAGCGCCGTGTCTCCGGTGTGCGCGAGCAGGGTCACGGAGCGATCGTAGACCCTGGAATCGAGCGCCGCGCGCCTGCGGCTGGGGACACTTTCGGCGCGAAGTCGTGACACACGCGTCACACTCCGCACGCTACGTTGCCTGACATGGCGACGAAGACGAAAGCGGTGACCACGACCGCGACGCCCTGGGGCGCGGCGCACAGGGTCGAGAAGCTGACGCTGCCCCAGCGCGCGGGCGAGAAGCGCTTCGCCTCTGTGGTCGAGCTCCTCGTAACGGAGCAGGGCGAGCGGCTCGTCAGGTTCGCGTACTCGACGGGCGGAGCCGTGCGGCGCGGGCCGGTCACGTTGCGGGTGCGGGACCTCGAGCGGCTCCGGGCGGCGCTTGCGGAGCATCCCGGACTGGCGGAGGCGCTCCGCCCTCGGGGCCGAAGCCTAGACGGCGGCCAGAGCCCGATCCCGTGCGGCGTCGACGAGCGACGCGAGGACCAGTGCACCGTCCGCCGAGCCGAGAAGCGGGTCGACGGCGTGCTCGGGATGGGGCATTAGACCCATGACGTTCCCCTGCTCATTGACGACCCCGGCCACGTCACCGAGCGAGCCGTTGCACGGCTCGGCGTAGCGGAGGACGATCTGGTCGCGGGCCTCGAGCTCCGCGTAGAGCTCCGCGTCCCCGAACCAGCAGCCCTCACCGTGCTTGACGGGGATCGTCAACTCCTGTCCGACGGTGCAGCGGGCCGTGAAGGGCGTGTCGGCGCGCTCCACGGTGAAGCGGACGTCGCGGCAGACGAACGAGAGCGACTCGTTCGCGCGCAGCACGCCCGGGAGCAGGCCGGCCTCGCAGAGGATCTGGAACCCGTTGCAGATCCCGAGCACGAGACCGCCCTGAGCGGCGAAGTCCGCCACCGCGCTCATGGCGGGCGAGAAGCGGGCGATCGCGCCGCAGCGGAGATAGTCTCCGTACGAGAAGCCGCCCGGGAGGACGACGGCGTCGAGATCCGGCAGCTCGGCCTCTGCGTGCCAGACGAAGACGGCCTCGGCGTCGAGCGCGGCCAGGGCCCAGGCGGCGTCCCGATCGTCGTTCGAACCCGGGAAGACGATCACGCCGATGCGCGGCTGCGGGCTGCTCACCCGGTCTCCCCGAGCTCGATCTCGTAACTCTCGATCAGCGGGTTCGCGAGCAGCTGCTCGCACATCCGCTCCAGCTCGGCGCGCGCCGCGTTCGTGTCCGGAGCTTCGACCTCGAGGTCGACGAGGCGGCCTACGCGTGTCTCCGCGACGCAGAACCCGAGCTGGCGGAGGGAGCTCTCGACCGCCTGGCCCTGGGGATCGAGGATCCCATGCTTCGGTCGGACGAGCACGGTCGCCTTCACGCGAGCACCACCTCCGGGTCGGCCAGGTAGTCGTCGAACGCGATCCCGGTCAGACGCTCGAACGCCTCGACGTAGCGGGCGCGCGTCCCGGCGACAGCCTCTTCCGGGACCTCGGGCCCCGGGGCGGTCTTGTCCCACCCGAGGGACTCGCAGTAGTCGCGCACGAACTGCTTATCGAACGACGGTTGCGGGCCGCCGGGCGCGTACTCGTTCACCGGCCAGAAGCGGGATGAGTCCGGCGTCAGCGCCTCGTCGCCGAGCACGAGCCGGCCCTCGTCGTCGACGCCGAACTCGAACTTCGTGTCCGCGATCACGATCCCGCGCTCGCGAGCGTGGTCGGCCGCGAAGCGGTACAGCGCGAGCGACGCGCGCTGCGCCTCGTCGAACCGCTCGGCGTCCATCAGCTCCAGCGCCGCCCTCCGGTCGATGTTCTCGTCGTGTCCCGTGGCCGCCTTCGTCGCCGGCGTGAAGATCGGCTCCGGCAACCGCTGCGACTCGACGAGACCCTCCGGCAGGACGTGCCCGCAGACCGAGCCGGTCGCCCGGTAGTCCTTCCAGCCCGAGCCGGAGAGGTAGCCGCGCACGACGCACTCGATCGGCAGCATCTCGAGCCGCCGGCACTCGGTCGTGCGACCGTCGGGCCGCAGCGCCAGCAGATGGTTGGGGCAGAGGTCGCGCGTGCGGCGGAACCAGAAGCCGGAGAGCCCCGTGAGGACGCGTCCCTTGTCGGGGATCTCGGTCGGCAGGATGACGTCGAAGGTCGAGATCCGGTCGCTGGCGACGAGCAGCAGGCGCTCGTCGTCGAGCGCGTAGATCTCTCGCACCTTGCCGCTCGCGACGTGGACGGCCTCAGGCATGGATGGGCTCCTCCCTTCGGACGAGCGCCTGCAGGCGCTCGAAGACGGTCTCGACGTGGCGGACGGTAGCTTCGAGGTCGAAGACGGCGTCGAGGTCGACGGCGTCCGGGATCTCCATGTCGGCGGCGACGAGCCCCCGGAAGTCCCGCTCGTCTTCCCAGGCCTGCATCGCACTCCGCTGCACGATTCGGTACGCCTCGCCACGCGGGAGCCCCGCGTCGACGAGCGCGAGCAGGAGCCGGTGGCTGAAGACGAGGCCGTGGCTCGCGTCGAGGTTCCGGCGCATCCGGTCGGGAGAGATGACGAGCCCCTCGACGATCCACGTGAAGCGGTCGAGCATGTAGTCGAGCGCGAGGAACGCGTCGGGGACGACGACGCGCTCGGCCGAGGAGTTGGAGATGTCGCGCTCGTGCCAGAGTGGGACGTTCTCGTAGCCGACGATCGCAGCCGCGCGTACCACACGCGCGAGGCCGCAGATGCGCTCGGCGACCTTCGGGTTCCGCTTGTGCGGCATCGCCGACGAGCCTTTCATCCCCTTGCCGAACGGCTCCTCGACCTCGCGTACCTCCGTCCGCGCGAGATGACGGATCTCGGTGGCGAACCGCTCGAGCGAGGTCGCCGCGAGCGCGAGCGCGGCGAGCAGCTCGGCGTGGCGGTCGCGGGCGATCACTTGCGTGGAGAGAGGATCAGGCTCCAGGCCGAGGCGCTCGCAGGCGACTCGCTCGACCTCCGGCTCGACCTGGGCGTACGTTCCGACGGTGCCGGAGAGCTGGCCGACCCGGTTGGCCTCGAGCGCTGTCGTGACCCGCGTCCTCGTCCGGTCGAGCTCGAACGCCCAGCCCGCGAGCTTCCAGCCGAAGGTGGTCGGCTCGGCGTGGATTCCATGCGAACGGCCGATGCAGACCGTCGCCCGATGCTCCTCCGCGCGGACGACGACCGCGTCGAGCGCCCGCTCGATTCCATCCAGGATCAGCCGGCCGGCGTCCTGGATCTGGAGCGAGAGCGCCGTGTCGACGACATCGGAGGACGTGAGGCCGTAGTGCACCCAGCGGCCGGCGTCGCCGAGCTGCTCGGTGACCGCGTCGACGAAGGCGGCCGTGTCGTGATCGGTCACCTGCTCGATCTCGGCCACGCGCCGCGGCGACGGCGCCCGGGCTTGCGCGCGAATCTCAGCGACGGCCTCGGCCGGGATCGCGCCGACCTCCGCCCAGCCGTCCAGCGCCGCGAGCTCGACGTCGAGCCAGCGCTCGAGCCTGCTCTCCTCCGACCAGACCCTGGCCATGGCCGGACGGGAGTAGCGGGCGATCACGCTCGTGAGTCTAGAGACCGGTCAGGCCGGAGAGCCGATAGCGGGTCTCGGCCACCTCGACACCGCCCAGCGTCTCGAGCTTCCGTCCGTCCTCGAGCCAGCCGGCCCGCTCGTAGAAGCGCCGCGCCCGCGCGTTGTCCTCGAGCACCCAAAGGAGGGCGGAGTCGTAGCCGCGGGCGGCCAGGGCAGCGGCGGCGGCGCTCAGCAGCATCCGGCCGGCGCCGGTGCCCCAGGCCTCCGGCGTCACGTAGATCGCGTAGAGCTCCCCTTCGGCCGGCGCCTCGCGCGAGGGCCCGCTGCTCGCGAAGCCGACGATCCCGCCGTCCTCGTCCGCGACGACGACGTCCTGGTCGCCGTGCGCGAGCAGGTCGCGCCAGACCTGCTCCCGGCGCTCGACGCTCAGTCCGTCGAGGAGGTCGTCCGGCAGCAGCCCGCGATACGCCGTCTGCCACGTTCGCACGTGAATGTCTGCGATCGCTCGCGCGTCCTCCTCGCGGGCGGGCCGCAGGACCGCCAACGCTAGCCCCGGCCGAGGATGCGCGCAGCGAGGACGGCCGCGTTCTTCGCGTTGTCGACGCCGACCGTCGCAACGGGGACGCCCGGCGGCATCTGCACGATCGAGAGCAGCGCGTCGAGACCGTCGAGCAGGCTCTTCGAGGAGCGAAGCGGGACGCCGATCACCGGCAGGTCGGTGTGCGCAGCGAGCACCCCTGGGAGCGCGGCGGCGAGCCCGGCGCCGGCGATCAGCACGCGGAGGCCGCGGCCGCGCGCGCTCCGCCCGTACTCGGCGACCGCGTCCGGCTGGCGGTGGGCCGAGCGCACCTCGAGCTCGTACGGGATTCCGCGCGCTTCGAGCTCGTCGAGCGCGGCCTTCATCCGCTCGCGGTCGGACTCCGAGCCGACGAGGATCCCGACCAGCGGAGTCTCAGCCGCCGACACGGTCGCCCCGCTCGGCCGCGATGTCGCGGCGGTAGCGCATGCCGGGGAACGAGATCAGCTCGGCCGCGTCGTACGCGCGGTCGCGCGCCTCGCCGAGCGTCTCCGCGACGGCCGTCACGTTCAGGATCCGCCCCCCGCTCGTCACGAGCCGGTTGTCGCGCAGCGCCGTTCCGGCATGGAAGACGAGCGCCCCGGTCGCCTCCGCGTCCGCGATCCCCTCGATCGGCGAGCCGAAGTCGCCGCGCTCGGGGTACTCGCCGCCGGCGAGCACGACGGTGACCGCCGCACACGAAGAAGCTGCGATCTCGGCGCCGCCGAGATTGCCCGCCGAGGCTGCGGCGAGCGCCGCGAGCAGGTCGCCCTCGAGAACGGGCAGGATCGACTGCGTCTCGGGGTCGCCGAAACGGGCGTTGAATTCGAGCACGCGGATTCCGTCGTCGGTCAGCATGAGGCCGGCGTAGAGCAGCCCGGCGAACGGCGCACCCCGGCGAGCAAGCTCGGCGACGACCGGACGGTGGACGGTCTCGATGATCTCGTCGACGAGTGCAGCGTCCACGCCGGCCACGGGTGTGTACGCGCCCATGCCGCCCGTGTTCGGCCCTCGATCGGAGTCCCCGACGCGACTGTAGTCGCGAGCCGGCGCCAGCCCCACGACATTCTCGCCGTCCACCAGGGCGAAGAGCGACAGCTCTTCGCCCTGCAGGAGCTCCTCGATCACGAGCCGGTCCCCGAACGAGGAGGCGGCGCGCAAGGCCGCGTCGAGGGCCTCCTGGTCACGGCAGATGAAGACGCCCTTCCCCGCGGTGAGGCCGTCCGCCTTGATCACGCACGGCGGGCGCGCGACCGAGATCGCCGCGGCCGCCGGCACGCCGGCGGCGCGCATCACGTCCTTGGCGAACTGCTTCGAGCCCTCGATCCGCGCCGCGGCGGCGCTCGGCCCGAAGACGGGGACGCCCGCGTGGCGAAGATCGTCGGCGACTCCGGCGACGAGCGGCCCCTCGGGCCCGATCACGACGAGGTCGACGCCGAGCGAGCCGGCGAGCCCGAGCAGCCCCTCGCCGTCTTCGGCGCGCACCGGATGACAGTCGCCGAGCGCGGCGATGCCGGGATTGCCGGGCGCGGCGTGCAGCTCGCCGAGGGCGGGCGCCTGGGCCAGCTTCCACGCGAGCGCGTGCTCGCGGCCTCCCGACCCGACCAGCAGGACCTTCACCCGGCGAGTCTAACCGCGCGGAGCGGCGGGTTTGAAAGCCGCCGCGGCGGCGCACAGAGGAGAGCGATGGTCGAACCAGGGCTCGATCGGCACGAGTGGGAGAGCGAGTACCAGGCCCTCGAGGAGTCGGTCGCGACCGCGCCGGCGGAGTCGCTCCCGGAGCTCGACGATCTCGTCGCCCGGATCCTCGACGAGCGCGGCTACGCCCTCGACGATCCGGTCGCACGCGAGGGAGACGATCGCGAGGTCGTGGCCGAGTTCCTCGCTGCGCGCGAGATCACACGCCTCGTCGAGTCGGGCTCGGAGGCCGTATCGCCGGGAGACGTGGGCGTCGCGGTCAACGGTTACCGAGCCGTCTACGAGCACCTCGTCTCGGAACATCGCGCCCCCTAGCGTTCCCGTGGTCGTCCCGCCGCCCCATGCCGCGGCCTCGGTCGACGTCCTGCGCCTTCCGGTTGGCGTCGAGGAGCCCGACGCGGTCGCGGTCGAGGAGCCGCTCGAGATCCGGATCGGCGGCGTCGCCGTGGCCGTGACGATGCGCACGCCGGGGAACGACGAGGAGCTCGCGCTCGGGTTCTGCCTCTCCGAGGGGATCCAGCCGCGCAGCGCGCGGCTCCCGGACGACCTCGCCGCGAACGCCGTCGAGGTCGACGCGCCCGGCTTCGACCTGGAACGTGTGCGGCGGAACTTCTACACCTCCTCCTCGTGCGGCGTGTGCGGCAAGGGCGCGCTCGAGGCGGTCGCCGTCGAGGCGCCGCGAATCGAGAGCGAGCTGCGCGTCCCGCTCGACGTCCTGATCTCGCTGCCCGGGCTCCTGCGCTCGTCGCAACCCGCGTTCGCTGCGACGGGAGGGCTCCACGCGACCGGGCTCTTCGACGCGCGCGGCGAGCTCCTCTGCCTGCGCGAGGACGTGGGCCGTCACAACGCGCTGGACAAGGTCGTCGGCTGGGCGCACGGGGCCGGGCTGCTGCCGCTGGCGGAGGCGATCCTGTGCGTGAGCGGGCGGCTGTCGTTCGAGCTCGTCCAGAAGGCGGCGGTCGCGGGCTGCCCGCTGCTCGTCGCCGTCGGCGCGCCCTCGTCGCTCGCGGTCGAGCTGGCGCGCGACCGCGGGATCACGCTGTGCGGCTTCGTCCGTCGCGGCACCGCGAACGTCTACTCGGAGCCGTGGCGCGTCACGACCTGACGGGCGTGCTCCTCGTCGGCGGCGCCAGCCGCAGATTCGGTTCGCCGAAGGCCTACGCGGAGCTCGAGGGCGAGACGCTCGCCGCGAGAGCCTGGCGCCTGCTCGGCGAGGTCTGCAACGAGCGGATCGCCGTCGGGAAGGCGTCCAACGGCCTCGAGCTTCCGTTCCCGGTGCTCGACGACGGCTCGTGGGTACGCGCGCCGCTCGCGGGGGTCGTCGCCGGGCTGCGGGCAGCGCGGAACGAGCTCTGCGTCGTCCTGCCGGTGGACACGCCGCTCGTGACCGCAGCGATGCTCCGCCGACTGACGAGGGCGGGCGGCGACGCCGCCGTTCCGCAGACCGGCCCTCTTCCCGGCGCGTACGCTCGCTCCGCGCTTGCGGCGCTCGAGCGCCGGCTCGGGGAAGGAATCCTCTCGCTCCACGAGGCGCTGCGCGAGCTCGAGACCCGCGTCGTCGAGCTCGATCGTTTCCTGCTCGCGAACGTGAACACGCTGCACGATCTGGCGACGGCGGCGCGGCGGGGACGCGTTTTGGTCGCTGCGGTCGGAGCCGCCCACGCGCACGGGATCGAGGCGCAGGCGCCGACGATTCTGCAGGACTGGAACGACACGATCGTCCACCTTGCTCCGGCGCCGGTCGTCGCACGCGTCTCGACCTCGCTCGTCTCCTGTGGGGAGGAGGAGACGTGCGCCCGCGAGCTCGAGATCGCCGCCCACGCGATCGCAGCAGGCGGGCCCGTCGTCCCGCCGAGCTCGCTGCTGCCGCCCGGCCCGCACCGCGCCGACGGGTTGACGATCACGTTCTGGGACTTCGTCGTCGCCGATCCGGAAGGGCCGGAGCCGCGTACCGCGGGAAAGGCGTTGCGCGCGCTTCACGACGCTCTTGCCGACTACCCGGAGCCGCTCCCTCGACTGGACGAGCGGCTCGACCGCGCCGCGCGCGTCCTGGCGGCTCCCTCGGCCCTCCCCGAGCTCGCCGTTGTCGACCGAGAGTTGCTCGCACGCTCGTTCGGCGATCTCCGCGCAACGGTCGCGGGATTCGCGGCGCCGGAACGGGTCCTCCACGGGGGCGCGCATTCCGGGAACCTGCTGAAGACGAGCGCCGGGCTGCGCTGGATCGACCTCGACACCGTCTGCCGCGGCCCGCTCGAGTGGGATCTCGCCCACCTCCCTGCCGAGGCGGCGGCGCCGTTTCCCGAGGCCGATCAGGCGCTGCTCGCGACGATGCGGCTGCTCGTCTCCGCAGAGGTTGCGATCTGCTGCTGGCACGCGTGGGGCCGAGCGCCCGAGGTCGACGAGGCGGCCGTCTTCCACCTCGACCGACTGCGGGCGGGGCTCGGCGCGGCGCGGATCGTGCCGTTCCGGGTCGAGCACGTGGCAGGTTTCCGGCGGTTGGTCGAAGACACGCTGCGGGAGTTCGACTTCAGCGCCGACCCGGAGCTCGATGCCGACCTCGCCGACCCGCTCGCGACGTATGCGGCGATCTGGGTCGCCGTCGCGGGCGTCGACGTCGTAGGCTCGGTCGCGCTGCGCGACCTCGGCGGCTCGACGCTCGAGCTCAAGCGCATGTATCTGCGCCCCGGCTGCCGCGGGCAGGGGCTCGGCCGGGGCCTGCTCGAGACGGCGCTCGACTGGGCTCGCGAGGGCGGCGCCCGCGCGGTCAGGCTCGATACGAGCGAACGGATGGGGGAGGCGCGCGCCCTCTACGAGGCGTACGGGTTCCGGCGCGTCGATGGACGCGCCCCGCGCCAGGGTCAGCAGCGCCTGCTCTACGAGCTCGAGCTAACGGGCTCTTAGCCGAGCGCGACCACGCGCTCGCGCTCGGCGCCGGTGCCGACGAGCGAGATCTCGACCTCGAGCGCGTCCTCGATGAACCGGACATAGCGCCGCGCCGCGCCGGGCAGCTCGTCCCCGATCGGCTCCTCCCACCCGGCCAGGGTCTCGTAGACCGGGCGGCAGTGATGGAAGTCGCTCTGGTGCGCGGGAAAGTCCTCGGTCTCGCTGCCGTCGCGCAAGCGGTAGCGCGTGCACACCGGCACCTCGGCGAAGTGCGAGAGGACGTCGAGCTTCGTCAGTGCGAGCGACGTGATCCCGTTCAGCCGCACCGCGTACCGCAGCGCGACGAGGTCGAGCCACCCGCAGCGCCGCTCACGTCCGGTGACGGTGCCGTACTCGCCGCCGAGCTCGCGCATCCGCTCCTGGTCGGCGCCCTCGATCTCCGTCGGGAACGGTCCCTCCCCGACCCGGGTCACGTACGCCTTCGCCACGCCGACCACGCGGTCGATGCGGTTCGGCCCGATTCCGATCCCCGTGGCCGCGTTCGCCGCAAGGGTGCTGGACGAGGTGACGAACGGGTACGTGCCGTGGTCGAGATCGAGGAGCGTCCCCTGCGCCCCTTCGAGCAGGACGGCGCGGCCGTCGCGAAGCGCGCGATCGACGAGCAGCGACGTGTCCGCGACGTACGGGCGCAGCCGCTGCGCGTATCCCTCCAGCCGCCCCGCCAGCTCCTCCAGCTCGAGCGGCTTGACACCGTAGACGCGCTCGAGCCAGACGTTCTTCTCGGCGAGCGCGACCTCGATCTTCTCGCGCAGGATCTTCGGGTCGAGCAGATCCTGGACGCGGATGCCGAGCCGCATCGCCTTGTCCGCGTAGCAGGGCCCGATCCCGCGCCGCGTCGTCCCGATCTGCAGCCGGCCGAGTCTCCGCTCGCTGGCCTGGTCGATTGCGACGTGCCACGGCATGATCACGTGCGCGTTTCCGGAGAGGGAGAACGTCCCGCGCTCGCCGTAGGCGTCGAGCTCGGCGATGAGGACCTCGGGATCGACGACGCAACCGGCGCCGAGAATGGTGGTCTTGCCGGAGATGATCCCCGACGGGATCTGGCGGATCTTGTGCGTCTGCCCGTCGACGATGATCGTGTGGCCCGCGTTCGGGCCGCCCTGATAACGGCAGACGAGGTCGGAGTCCTGGGCGAGCAGGTCGACGATCTTGCCCTTGCCTTCGTCGCCCCACTGCGCGCCGACGATCACGATCGCAGGCACGTTCGCGAAGACTAGCGACGGCGTCGGCGCACAGTGGGGAGCGGACGTGCGAGCCGGGCTCGCCCGTCCTCGTACTCGGCGCCGCCGAGTCGCCGCCTGGGCGCGCCGACGATCACGATCGCAGGCACGTTCGCGAAGACGAGCGACGGGGCGGAGGAGCGGCCGGGCTCGGAGAGGCGGTTAGTGTCAGGCGCATGTCCGTCCCGATCGCCGTCGGCCTCTTCGTCGTCAGCCTCGCCGTGAGCGTCGTGTCCAGCATCGTGCTTGCGCGGAAGCTCGATCGGGTCGGAGAGCGGCTCGGCTTCTCGGAGGCCCTGCTCGGGATGGTGACGGCGGTCGGTGCCGACGCGCCGGAGATCTCCGCGGCCGTGACGGCGCTCGTCGCAGGACACACCGACACCGGCGTCGGCGTCGTCGTCGGCTCGAACATCTTCAACCTCGCGGCGTTGCTCGGCCTCTCGGCGCTCCTTGCCGGTCGCGTGCGCATCCACTCGCACGGTCTCGTGCTGAACGGCGGCGTGGCCGTGCTCGTCGCGCTGGCCGGGACTGCGCTCGTGCTCGGCTGGATCTCGGGCGTGGTGGCGCTCGTGCTCTCGGCGCTCCTGCTCGCTCCCTACGTCGCGCTCTCGTCGCTGCCGCGACGCCGGCGTGCTCTTCTGCCGGCCCCGATCCGGGAGGCGCTGGTCGAGGAGCAGCAGGACGCGCGTCGTGACGAGCATGCTCCTCCGGCGACGACGCTGGACGCGTTCACGGTCGTCCCGGCGCTCGCGCTCGTGATCGGCTCAAGCGTCGGGATGGTCACCTCGACCCAGTCGCTCGGACACCGCTGGGGAATCTCGGACGTCGTGATCGGGACGCTCGTGCTCGCCGCGCTGACCGGGATCCCCAACGTGCTCGCGGCAATCCGGCTCGCGCTTCACGGCCGCGGCGCGGCATGCGTCAGCGAGGCGTTGAACTCGAACAACGCGAACATCCTGGTCGGCCTGTGCGTGCCGGTGCTCGTGCTCGGCCTCGGCGCGGTGTCGGGCCTCGAGCGGCTGACCGCCTGGTGGATGCTCGGGATGACGATCGTCGCCGTGGCGCTCTGCTACGGGGGCGGTGGCCTACGCCGTGTCGAAGGCGTCGGGCTCATCGCCCTCTACGCGGCCTTCGCCGGGATCGTCGCGACGCGGTAGAGCCCGTTTCGGAATGACGACGCGGCCTGCCCGAGGGCACGGTGCTTCGTTTTGAAACGGGTTCTCAGCGGCCCTCGCGCTCGACGCGGATCCGGTGGCCGCGGGAGCACTCGACGACGGTGCGGAGGGTGTCCGGCTCCACTGTCCGACTCACCGTCGCCGAGCCGTAGCCGCCGTTCCCGGCAAGCTGCGCGCATGCCGAGCACGCGACGGTGAACGCCGTCGCGTGCGGCGAGATCCAGACCCGCTGCTCCTCGAGAACGGCCCAGGACGCCACCTCGCTACGCAGCCAGGTCCGCGAACTTCGCGTAGCGCTTCAGAAAGGAGAGCTTCTCCGTTCCCGTCGGGCCGTTGCGATGCTTGGCGAGGATCAGCTCGGCGAGGCCCTGCTGGTCCGAGTCCTCGTTGTAGTACTCGTCCCGGTAGACGAACATGACGAGGTCGGCGTCCTGCTCGATCGAGCCGGACTCGCGCAGGTCGGAGAGGATCGGGCGCTTGTCGCTTCTCTGCTCGACCGCGCGGGAGAGCTGGGAGAGCGCGAGCACCGGGACCTCGAGATCGCGAGCGAGCAGCTTCAACGATCGCGACACCGCCGAAACCTCCTGCACGCGGTACTCGACAGACGACGTTGACGTCATCAGCTGCAAGTAGTCGACGACGATCAGGCCGAGATTCGGCTCGCGCGACTTCAGCCGGCGCGCTTTCGAGCGGATCTCCATCATCGTGATCGAGCCCATGTCGTCCACGTAGATCGGCGCCCTCATCAGCTTGTCGCCGGCGGCGACGAGGCGCGGCCAGTCGTCCTGGCCGAGCTTGCCGCTGCGCAGCTTCTGCACGTCGACCTTGGCCTCGCTGCAGAGCAGGCGCTGCGTCACCTCCGACTTGGACATCTCCAACGTGAACAGTGCGACCGGCGTCTCGTGCCGAAGGGCGATATTGGCCGCCATGCAAAGCGCGAGCGCCGACTTCCCCATGCTCGGCCGACCGGCGACGATGATCAGGTTGCCCTCCTGGAAGCCGGAGGTGAGGCGGTCGAGGTCGCGGAAGCCGGAGGGGACCCCCGTCACGTCGGCGCCCGCCTCGTACAGCTGCGTGATCCGCTCGAAGCTCTCCTTCAGAAGCTCCTCGATGTGGCTGAACTCGGTCGAGACGCGGCTCTGCGAGAGGTCGAAGACGACCTGCTCGGCGCGGTCGACGAGCATCTGCGTCTCGCCCGGCCGCTCCCAGCCGAGCTGGGCGATCTGCTGGCCGGCGGAGATCAGGCCGCGCAGCGTCGCCATCTCGCGCACGATGCGCGCGTAGTGCGCCGCGTTCGCGGTCGCGGGGACGAGGGCCGCGAGCTCGTGCAAGCGGACGCGGCCGCCGGCGCCCTCCAGCTCGCCGCGCTCCTCCAGCTCGTCGACGAGCGTGATCGCGTCCACCGGCTCGCCCTTCGCGTACAGGCCCACGGCGGCGTGGTAGATCTTCGCGTGGCTCCCACGGTAGAAGTCGGAGGCGTCGAGGACCTCGCTGACCGCGCCGATCGCGCCTGGGGAGAGCATCATCGCCCCGAGCACCGACTCCTCGGCCTCGAGGTTCTGGGGCGGCGCGATCGGAGCGGCTTCAGCGAGCTGGGCGATGGGCGCCATCGAGGCGGAGTGAATCACGCCTCGGGCGGCTCTGCCAGGTCTGGACGGCTCGTTTTTCGACATGTCGAAACTGCGGATGTGCAGGGAAAAGACCGTCTACCATCGCAGACGGGTCGGACGGAGCTGTGGATAGTTCCCCCGCTCGGAGCGGGAACTTCCAGCGCGATTCCACAGGCGGCGGTGAACGGTGTGGACGCTCGTCCACAGGGCTGGGCCGAGCTCGCTAGGGTTGGAGCTCTTCGCCCTCGGTTTCGACCGACGCATCCACAGCGCGGTCGAAGTCGTCCGCGGGAACCTCCTCGCGGACGTCCTCCGCGGTCGGCTCCACCTCGGCCTCGCTGCCGACCTCGGCATCCTGCGCCGCCGCCGCGGCGTCGAGGGCGTCGAGGTCGAGTTCGGACTCCGGCTCCTCGGTCTCGCCCCGCGCCTCCGCCTCCTTGGCGCGCTCGGCCGCCTCCATCGCTTCGAGCTCCTCCTCCGGCGGCAGCTCTCCGCCCTCGGGGACGACGAGCGTCCGCACCTCGACGGTCACGTCCTGGAACAGCTCGATCGGCACCTGGTAGCGGCCGATCCGCTTGATCGTCTCGACACCCACTCGCCGACGGTCGACGCGCACCTTGTGCGTGGCCCAGAGCTCGTCGGTGATGTCGGTCGGTGTGACCGAGCCGAAGAGCGAGCCGGTCGGGCCTGCCTTGACGTCGAAACGCAGCTCGACCCGGCCGAGCCGCTCCGCCACCTGCTGGGCGTCCTCGAAGGTCTTCGCTTCGTGGCGCGCGCGCTGCTCGTTCCGCTTCTCGAGCTCCTTCACCCGCGCCGGCGTCGCCTCCTCGGCCAGTCGGCGCGGCAGGAGGAAGTTGCGCGCGAATCCCCGCGCGACGCTTACGACCTCGCCACGCAGGCCGACCTTCTCCACGTCGTTCAGCAGGATCACGTCCATCGTTACTCGGAGACGTACGGGAGGAGCGCCATCTCGCGTGCCCGCTTGACCGCGACCGCGACCTGCCGCTGGTGCCGGCGGCACGCCCCGCTGATCCGCCGGGAGCGGATCTTTCCCCGCTCGGACACGTAGCGCCGCAGCTGGTTGAAGTTCTTGTAGTCGATCTCGTCGACCTTGTCCTTGCAGAAGTAGCAGGACTTCCTGCGGATCGGCCCGCTGTTCTGGCCGGGACGCTTGCGCGTCTGCTGCCGGTCCCTCTTCTCCGCCACGCTACGCGTCCTGGTTTCTTGGTGATGCCATGGTCACCTGAGTCACCTCTGGTCTAGAAGGGAATGTCGTCATCGGCGCCGGCTGCGAAGTCGGGATCGCCGGTCGCCGCGGCCGCGGCCGGGACGAACTGCGGCTGGCCGCCGCCGGCCTCGCCGCCGCCCTCGCGACCGCCGAGGAACTGGACCGTGTCGGCGATGATCTCGACGGCCTGGCGCTTGGTGCCGTCCTGCGCGTCCCACTCACGCCAGTCGAGCCGGCCGTCGACGCCGACCGGGCGGCCCTTGGAGAGGAACTGCGCGCAGCTCTCGCCCTGGTTTCCCCAGACGGTGACGTCGAAATAGTTCGGCTTGTCGCCCCAGTTGCCCTGAGCGTCCTTCTGGCGCGTGTTGACCGCGATCCGCAGCTTGCAGACCGCCGTGCCGCTCGGTGTCTGTCGCAGCTCGGGGTCCCGGGTGAGGTTGCCCACGAGCACGACGCGATTGATGTTGGCCATATCGGCTACTCCTCCTCTGGCGAACGTCCGTTCGCCTCAGCGTACCCGGGCTCGGAGACGGACTCCGGCGCGGGTTGGGACTCGGTCTCGGCCTGGGGCTCGGGTTGGGGCTCGGGCGGGGGCGGGGCCGAGGCGGGGCCCGCGAGCCGGCGCGTCGGCATGTGGCGCATCACGCCGTCGGTGATTCGGAGAATGCGCGAGAGCTCGTCGAGCGTCTCGGCGTTCGTATCGAACGACAGCAGGTGATAGACGCCCTCGCCCTTGTGGTCGATCTCGTACGCCAGCTTGCGCCGGCCCCAGACGTCCTGTCCGACCCAGGCGCCGCCGTCGCGCTCGACGAGCTCGCGTGCGCGCGCGACGATCTCCTCCTGCCGTTCCTGCGGGAGCTCGGGGTCCAGCATGAGCAGAATCTCGTAGGCGACCATCGTTCCCGAGACCTCCCTTCCTTCGGTCTGAATCGGCCTCGCCGGCCGGCGCCGCTCGGGAACGGACGGCGCGAAGACGAGGCAGGAAGCGGTCCGAGTGTAGCATCAGCCAATGCGCCGCCCCTTCGCCTGGATGCTCGGCGGCTTCGCGCTCTTCGGGTTCCTCCGCCGGCGCAAGCCGGTCGCGCCGGAGGCCGCCGATCCGCGCGCCGACGAGCTGCGCAAGCGGCTCGCCGAGTCGCGCGAGCTCGTGGAGGAGCGGGACGAGTTCGAGGCCGCAGAGACACCGGTGGACGAGGCCGAGCCGGCTCTCGAGGATCCCGAGACGCGACGCCGCGCGGTGCACGAGGCGGGCCGCGCCGCCGCCGAGCAGATGCGCGACCCGCGCACCTAGCGGCGTGGCCGACCCGCTCCTCTGGTTCGATCGCACCGTCGGAGACGGCGTCGAGCGACTCGTCCGCTCGCACCACCGGCGCCGCCTCGGGAGGATCGGCTGGAGCCACGCGCTCGAGCCCGAGGGGGACGGGCTCTGGGCCTCGGGCGACCCGCCGCCGCGCGCCGGCAACGACGTCGAGGTGCTGATCGACGGATCGGCCGCCCTCCCCCGGATCGTCGAGGAGGTGCGCAACGCTCGCTCGCACGTCCATGTGGCGGGTTGGCACGTCTCGCCGTACTTCGGGCTCACGCGCGGGCGCGAACGCGTGGAGCTGCTCGCCTTGCTCGCCGAGTTGGCCGAGCGCGTCGAGGTGCGCGTGCTCCTCTGGGCCGGCTCGCCGCTGCCGCTCTTCCGTCCCGACCGGGACGACGTGGAGGGCGTCGAGCACGCGCTCACCTTCGGGTCGAAGATCCGCTTCGCGGCCGACTCGAAGGAGCGGCCGATGCATTGCCATCACGAGAAGCTCGTGCTCGTGGACGACCGGGTCGCATTCGTGGGCGGAATCGACCTCACCTCGCTCGAGGGCGACCGCTACGACACGCCAGAGCACGTCGGCCGCGGAGAGCTCGGCTGGCACGACGCGGCGACGCGGCTGCGCGGGCCGATCGTCGCCGACGTGGCGGCGCACTTCGGTCTGCGCTGGCACGAGGTGACCGGGGAGAAGCTGCCGGAGCGGAAGCCGCCTGGGCGCGCAGGCGAGATCGAGGTGCAGCTCGTCCGCACCGTGCCGGAGAACGTCTACACCGCCCTCCCGCGCGGCGACTTCCGGATCCTCGAGGCCTACACGCGCGCCCTGCGCTCGGCCGAGCGCCTCGTCTACCTCGAGAACCAGTTCCTCTGGTCGAGCGAGATCGCGGAGATCCTGCAGGACAAGCTCGCGCGTCCGCCGAGGGACGAGTTCCGGCTCGTCCTGCTGCTTCCGGCCGATCCGAACAACGGCGGCGACGACACGCGCGGCCAGCTCGCCGACCTGGTGGAGTGCGACGACGGCGCGGGGCGGATCGTCGCCTGCACGATCTCCGCGCTCGGCGAGCTCGGGCCCTGCCCGGTGTACGTCCACGCGAAGATCGGGATCGTCGACGACCGCTGGCTCACGCTCGGCTCGGCGAACCTGAACGAGCACTCGCTCTTCAACGACAGCGAGGTGAACGTCGTCGTCTGCGATCCGCAGCTCGCGCGAAAGACGCGCCTCCGGCTTTGGGCCGAGCATCTCGAGCGAACCCAGCGAGAGGTCTCCGGAAAGGCGGTCGAGGTCGTCGACGAGCTGTGGAAGCCGATCTCGGAAGAGCAGCTCGAGCGCTCCGCGGCGGGGAAGCCGCCCACCCATCGCCTCTCTCGCCTGCCGCATGTCTCGAAGCGGACGCGCCGTCTGCTCGGACCGGTGTCCGGCCTGCTCGTGGACGGCTAAAGCCCGTTTTCAGAACGAAGCAGCGTGCCCTCGGGCCGCGCCGGGCGGCGCAAGAGCTGCGTCCTCGGTCGCGCCCAGAAAAGCCCAGGAGAGTTACAAACTGGCGGCGGGCGGACAGACTCCCGCCGTGGCCGCGCGCCAGCTCCCGCCTGATTTCGCCGCTGCGCTCGACCGCGTGCCCGCGGCGCGCGATCGCTTCGCGCAGCTTCCGGCCGAGCGCCAGGCGGAATGGCTGCGCTGGATCGACGCCGGTCGCGGCCGGCGCGGCCGCCTGGGACGGATCGACGAGGCCGTCCGCCGGCTGTCCGGCCCGGTCGCGAGCGAGACCGCGGTCCATGAGGTCATCCCGCCCGAGCGCTCGTGGTGGTGGGTGTGGCTGCTGTTGCTCGCCCTGCTCGTGATCGGCGGCCTCCTGGCCTGGTACTTCCTCTCGCGGGGCGGCGGCGACAAGCGAACGGTGCCGGATGTCGTGGGCCAGCAGGAGCAGGCGGCGGAGACACGCGTGCGCGAGTCCGACCTCAAGGCGCTGACGGCGACCGGACCGAGCAACCGCGCGCGGGGCGTGGTCTTCGCCGAGCGCCCGGGTGCGGGAACGCAGGTGAAGAAGGGCCAGGCGATCACGCTCTCGATCTCCAGCGGTCCGGCCCGCTTGACGGTTCCGGACGTGACCGGGCTGCCCGTGCAGCAGGCGACGGCACAGCTCCAGGCGAAGGGCCTCAGCCCGCAGCAGAAGCGCGTCTCCTCGACCCGTCCGAAGGGCGTCGTCACCGAGCAAGCTCCGCAGGCCGGCGTGGCCACCTCGAAGGGAGGCACGGTCGTCCTCAGCGTCTCGACCGGCGTCAAGCCGGTGTCCGTGCCGTCGGTCGTGGGACAGCAGCAGGGCGCCGCCGTCACGCAACTGACGAAGGCCGGGCTTGCGCCGCAGCTCCAGAACGTGTCCTCCCCGCAGCCCGTCGGGACGGTCGTGGCGCAGAAGCCCCCGGCCGGGAAGCAGGTCGACAAGGGCTCGACCGTGACGATCAACGTCTCGAAGGGAACCGGCGGCGGCGGGACGACCACCACCGTTCGGACGACCACGACGGCAACGACGACCGTGGCGCGGTCGGCCGCCGTTCCGAGCGTGACCGGTCTCGCGCAGGTCGCCGCCCTGCGTCGGGTCTCGACGGCCGGGTTCCGCGTTGCGATGGTCTACGTTCCCTCGTCGCAGCGGGCGGGGATCGTCACGGCGCAGACGCCCTCGGGAGGATCGGCACGCACCGGGACCCCTGTTCGCCTCAGCGTCTCCGAGGGGCCGAATCCGCAGTCGGCCCAGTCGGTCCCGAGCGTCGCCGGCCAGGATCAGGCGGCCGCGACCTCCGCGCTCCAGGCGGCGGGCTTCAAGGTCTACGTCCTGCGGATGAAGACCTCCAACAAGAGCCAGGACGGCGTCGTGATCTACCAGGCGCCGACCGCAGGCTCGAGCATCCCCGGCGGCGCGCTCGTCGCCGTCGTCGTCGGCGCCTTCTCGGGCTAGGTTTTTTGGAGGAGCCCGGCGCCACTCGGGCCGGACGAGTCCGGCCGCCGCAAGCAAAGGGCGCCAGGCCCCACGGCGGAAGACCCGCGTCGCGGCCGGAACTTGCTGGCGCCGGTCAGATCGGCACGCGCGCCGGCAGCAGATAGGCGGAGAGCGCGAGCGCGAGCCAGCGGGCGCTCGTATCCTCCTCGATCGCGGCGAGGGGTACCGCCCAGGCGGCGTACCAGGGGAGCAGCCAGGGCGTGCCGAGCAGGAGCAGCGCCCCGGCGAGGCCGAGCCGGGGACGGCCGCGCCACGCCTCCCAGAGCAGCCAGACGAACGCCGCGCCCGTCGCGAACGGAACGATTGCCGCCGCTGTCCTTCCTGCTTTCCCGAGCCCGGAGAGCCGGGAGGCCAGGCTGAAGGCGGAATGACGGTGAGCGAACGGGCCGAGCGCGCCCGCCCACGCGGTCCCGAACTCGAACGACGCGGCCGCCGCGAGGAGAGCCGCGCAGCCGAGGAAGCCGAGCCAGAGGCCCCGGTTGCGCTCGCGGCCGGCGAGCAGGCGAATCGGCAGGAACCCGAGCGCGACCCACTTCACGGCGGCCGCGAGCGCCCACGCCACGCCCGCAAGGACGTTCCGTCCGCGTTGCTCGAGCACGAGCGCCGCGAGCACGAGCGCCATCATCCAGACGTCGTTGTGTCCGCCGCCCGCGAAGTGGATCGCGAGCAGCGGGTTCCACCCGACGAACGCCGCCGCGAACGCGCGCCGCCTCGCGTAGCAGGCTGCGAGCAGCACGAGCGCGACCATCCCGAGCGCTCCCGCGAGGCGGAACAGGGCGCCGGAGAGCTCGCTCGAGCGCCCCGCGACGCCGCCGACCTGCTCGGATGCGATCGTGAACGCGGGCCCGTAGGCGGAGCGGGTCGTCCTCCAGCCGGGCGCGATCGCCCGGTAGGCGGGGTCGTGCGGGAAGCGGTCCGGAGCGGCGGCGTACGGGTTCGCGTCGTGGACGGCCGCGATTCGCCCGTAGTCCCAGTAGCTGTAGACGTCACGCGAGAGAAGGAGCGGCCCTGCGAGCGGGATGAGTTGGATGGCGACGGCGAGGGCAACGACGAGCCGCAGCCGCGGCAGGCTGGAGCGCATGACGAGCAAGGCGACGACGTAGAGGAGGAACGCGCCGCCCAGCGCAGCCAGGAAGAGCGCCGACCACGTGTCGCTCTCCTCGGCCCGGCCGGGTTGCAGCGGCGAGCCCTCGGGAAACGCGCTCGCCACCGCGACGGTGAGCAGCACAGCGACGGTCGCGCCGAGCCCCGCGATGCCGAGCGCTCCCTTCTCGTCGAGGCGGAGCTCCCGGAGCGGGCGGCGGTTCAGCCGTGAGAGGAGAATCCGCATGGCGTTGACCAAGCCAACGAATGGAGCTTCATACGAGCGGAACCAGGTACATGGCCGTCGACTGCGGATACACGGTATTCGAGGCCGACGGCACGCGTAAGCTCCAGCCGGTACCTACGGGTCGTCGAGCCGCCGCTATCCGAGGCCGTGACGCTGCGCCCAGAGCGCAGCCTGCGTGCGGTCGCTGACGCCGATCCGCTCGAAGATACGCGTGAGGTGCGCGTTCACCGTCTTCTCGCGGAAGCCGAGCCGAAGCGCGATCAGCTCGTTCGGGAGCCCCTCGGCGAGCAGGGCGAGCACCTCGCGCTCCCGCGTGCTCAGCGCCGGCGGCTTCCCCGCGCCGGCCTTCCGTGCGCGCAGGACGACCTGAGCCGCCCTGGGCGCGAGCGGCGACTCGCCACACGCGCGGCGTGCGCGGCGACGGCTCGCAGATCCGGGCTTGGTGCTACGTCGACGACATGGTCGAGGGAGCGCTGCTCGCGCTCGAGCGGCCCGAGGCGGTCGGCCAGACCTTCAACATCGGCAACGCCCGCTCGACGGTGACGATCTA
>JBBSHO010000010.1:0-46277 GCA_038253005.1 Gaiellales bacterium
CACTTGCCGCGGGGGCCCCCGGCGGGCGCTGCGAACGGGCCCCCGGCCGCGGGCCCCGATTCTTGGGGGGTGCCCACCGGGCGGCCCCCCCCGGGGCCCCCCCGGGGGGCCCCCCCCCCGCCACCGACTTCGGCGACTCGACCTGGATCACGAGGTCGACGGCGCCCATGTCGACGCCGAGCTCGAGCGACGAGGTCGCGACGAGACCCGGGATCTCGCCGGCCTTCAGCAGCTCCACGATCTCGACCCGCTGGTCGCGAGCGAGCGACCCGTGGTGGGCGCGGGCGATCTCCCGGAGCGGCGTCTCGCCGTCCGCCCGCTCGTTTTCGGCCAGCTCGTTCAGACGCAGCGCGAGCCGCTCGGCGAGGCGGCGGTTGTTGACGAAGACGATCGTCGAGCGATGTTCCCGGACGAGCTTCAGGATCTCCGGGTAGATCGACGGCCAGATCGAGCCATAGGCCTCCTCGCCGGGCTCGCGCATGTCCTCGAGCGGGACGACGACCTTCAGGTCGAGCTCCTTCGCGACGCCCGCGTCGACGAGCCGAATCGGTCGCGCGCCCGAGACGAAGCGACCGATCTCCTCGAGCGGGCGCTGGGTCGCCGAGAGGCCGATGCGTTGGAACGGCTCCTCCACGAGCCGCTCGAGTCGCTCGACGGAGATCGCAAGATGGGCGCCGCGCTTGGTTCCCGCGACGGCGTGCACCTCGTCGAGGATCAGCGTCCTGACGCCGCGCAACGTCTCACGCGCGCGCGAGGTGAGCAGGAGGTAGAGCGACTCGGGCGTCGTGATCAGGATGTCTGGCGGCTCGCGCAGCATCGCGGCTCGCTCCTTCTGCGGCGTGTCGCCGGTGCGAACGGCGACGCGCAGCTTCGACTCGAGACCCGCCAGGGGCCCGCGCAGGTTCCGCTCGATGTCGTAGTTCAGCGCCTTCAGCGGCGAGACGTAGAGGAGCCGAACGCCCTGGCCGGGCTCCCGATTCAGCCGGTCGATCCCGTAGAGGAAGGCGGCGAGCGTCTTCCCCGACCCGGTCGGCGCCTGGATGATCGTGTGCTCGCCGCTCGCGATCGCCGGCCAGCCGAGCCCCTGCGCCGGCGTGGGGCCGGCGAATGCCTGCTCGAACCACGCTCGCGTCTCGGGCGAGAACGCTGCGAGCGGGTCCATGACCCCAGCTTAGACCGGGCCTACTTCCCGCCGTAGACGTAGTACAACGTCAGCGCGATCGCGAGCAGGATCGCCAGGATCACGCTCACGACGATCATGATTCCCGTCAGCGCGATCGCCGGCGTGCGGGCGCTCCAGCCTTCCTCGGCCTCGTGCTCGAGCGACCTCGCCGTCTCGACGGGGTGCTCCATGGCGTGGACGACGTCCTTTGCTTTCTCCACGGGATCGGGCATGGCGCGAAGGTACCCCGGCGCCCGCGGACCCAATCGTGTCTCACTCCGGGCGTGGACTGGCGGATCGCGGGCGCGTACCTCGAGTCGTGCAACTGCGACGCGATCTGCCCGTGCCGGATGGTGCGCCTTCGCGACCGACTTCGAGTACGCCTCGGCTAGCGCCCCTGTTCCGAACGGCGCGCCCGAGGAGTAACCGCTAACTCCGCGAAACCGTTGGAGTCGTACTCGATACGGGCTTCGCCCAGTCCGCCAGGATCACCCATCCGACTCTCCAGCTTTCTCTCACGCCGTCCGATACCTCCTTCCATGGGGAGAGCGGTTCACGTTCTCAGGTCTCGCAAGGTTCGGATCGGCGTCAACGCGGTGTTCGTCGCCGGCGCGCTGACCGTCGCGGCGCTGACGGCCGTCCACTTCCTCCACTCCGGCTGGCCCCTCGCGCAGGCCGACCCGCTGATGGTCGGCGCGGCCGGCGCCCTCTTCCTCGCCGCCTACGCCTTCAAGGCATGGGGTTGGCAGCGCCTGTTCGCGCCCGGCGAGCGCCCCGAGGCTCTGACCCTCGCCGCCGCGGGCGGGGCCGCCTCGGTCGGCGGTGTCGCCCTACCGGGACGTTTCGACGAGGCGATCCGGATCGCCGTCGTCCGTCGGCTCCCGAGCCTCCCGGGCAAGACGGCCGGGTTCGGCGCGATCTGCCTGACGCTACTCGTCGTCGGCCTCCTGGACAGCGCCGCCCTGACGCCGCTCGCGTCGGTCGCCGCGATCGCCTCCCACTCCGGCATCTCGCAGGCCGGCTTTGCGTTCGTCGCGTTCTCGGGCGTTGCCGCCGCGCTCGTCGTTCTCTACCTACCCCGCCTCTCGCGGCTGCGCATCGTCGCCCGCTTCAAGCTCGTCCGCTGGGTGCACGACCACTGCGCGTGTCGCCGTCAGAGCTCCGAGGCCTGGTTCCTGATCTCGATCTCCTGGGCCCTTCGCGGGCTCGCCGTCTTCGTGCTCCTGCACGCCCTCGCGGTCGGATCCTCGTTTACGCTCGCGCTCGCGTTCCTCTGCGCCTCGGCCGCTTCGGCCGCCCTGCCGATCGCGCCTGCAGGCGCGGCGACCCAGGCCGGGGCGGGAGCTGCGATCCTGATCATCAGCGGGATCCCGAAGGGCGAGGCGATCGCGTTCGCCGTCGCCGCTCAGGCAATGGTCATCTTCGCCGGAGCCGCGATCGTCGCGGTCGCCGGCCTCCGGCACCTCACCCTTCGGCTGCGCCCCCGCCCGGCCCGCGCCGCGGTCTGACGAGTCCCGCCGGCCCGCAGCTCCGTCCGGCACACGCACGAAGCTCCGGAACCTGTGGAGGAAAGTGCTACCTTGGCCCGAACGGGAGCCCCATGGGGCTTTCACGCCTACTTCCGCGTCCGAACACACGCGCCTCGTCCAGCAAAGGAAAGCCGTTGAGCAGGGTGATCGCGTTCGCCAACCAGAAGGGCGGCGTGGCGAAGACCACCACGACGCTCAACCTCGGCGTCGCGCTCGAGGAAAAGGGTTTCAAGGTGCTCGCGGTCGACCTCGACCCGCAGGGCAACCTGACCATGAGCCAGGGGATGAACCCCGATGAGATCGAACGCTCGATGTTCGACGTGCTCGTGCACAAGCTGCCGATCGAGGAGATCGTCCACGAGGCTGAGATCGATGTCGCCGTCTCGTCGATCGACCTCGCCGGCGCCGAGCTTGCGCTCTCCTCGATGATCGGCCGCGAGCGCGCGCTCGAGAAGGCGCTCGTCTCCGCGCGCGAGACCTACGACTACGTCCTGATCGACACGCCGCCCTCACTCGGCCTCCTGACGATCAACGCGCTCGTCGCGGCGAACGGCGTGATCGTGCCCGTGCAGTGCGAGTACCTCTCGCTGCGGGGCCTCGTTCAGCTCGAGAACACGCTCTCGATGATCCGGGAGAACCTGAACCCGAAGGTCGAGATCGAAGGAATCCTCCCGACGATGTTCGACCGCCGCACGATGCACGCGCGCGAAGCGGTCGACATCCTCAAGGAGAACTTCGGCGACCTCGTCCTGAACACGAAGATTCGCAAGACGATCCGCTTCGCGGAGGCTCCCGTGAAGGGCCAGTCCGTGCTCAAGTACGACCCGGACGGCGAGGCGGCCAACATGTATCGCGACCTCGCGAGGGAGGTGCTCAATGGCGCGAAAGCGCGCGAGCATGCGTGAAGGCCCGCTCGCGGAGCTCTTTCGCGCGACCGAGGCGGCCCAGCGCCAGCAGGAGGCCGAGCCCGAGCTCCCGGAGGTCGACGAGCCGCACGAGAGCACGGTCGAGCACGTCCCGACCTGGGAGGACGAGATCGAGACGCCGGCCCCGCCGCGCCCCGATCCAACGCCCGAGCCCACGCAGCCGGAGCCGGAGCCGCCTCCGATGCCGCCGGCCCCGGACCCGACGCCCGAGCCGACCCCTCCGCCGCAGACCGTCCCCGAGCCGCCGATCAATCGCTACATCGAGCCGCTCCCCGAGCCGGCGCCGCGCCTGCACCGCGCGCCCAGCGGCGCCGCCGGCTCGTACCTCGCTCGGATCCAGGTCGTCGGTGTCGGCGGCGCGGGCCTGAACGCGATCAACCGGATGATCGACGCCGGCATCAACGAGGTCGAGTTCGTCGCCGTGAACACCGACCTTCAGCAGCTCCAGACGTCGGACGCCGAGTCGAAGATCCACATCGGCCGCGAGCTCACGCAGGGCCTCGGCTCGGGCGCCGATCCGGAGATCGGGCGCCAGGCCGCCGAGGAGAGCTACGACCAGGTCAAGCACGCACTCCGCGGCGCGGACATGGTCTTCGTGACCGCCGGCGAGGGCGGCGGCACAGGATCGGGCGCCGCGCCGGTCGTGGCCAGGATCGCCAAGGACCTCGGCGCGCTGACGGTCGGGATCGTGACGCTCCCGTTCAAGTTCGAGGGCACGAAACGCCGGATGCAGGCCGACGACGGCGTCGAGACGTTGCGGGCCGCCTGTGACACGACGATCGTGATCCCCAACGACCGCCTGCTCGAGGTGCTCGACCGCTCCACCTCGATGCTGGACGCGTTCCGGATCGCCGACGACGTCCTCCGCCAGGGCGTCCAGGGGATCTGCGACCTGATCACGCTTCCAGGGCTGATCAACCTCGACTTCGCGGACGTGCGGACGATCATGGAGGACTCCGGCTCGGCGCTGATGGGGATCGGCTTCTCCTCCCAGGGCGAGAACCGGGCCCGCGAGGCGGCCGAGCGCGCGCTGCGCTCGCCGCTGATCGACACGGAGCTGCGCGGGGCGAAAGGCATCCTGCTCTCGATCGCCGGCGGCGATGACCTGACGCTGCTGGAGGTGAACGAGGCGGCGGAGGTGATCCGGGAGACGGCCACCGACGACACCCAGATCATCTTCGGCGCAACGATCGACGAGCGCCTGACCGGTCAGGTGTGGGTCACCGTCGTCGCGACCGGGCTCGGCTCGCCGCGACGCGGTCACCGCAGCTTCGTCGGCGCGCTCACGAGCGAGGATCCGCTCGAGCCGCCGTCGTTCCTGAGCAGCTGAGCGCCAGGCGGTTACGCAGAGTTGCGTAACGCAAGACTGCGTTCCGGCCGGCTCGCCGCCTAGGCTCGACCGGTGGAGCCCGGACGCGAGGTCAGGACCGTCTTCCTGATCACAGGGCCGTCGGGGTCCGGGAAATCGACGGTCGCCCGGCTGCTCGCAGAACGCTTTCCGCGCGGCGTTCACCTCGAAGGTGACTTCTTCCGGCGAAGCATCGTCTCGGGCCGTCACGAGCCGACGCCCCGTCCCTCGCCGTGGGCGCTCGAGCAACTACGGCTCCGCTACCGGCTTGGCGCGACCGTCGCGGCGGCCTACTTCGACGAAGGCTTCGCCGTCGTGCTCGAAGATGTCGTGGCCGGGCCGCTGCTGTCCGACTGGGCCACCCTGATCGGAAGGAGCCCGACCCAAGTGGTCGTCCTCCTCCCGACGATCGAGGTCGTCACGGCTCGTGAGGCCTCCCGTAAGGCATCGGGATACACCCGCTGGTCGATCGAGGAGCTCTACGACGCCTTCCTCGACGAGACCCCTCGCATCGGCCTCTGGCTCGACACCTCCGAGCAGACACCGGAGCAGACCGTCGAAGACATCCTCACGCGCACGATCGATCGCTAGCCGCACCTCAGGCGAGCGGCAGCAGCACGGTCGTCGCGAACGCCGCGACGAGGCATGCGATCACACCGGCGCCCGAGACGACGAGCATCCGGCGGCGCGCAACGGGCGACTCGAAGTGCGTCAGCAGGAGCGCGCTCGCAACGCCGAACAGAAGTCCCGCGCCCGTCTCGACGGCGTGAAACGCCAGCCCGGTCGCGAGCGCCTGCCCGAGGCCGACGCCGTGGGCCTGCAGCGCCATCACGACGGCGCCGCTCGTAATGCCGAGGTTCCCGGACAGCGGGATCAGTCCCGCGAGGTCGAGGGTCGGGACGATGATCAGCGCGGCCGAGACGGGCGAGTCGACGCCGAGGGCGGCGGCGATCGCGATCGCCGCCGCGAACCGGCAGGCGGTCCCGGCGACGATCCAGCCGCCGATGCGCACCGCTTCCCGCGGCGAGCGGCCGACCTCCCGGAAGGCGTCGAGCAGGTGGGCCACGCGCGAGCGCGGGCGCCGATCGCGCGCGACGAAGGCGGCGACGCCGGCCGCCGCTACGAGCCCGCCGAGCAGGAGCACGGGCCAGAGCGGCAATGCTCCCGTGGCCGCGCCGATGACGACCACGACGGCGAAGACGAGGGAGCGAAGCGCCGTGATCGCCGCGAAGACGCCTCCCATGCGCCAGGCCCGGTCCCCGCCCTCGAGCGAGCGGGCGAAGAGCGCGAGCCGGATGGCCTCTCCGATCCGGACGGGTGAGAGCGAGTTGACGAGCGAGCCGACGCCGTAGCGGGCGGTGGCGTCCGATCGGGACATGCGGCCGCCGCAGAGGCCAACCGCTGCGCGCCATGCCGAGGCGGAGCAGAGCACCGATCCGACGAACGCGGACGCCGCGAGCCACAGCCAGACCGGGCGCGCGTCGCCGAGTCCCGCGACCGCACGGCCGATCTGCGGGCCGAGCAGCCGCGGCATCGTCGCGACGGCCGCGATCACGAGCAGGAAGAGCGCAGTCGCGGCCACCCCGCGTCGCGAGAGCAGAGACCTGAGCTCGAATCCGGAACCGTCCACCTTCCTCCTCTTCGACGTAAACGGACGAGATAGTTACCCGGGATACGCTTGCGTCATGCGAGGTGCGATCGCCGCCGGGCATCCTCTGACGGCGGAAGCCGGCGCGCGCGTCCTCGGCGAGGGCGGAAACGCGGTCGACGCGGCGGTTGCGGCGGCGCTCGTCTCGTGGGTGGCGGAGAGCCCGCTGACCGGGCCGGGGGCGGGCGGATTCATGCTCGTCCACCGCGCGCGCGACCGCTCGACTCGCGTGTTCGACTTCTTCGTCGCCGTGCCGGGGCTCGGACGCTCGCCGGGGGAGGAGCGCGAGATGGAGCAGGTGGACATCAACTTCGTCGGCAGCACGTCGCAGATGTTCAAGATCGGCGGCGCCTCCTGCGCCGTTCCGGGCTCTGCGCTCGGCCTCGAGGAGGCGCACCGCGCGTTCGGCGTCCGGCCATGGCACGAGCTCTTCGCGCCGGCGATCGAGCTCGCCCGCGGCGGCGTCGAGCTCACCCGTCCGCAGGCGTACCTGCACGCGATCCTCGACCTGATCCTTCGCCACACGGAGGAGTCGCGCGCCCTCTACGAGCGAGGCGGGAACCGCCTCGTCGCGGGCGACAGGCTCGTCCTCCGCGACCTCGCGGTGACGCTCGAGGCGCTCGCGGAGCGCGGGGCGGAGGAGCTCTATCGCGGCGGCCTCGCGCGCCGGCTCGTGGACCACGTCCGGGAGCAGGGCGGCGCTGTCACGGAGCAGGACCTCGCCGGGTACCGCGTGATCCGCCGCCGCCCGGTGCGCGCGGACTACCGCGGCTGCGAGTTCCTCTCCAACCCGCCGCCCTCGGCCGGCGGCGAGTCGATCGCGTACGGGCTCCGGCTGCTCGGCGATCTCCCGCGCGGGGAGCCGGGCGGCGCCGAGGCCGTCGACTCGCTCGCCCGCGTCATGCGCGAGCAGCACGAGCGGACGGCGGGCCCGGCGGTCACGCAGGGAACGACGCACATCTCCGTGATCGACGGCCAGGGAAACGCCGTCGCGCTGACCGCGTCCACGGGCTCGGGCTCGGGCGTCGTCGTCCCGGGCGCCGGCATCCATCTGAACAACATGCTGGGCGAGTTCTTCGTGACGAAGCCGCCGCGCGCCGGCTCGCGGCTCGCCTCGATGATGAGCCCGTCGGTCGTGCTGGCGGAGGGCCGCCCGCGCCTGGTCGCCGGCAGCGCGGGATCGCTGCGGCTGCGCGGCGCGGTGATGCAGGTGGTCGTGAACGTGATCGGTCACGGCCTGGGCGTGAAGGAGGCGATCGACCGCCCGCGCGTCCACTTGGAGGAACCGCACCTCCACTGCGAGGGCGGCCACGACCCGGCGGAGCTCGATCGCCTGCAGGAGCTCGGCTGGGACGTCACGCGCTGGCGGCGCAGGAACCTCTACTTCGGCGGCGCCGCGGCGGTCGAGGTCGCCGCGGACGGCACGCTGGCCGCCGCGGGAGACCCGCGCCGAGGCGGAGCGGCCGCGGTGGTCGAGTGAGCTTCCTGATCCGTCGTGCGGAGCCGGGCGACGCTCCGGAGCTGACCGCGCTGGGCGAGGCGGTCGGCGCCGAGCCGGAAGGCTGGCTGATCACGACGAACGGCTGGCGCAGCGCCGCCGACGAGCGTCGCTACCTGAGAGCGATCCGCCGCTATCCGGACGCCGCGGTGTTCGTCGCGGAGTCGGAGGGCCGGGTGGTCGGACGGCTGTCGGTGGCGCGAGACCAGCATCCGGCGAGCCGTCATGTCGCGGACCTGGGCCTGATGGTCGCGGCCGCGCATCGCCGCCTGGGCATCGGCCGGGCCCTGCTGGAGGCCGCCGCCGACTGGGCCCGCGAGTCGGGCGTGAGGAAGCTGGAGCTGCACGTGTTCCCGCACAACGAGGCGGCGATCGCGATGTACGAGCGCTTCGGCTACGTCCGCGAGGGCTACCGCAAGGCCCATTACCGGCGCGGGGCCGAGTTCGTGGACGCGATCCTAATGGCCTACGAGGTCTGAGGCGCGCGCAGCTCGTCGGCGAGGACGCGGTACTCGGTCGCCATCAGCCGGTCCTTGGGCCGGCCGGCCGCCTCCTTCATCGCGATCAGGTGGTCGAGCGAGGCGACCCGGACGGAGATGCCGTCGAGTCGAGTCGTATCGGAGGCTCGCTTCAGGGTTTCGTATCGGGGGGCTCCGGCGGCGTCGCCCAGGATGTCGAGGGACCCGTGCCGGGTCGTGAACGTGAAGTTCGCCCCGGCTCGGAGCGTCCTCGCGTCGAGCTGGAACGGCACGTCTTCGGGCGCACCGCGCAGCCTCGCGCCCAGCTCGTGGAGCGCAGTTGCGAGTCGCTCCACGTTTTCGGGACTGCGCTCGTAGGCGACGTCGAGGTCGAACGTCGGGTAGGCCGATCCGTGCACGGTCCCCGCGAGGCCCCCGACGACGACGAAGTCCACGTCGTGGGCGACGAGGACCTCGAGCAGCGGCCGTGAGCGGAACCGCTTAGGAGGCTCGCGCCGCCGCGCCACGGTTTCGTTCCACCCAGTCCGCGAAGCTCTCCATGAACGCGATCCGCTCCACCGGAGTCCGCCCGAGGTTCTCCCGTAGCAGCGCCCGGTCGTGCCCGTAGTCAATTGGTGCCGCAGCGAGCTCGAGCTCCTCGCCGAGCAGGTCGAGCAGGCTCGCGAGCATCGCGACCGAGGGGGAGACGAGGCCGCGCTCGATCCGGGAGATCGCCGCCTGAGACGTGCGCGCCCGAGCCGCGAGCTGCGCCTGGGTAACGCCGTGGCGCCGGCGGGCGGCGCGCAGGAGCTGGCCAGGGCTCACCAGGCCAAGATATCAAATCTGACGTCTTGCCAGCGCGCCGCAGAAGCCTAGGCGACCCAGCGTGCGTCGTGTCGCGCTCGCGGGTCGCGCGCGACTCGTTGATCGTCTCGACCGTCTGGAACGGCAGGCTGATCCGCTCGACCTGCGTCGGCTTCCCGTCCCACTCGAGGCGTACCGTCACGGCGGGGATTATCCCTACGGCGCCGGAAGACCTGCGGCACGCGGTTTCGCGCGTGAGCCCATGGCCGGGAAGGCTGAGCTGCGTGTGCCCAGCGAGTTCCTGTAAGAGCTCGTTTCGGAATGACGACCCGTCCTCGGGGCGTGCTGGGTGGTGCGCGGCCGGTGCGTGGCCGACAATGGAGTGCGTGCGCGTCGCCGGTCGACACCTCGCGTTCTCGCCGTCGGATCTGACGGCGTTCCTGGAGTGTGAGCACCTCGCCGCGCTCGAGCTCGCCGTCGCGCTGGGCGAGCGCGAGCGTCCCGAGCGCGAGGATCCGCAGGCGGAGCTGATCCGCGCGAAGGGCGACGAGCACGAGCGGCGGTACCTCGAGCGGCTGCGGGACGAGGGCCGGGAGGTCGCCGAGATCGCATCTGATTTCGACTGGCAGCGAGCCGCCGCCGAGACCGAGAAGGCGATGCGCGCCGGGCCCGACGTGATCTTCCAGGCGGTCCTGCTCGACGGCGACTGGCGGGGGCTCGCCGACTTCCTCGAGCGCGTGCCCGGCGAATCGCTACTCGGCGACTACCACTACGAGGTCGCCGACACGAAGCTCGCGCGGCACTCCAGGCCGAAGTTCCTGCTCCAGCTCTGCTTCTACTCCACGGTCGTCGGCCGGGTGCAGGGCCGCGTCCCCGAGCGAATGCACCTCGTGCTCGGAGACGAGGAGCGCGAGAGCTTCCGCGTCGACGACTTCGACGCCTATTACCGCCGCGTCCGCGCGCGGTTCGAGGACTTCGTCGGCCGCGAGCCGCCGACCTACCCGCTGCCGGTCCCGCACTGCCCGCTCTGCGACTGGCTCCCGGACTGCGAGCTGCGCTGGGCCCGCGACGATCACCTGACGCTCGTCGCCGGCCTCCGCCGCGACCAATCCGTGCGCCTGGCCGAGAGCGGAGTCGCGACGCTCGAGCAGCTCGCGGCGGCTCCGCCCGAGCTCCGGCCGCCGTCGATGCAGCCGCGCACGTTCGAGAACCTCCGCGAGCAGGCCGGGCTCCAGCTCCACCACCGCCGCAGCGACGAGCACGTCACGCAACTGCTCGAGCCCGAGCCGCTGCGCGGGCTCGAGCTCCTTCCGCCGCCCTCGCCCGGCGACCTCTTCTTCGACATCGAGGGCGATCCGTTCTGGGAGCCGAGTCGCGGGCTCGAGTACCTCTGGGGGATCGTCGACGCCGGCCGCGCCTTCACCGCGCTCTGGGCGCACGACCGGGCGCAGGAGAAGCGGGCGCTCGAGGGCTTCGTCGACCTCGTTCACGCACGCCTGTGCGAGCACCCGGACATGCACGTCTACCACTACGCGGCCTACGAGCCGTCCGCCGTTAAGCGGCTGATGAGCGAGTACGGCACGCGGGAGGACGAGATCGACGGCCTGCTCCGGCGCGAGGTCTTCGTCGATCTCTACAAGGTCGTCCGCCAGTCGCTCCGCTCGTCCCACCCGAGCTACTCCCTGAAGAGCATCGAGACGTTCTACACCGAGCGGCGCGCCGACCTGCGCGCGGGGGGCGACTCGATCGTGCTCTACGAGGAGTGGACGGAATCGAGCGACCCGGAGATCCTCCGGGCGATCGGCGACTACAACGAGGAGGACTGCCTCTCGACCCTCGATCTCCGCGACTGGCTGCTCGGTCTGCGCGGCGAGGCGACCGGACGGTTCGGCGAGATCCCGTGGTTCGCGGTCGAGGAGCCGGGCGTGCCGCAGGAGACGGCGGCCGAGACCGCGGAGCTACGCGCACGGCTCGAGGTGGGGGAGGCGCCGGAGCGCGTGCTGATGTCGCGGCTGCTCGACTATCACCGGCGCGAGGCGAGGCCGGTCTGGTGGGCCTTCTTCGCGCGCCGGGGCCAGACGGCGGAGGCGCTCGCGGAGCGGGACGGCGACGCGATCGGGATGCTGGAGCTCGCTGGCCGCGAGCAGCACGGCGACGGCGAGCGCTGCACGTTCCGCTTTCCCGCGCAGCAGCACAAGCTCGCGCGCGGCCACCAGGTCTACGACCCGAATCTCCCGGACGGACCGGTCTACGCGGGAGCGATCGACGTGCTCGACGACGAGCGCGGGGTGCTCGTTCTCTCCCGGGCGGAAGGGCGGCTCGAGCAGCCGTTGCCTTCGTCGCTCGTCCCCGGCGGGCCGCTGCCGACGAAGGCGCAGCGGGCGGCGTTGCTGCGGCTCGGGGAATCGGTCGCGGACGGGACCGGGAGGTATCCCGCGCTGGAGGCGATCCTGCGCCGCGACCTCCCTCGGGTGCGCGGGCTCGTCCCCGGGGAGCCGCTGCCGCAGGACGACCTCGAGGCGGCGCAGGAGCTCGCGGAGGGGCTCGAGCGCAGCTACCTCGTCGTGCAGGGGCCGCCCGGCTCCGGAAAGACCTACCTGGGGGCGCGACTGATCGTGCGGCTGATCTCGCTCGGCCGCCGGGTCGGGATCTGCGCGACGAGCCACAAGGCGATCGAGAACCTGTTGCGGGAGGTGGAGCGCGTCGCCGCGCGGGAGGGCGTCCGCTTTCGCGGCTTCAAGAAGGGCGGCTCGGACTACGAGGGGCCGTTCGTCCGGAAGTCCGGGCGGGACGCGGACTTCGAGCAGCCGGAGGAAGACGTCCTCCTCCTGGCCGGAACGGCGTGGCTCTTCGCGAAGGAGTCGCTGGAGGGTCTCGTCGACACGCTCGTCGTGGACGAGGCGGGGCAGGTGTCGCTGGCGGACGCGCTCGCCATGGGCACGTGCGCGCGCAACGCGATCCTGCTCGGCGACCCGCAGCAGCTCGCGCAGGTCTCCCAGGGGCGGCACCCGGAAGGGGCGGACGCCTCGGTGCTCGAGCACCTGCTCGCGGGCGAGGACACGATCCCGCCCGAGCGCGGTCTCTTCCTCGGGGTCACGTGGCGGATGCACCCGGCGCTCGCGGAGCTCGTCTCGCAGACGTCGTACGGCGGTCGGCTGCGCGCGGCCGAGCAGTGCGCGCGGCAGCGCGTCGAGTCGGCGGGGCTGACGGGTGCGGGAGTGCGCTACCTGCCCGTCGAGCACGTCGGGAACCGCGGACAGTCGCCGGAGGAGGCGGATCGAATCGCGGCCGAGGTCGAGCTGCTCCTCCAGGGACGATTCGTCGACTGCGCGGGCGTCGAGCGTCCGCTGACCCAGGCGGACATCCTCGTCGTCGCCCCGTACAACGCCCAGGTGCGATGCCTGCGCTCGAGGCTGCCGGCGGCGGTGCGGGTCGGGACCGTGGACAAGTTCCAGGGTCAGGAGGCGCCGGTGGTCTTTTTCTCGATGGCGACCTCGAGCGGGGACGACCTGCCCCGGAACCTGGAGTTCCTGTTCTCGCGGAACCGGCTCAACGTGGCGGTCTCACGTGCACAGGCCCTGGCCGTGCTGGTGGCGAGCCAGCGGCTGCTGGAGATCAACTGCCGGTCGGTCGAGCAGATGCAGATGGTGAACGCGCTCTGCCGCCTCGTCGAGGTGGCGGAGTCGCAAGCCTGATCGAACCGGGCGCCTAGTCGGATTCGGCGCTCCGCACCTGCAGCTTCGCCTCGCGAACCGCGCGGCGGCGCTCGACGAGCTCCTCGTCGGCCCGCGTGAGCTGCCGGTCGCGGTCGTCGAGGCGCGCCTCGCGCTCGTCGAGCTCTTCCTGGCTCCTGAGGATGCGGTGCGCCGCTCGCTCGCGGTCTCGCAGGGCCCGGTCGCGCTCGTCGAGCTGCGCGACCGCCGCCGCGAGCCAGCTCCCGCGCTCCGCCAGCTCCGAGGCGCTGCGCTCGAGCTCGGCGCCGCGCTCGTCGAGGCGCGTCTCGCGCTGCTCGACCCCCTCGGCGCGACGGTCGAGCTCGCGCGCCTCGCGCGTGCGGTGGGAGAGCCGCGTCTCGGCTCGCGCGAGCTTCGCCGCCCGCCGGTCCAGGCGTTCCTCGGCCGCGATCCGGCGGGCCTGCCGCCCCTCGAGCTCTCGCTCGCGCTCGACGAGCGCGCGCTCCCGCTCGTCGAGCTCCTCGAGGCGCGGGCCGAGGTTCCGCTCGTCCTGCTCGTTTCGTTCGCGACGCCGTTCCAGATCGACCGAGAGCTCCTCGAGCGCCGCGGCCCGACGGTCGACGTGCCGTACGAGCGCCTCCTGCATCCGCTCTCTGCCGGCGACCTCGTCGAGGCGCCGCGAGATCTCGGCGGAGCGTGTCTCGAGCTCGCCGAGCTCGTGCTCGCGACGGTCCAGCTCGGCCTCGGCCGTCGCGATCCACTCGCCCCGCTCCTCCAGCTCCGTTCTGAGCGTCGCAAGCGCGCGGGACCGCTCCTCCAGGTCCTGCTCGCGTTCTTCGACCCGGACGGCTCGAGCCTCGACCTCCCGCGCCATGCGCGCGGTGTCGCGGAGGGCGCGATCCGACGCCTCGAGCTCCCGTCGCCGCCCGGCGAGCTCCGCTTCGGCCCCGTCGAGAGCGCTGGCGCGGTCGTCCACCTCCGCGACGAGCTGCTCGAACCGCGCCGCGCGCTCGTCGAGCTGGGCCGAGCGGCGGTTGATCGTCTCGTTGAGTCGCCGTTCCCGCTCGGTGACCGTTCGCCAGGCCTCGGCGATCTCGTCGGGTGGTCGGTTCATCCGGCCTCAAGTCTCGCCGCTGGGGAAGATGGAGCGGCCCCGCCGCAAGGCCGAGGACCGTTGCGGGGCACCCGCCGAAGGCCTTCGTACAATGGCCGTCCCGTGCCCGAAGCGCCGTTCGTCCACCTCCACGTTCACTCCGAGTACTCGATCCTCGACGGGGCTTGCCGGATCTCCGGGCTCGCCGCGAAGGCGGCCGAATACGACATGCCCGCGGTCGCCCTGACCGATCACGGCAGCCTCGCCGGGGCGGTCGAGCTGTACAAGGCTGCCGAAAAGGAGGGCGTCAAGCCGCTGATCGGCTGCGAGGTCTACGTCGCCGACGACCGCCACGCGCAGCAGAAGGGCTACGCCCATCTCACGCTGCTCGCGGAGTCGAACGCCGGCTACGGAAACCTGATCAAGCTCGCCTCGGCCGGCTACCTCGAGGGCTACTACTACAAGCCGCGCGTCGACTGGGAGCTGCTCGAGCGGCACTCGAGCGGACTCGTCGCACTCTCCGGCTGCCTCTCCGGCCGCGTCTGCCGGGCGCTCGAGGAGAACCGCCCCGCCGACGCAGCGGCCGACCTCGACCGGCTCGTCCAGATCTTCGGCCGCGACTCCACCTACGTCGAGATGCAGAACGCCGGACTCGCGGAGCAGGAGCGGATCAACCCGCTGCTGGCCAAGCTCGCCGCCGGCACGGGGCTGCCGCTCGTCGCAACGGGCGACGTCCACTACCTCCGCCACGAGGACGCGCTGGCGCACGAGGCGCTCCTCTGCATCCAGTCGGGCGACTCGCTCAAGAATCCGAATCACTGGAAATTCGACACCGACCAGTTCTTCTTCAAGTCGCCCGCCGAGATGGCGCTCGACTTTCCGGGCTACGACGACGCGCTCCGCCGCACGCTCGAGGTCGCCGAGCGCTGCAACGTCACGATCGAGCTCGGGAGGATCCGGCTACCGGAGTTCCCGGTCCCCGACGACGGCGACGCGTTCGACTATCTCGTCGAGCTGACCGAGAAGGGGCTCGAGAAGCGGTACGGCCAGGCCACCCCGGAGCTGACCGGGCGACTCAGGTTCGAGCTGAAGACGATCCGGGAGATGGGGTTCGCCGACTACTTCCTGATCGTCTGGGACTTCATCGCCTTCGCGAAGCGGAACGGGATCGAAGTCGGCCCGGGCCGCGGCTCCGCCGCCGGTAGCCTCGTCGCCTACTGCCTCGAGATCACCGACATCGACCCGATCAAGTACGACCTCCTCTTCGAGCGCTTCCTCAATCCCGGCCGGAAGTCGATGCCCGACATCGACATCGACTTCGCCGTCGACGGTCGCGAGCGCGTGATCAACTACGTGACCGAGAAGTACGGGCGCGATCGCGTCGCCCAGATCATTACGTTCTCGACGATGGCCGCCCGCGCGGCCGTCCGCGACGCGGGCCGCGTGCTCGAGATCCCCTACGGCGCCGTCGACCGGATCGCCAAGTTGATCCCGGAGGGACCGGGGCAGACGCTCGACGAATGCTTGAAGCCCGGGCAGGAGCTGAAGCAGGCGTACGAGGACGATCCGATCGCGAAGGAGATCCTCGACCTCGCGAGGCCGCTCGAAGGGCTGACGCGCGCCGACTCGATCCACGCAGCCGGCGTCGTGATCGGCGCAGAGCCGCTGATCAACGTCGTCCCGCTCCAGCAGAAGGGCGGCGATCAGGAGGTCGTGACGCAGTTCAAGATGGGCGACGTCGAGGCGCTCGGGCTCCTGAAGATCGACTTCCTCGGCCTGCGGAACCTCGACGTGCTCGACAGGGCGAAGAGGCTGGTCAACGGAGGACGGTCGGACGAGCGGAGCCCGCACGACCGCGATGCGGCGCGGCCGCCGAGCCCGCGCCGCGGCTTGGACTACGCGACGATCCCGCTGGACGACCGGAGGACGTACGAGATGCTCGCCCGCGGGGAATCGACGGGCGTCTTCCAGTTCGAGTCCTCTGGGATGCGCGAGGCGCTCCGCCAGGTCAAGCCGACCGTCTTCGAGGACCTGATCGCGCTCGTGGCGCTGTATCGGCCGGGCCCGATGTCGTACATCCCGGTCTACGGGCGCCGAAAGGCAGGGCACGAGCAGGTCGCCTACTCGGACCAGCGGCTGAAGGCGATCACGGCCCCCACCTACGGGATCTGCATCTACCAGGAGCAGTACATGGAGATCGCGAAGACGCTCGCCGGGTTCAGCCCGGCGGAGGCGGACGATCTCCGCAAGGCGATCGGCAAGAAGATCCGCGCGCTGATGGAGTCGCTGAAGGACAAGTTCCTCGAGGGCGCGGCTGCGCAGAACGTCACTCCGGGTGTCGCGAAGCAGCTCTGGGAGGACATGGAGAAGGCCGCGGATTACTCGTTCCCGAAGTCGCACGCCGCCTGCTACGGGCTGATCGCGTACCGGACGGCGTACATGCGCGCGAATCACCCGCGCGAGTACATGGCCGCGCTGATCTCGTCCGTGATGAACACGAAGGACAAGGTGCCCTTCTACGTCAACGCGTGCGACGAGCTCGGGATCGAGGTGCTGCCGCCGGACGTGAACGAGTCGCAGTGCGACTTCGCGGTCGTCGAGGGGAAGATCCGCTTCGGGCTGAACGCGGTCAAGAACGTCGGCGACCCGGCCGCGCGGGCGATCATCCGCGCTCGCGAGGAGGGCGGACCCTTCTCCTCGATCTGGGACTTCACCGAGCGCGTCGACCCGCAGTGCGTGAACAAGCGCGCGCTCGAGTCGCTCGTCAAGTGCGGCGCGCTCGACTCGGGCGGCGACTCGCGGATGGGGATGCTCGAGCTGCTGGAGCAGGCGCTCGGCTGGGGCCAGCGTCAGCAGGCCGACCGGCTCGCAGGCCAGGGCTCGATCTTCGATCTCGGCGAGGGCACGGCGGACGCGAAGCCGAAGCACCATCCCGCCGTCCCGGTGCGCGATGCGGACAAGAACGAGCTGCTCCGGATGGAGAAGGAGACGCTCGGCCTCTACGTCACCGAGCATCCGCTGCACGCCGTCCGCGACCAGCTGCGACGGAAGACCGACTGCACGCTCGCCGAGCTCGAGCGCCGCCGTGACGGCGAGAACGTCACCGTCGGCGGCATCGTCAGCGCGGTCAAGCAGCTGACGACGAAGAAGGGCGAGCCGATGGTCTTCATGCGGCTCGACGACATCACCGGCGGCGCGGAATGTGTCGTCTTCAACTCGACCTACGCGGCCGCGCGCGAGCTGTGCGTGACCGACCGGATCCTGATCGTCAAGGGCCGGATCGACCACAAGCAGGAGGGTGAGACGAAGCTGATCGCGCTCGATGTCGCCGGCTTCGAGGCCGTCTCCGAGCGGCGCGAGGTTCGCCTCCGGATCGACGCTCAGCTCGCCCGCGCCGGGCTGATCCGCGATCTCGCCGGGCTCGTCAAGGAGTTTCCCGGGGAGGCGCCGGTGATCCTCGCGCTCCAGATGTCGGACGGCGCGAAAGAGCTCGTGCTGGGGCCGAGCTTCAAGGTCGAGCCGGCGCCGGACTTCTACGCCGAGGCGAAGGCGCTGCTCGGCGAAGCCGCCGTGTTGTGAGGCTGGCCGGGCATTCCGCAGGAGCGTGAGATCACCTTTCGCTCGAGCGCGAGCGGGCGATTCGGCTCGCGCGCCAGATCACCCGGTCAAGGGACATCCGCAGACCCCCTTCCGCCGAATACCATGTGAGGACGATGACTGCGGCGGAAACCGAGCTCACAGACGAGGTCGACCTGATCGAGGCCTGGCGCGCCGAGGCGCTCGAGCGGGCCGGCTACGGGTCCGACGCGGCCGCCGAGATCGCCGCGCGGCAGGACATCGACCTGCACCAGGCGGCCGGTCTCCTCGAGCGCGGCTGCCCCGCCGCCCTCGCCCTGCGAATCCTCCTCTAGGAGGCAGGCTCTCGCGGCTGCGGGCAGAATCCCCGCCGTGACCGTGCTCGCGTCCATCCCTTCGCCGCACACCGGCGTGGTCCACCTCTGGGGCGGCGGGCCGGTCATCCACCTGTACGGACTGATGCTGCTGCTCGCGATCGCCGGGGCGATCGCGCTGACCGGGATCCGCTGGGTGCGCTTCGGCGGCGACTGGGATCTGATCTTCCGGATGGCCGTCTGGGGCGTCGCGGCCGGGATCGTCGGCGCTCGCGCCTATCACGACGTGACGAGCTGGAGCGAGGTGCCGAACCAGTGGTGGGGGCCGTTCGCCGTCTGGCAGGGCGGCCTCGGCGTCTGGGGCGGGATCTTCCTCGGTGTGCTCGCCGGCGCCTGGGTCGTGCGCCGCCAGGGTCAGAGCGTCCGGCTGATGATGGACGCGGTTGCGCCGGGCCTGTTGCTCGCGCAGGGGATCGGCCGCTGGGGGAACTACTTCAACCAGGAGCTCTTCGGCAAGCCGACGAAGCTGCCGTGGAAGCTGCACATCGACGATCAGCACGTCCCCGCCGGCTACTTCGGGCGCCACTACTTCCACCCGACCTTCCTCTACGAGTTCGTCTACGACGTCGCCGGCGTCGGGATTCTGTTGGCCGTCGACCGGCTGTTCCGGATCAAGCGGCCCGCGCTCTTCGCGCTCTACGTCTCCTACTACTGCGTGGGCCGCTTCTTCGAGGAGCTGCTGCGGATCGATCCCGCGCACAAGTACGGGCCCTTACGGCTGAACGCGTACGTCTCGATTGCGGTCTTCGTCGTCTCGACGGCGTTCTTCGTCTGGTGGCAGTTCATCCGGCCCGAGTCGGGCGCCGAGCGGCCGCGGGCGACACCGATCGTGCCGCCGCGTGAGACGATGGCCATCCCGAAGGGACGTGTCCGCACCTCCCGGTAACGTCCCGCGCGTGATCGTGCGCGAGCTCGAGCTGGACCTCGATGCCTTCGAAGGGCCCTTCGACCTGCTGCTGACGCTCGTCCTGAAGGAGGAGCTCGATCTGGCGGAGGTCGACGTGGCCGGAATCGTCCTCCGGTTTCTCGAGCTGCTGGCCGAGCGAGAGGAGCTCGACCTCGAGGCGTGCGGGGAATTCCTCGTGCTCGTCGCGGCGCTGCTCGAGCTGAAGGCTCGAGGCCTCTTCCCCGAGGAGGAGGCGGAGCTGGCGGACCTCGAGCCGGACGATGCGGCGGAGGAGCTGGCGCGCCGCCTCGCCGAATACAGGCGGATGAAGGACGCCGCGGGCCGGCTCCGCGAACGGCTCGAGACCGAGGGAGACCGGTTCTTCCGGCTGGGCCCGTCACCGCTCGCGCCGCGGCCGCAGCGCCGGCTCGCCTCGCAGGATCCCGAGCAGCTCTCCTCCGTGCTGCGGCTGCTCGCGGCCGACCCGCCCTCGGTCTCGCTCGCCCACATGGAGCTGCGGTTCCCGCCGGTCGTGCAGTTTCTCGAGCGGTTCCGCGCCGTGCTCCGCCGGCGGTCGCGCTTCGACTTCGACGCCGAGGTCGGGGGTCTCTCGCGCGTCGAGCAGGCCGTGGCGTTCCTCGCCTTGCTCGAGCTCAGGCAGGCGAATACGATCGCGATCAGCCAGGCGGCTCCGTTCGCCGCGATCCGGGTGCGGCGGACGGAGGAGACGGCAGCCTCGAACGAAAGGACCGACACGTGGACCGTCCGCTCCGCCTGATCACCGCCAACCCGCTCGACCAGCTCGCGCGCACGCTCGAGGCGCTGCTCGTGGTGGCGGCGGCGCCGCTTCCGGTCGAGGAGCTGGCGGCGGCGACGCAGGAGGACTCGGAGCGGATCGAGACCGCGCTCCGGCTCCTCGGCGACCGGTATCGCGAGGGTCGGAGCGGGATCGTGCTCGAGCAGGTCGCCGGCGGATGGGCCTTTCGCGCCTCGCGGGACGCGGCGGAGGCGTGCGGAAGGCTGTTCGAGCGGCCGGCGCAGCGCAACCTCTCGCCTGCGGCGCTGGAGACGCTCGCGATCGTGGCGTACCTCGGCCCGTGCACGCGGCCGGCGATCGCGCGGATCCGCGGCGTCGCGGCCGACTCCGCGGTGGCCGGGCTCGTGGAGCGGGGGCTGATCGCGGAGGCCGGGCGCGAGGACGGCGTCGCGGGCGCCGTCCGCTACCGGGCGACACCGCTGTTCGAGCGCGTGTTCGGACTGGAGAGCCTGTCCCAGCTTCCGCGGCTCGACGATCTCGGCGACGGAGCGGACGCGATCCGGGAGCGTCTGCACGCCGTCGCGGAGCAGCGCAGCGCCTGAGGAAGGACCGGCACGCCTCCGGCGCGCTTTCGCGACCCGCGGGCGCGCCGTTCCGCTAGGAAGCGCTCGCCCGCTTCCGGCCCGCGGCCTCGACCCAGCGGTAGCCGGGAATCGGGACTCCGATCGCGCGGCGCAGGCGCGCGGCGATCGGCGGGAGGGTCAGGTAAAGCTCGGGCAGCTTCTCGCGCGCGATCAGCCCGGCGGCCGAGGCGGCCCGGAAGACGAAGTCCGTGAGGGGGAACTCCAGCTGACTCGACCTCAGCGTCTCGAGCTCCAGGCCCGGATGCTCGAGCACCGAGCGGAACTGCTGCTCCGATTCGTACTCGCGCATGTGCGTCGGGTCGAGCTGCCAGCGCTCGGGCGCCGGCGGCTTGCCCTTGTAGAGCCAGAACGCGTGCGGCCCGCGGATCACGCTCGCGACGTAGAACCAGCCGCCGGGCCGGAGCAGCCGAGCGATCTCGGGCGCGAGCACCCGGTCGTCGGGGAGGTGCTCGATCACCTGCGAGGAGACGACCGCGTCCACCGATTCCGCGGCGAGCTCGGCCACGTGCGCGACGTCCGAGACGATCCCGCTCACCTTCGGGCTCGAGCGCTCGCAGAGCGCGACGTGCCGCGCCGAGATGTCGACGGCGTAGATCGTCTCGCCGACGAGCCCTGCTCGGTCGAGCGGCCAGAGCGTGCCGCCGTCTCCGGCGCCGAGATCCGCCAGCACACGCGGGGGCGCGGACTCCGCCGTCCGTCGCAGGAGCGGCGGCATCCACTCGGTGAGGAAGTATCTGGAGCGCTCGAGATCCTCAGGTGCCGGGCCCGAGCTCACCCGCCCGCCCCGAACGCCTGCCGCCTGGGAAGGTCGCGCTCCGGGTCGACGAGCTGGCCGTCGCGCTCGACGTAGCCGTCCTGGCCGCCGACGACGAGCACGACGAGGTCGCTCTCGCCGGCGTTCGAGATCCGCCTCGGCGTCGTCGACTCCACGTGCACGAGGCCGCCCGCTTCGACCTCGCGCGTCTCCCCGTCGACGTCGAACCGCGCGACGCCGCGGTGGACGAAGTACAGCTCGTCCTGGCGATCGTGATAGTGGAGGAATCCCTCGAAGCCCGGCGGCATCACGATCGCGTTGACGCCGAACGCGGTGACGCCGAGCGCGCCGCGCACCTTGCGGAAGCCGTAGCCGTCGCCGAGCTCGTCCAGTGATCCGAACGCGTAGCTCACAGCCTGCGGACGATCTCCTCGGCCTCGGCGCGCGTGAACCCGCGCAGCGTCTCGGTGTGCTCTGCCCCGAAGCGCTGCAACTTCATCAGGATCTCGACGGCGATCTCGTCGTTCGGGGCCTCGAAGATCTCGACCACGTCGTAGCGTCCGAGCGTCACGTACACCCCGACGAGCTTCCCGCCGGCCTCCTCGATCGTGCGCTCTCCCTCCTCGACCCGCTCCCGCCACCCCGGAAGACCCGCGAGCCCCTGGGTCGTCCAGCGCATCAGCGAGATGTAGTGGGGCACCTGCGCACAATAACCCCGTGCGCCTGAACGCCTTCCTCGCGCGGGCCGGGGTCGCCTCTCGCCGCGGCGCCGACGAGCTGGTCAAGGCCGGGCGCGTGACCGTGAACGGACGACCGGGCGAGCTGAACACGTTGGTCGAGCGCGGCGATCGGGTCGAGCTGGACGGGCGCGCCGTCGAGCCGCAGCGGCTCGCCTACGTCCTCCTGCACAAGCCCGCGGGGACGGTGACGACCGTGCGCGACCCCGGGGGCCGACCGACTGTCGTGGAGCTGGTCGACCTGCCGGAGCGCGTCGTCCCGGTGGGCAGGCTCGACGCCGATACGACGGGCGCGCTCCTGCTGACGAACGACGGTCCCCTTGCGCACCGGCTCGCGCACCCGCGCTACGAGATGGAGAAGGTCTACGAGGCGGAGGTCGCGGGCGAGCCGGACCACGAGGCGCTCCGCCGGCTCGCCGAGGGCGTCGAGCTCGAGGACGGCCGATCCGCGCCCGCGCGCGCCCGCCGCCTCGGCCCCTCGAGGCTCGAGCTCGTCCTCCACGAGGGCCGCAAGCACCAGGTGAAGCGGATGTGCGCGGCCGTCGGCCATCCCGTGCTCCGCCTGCACCGGAGCCGGTACGCCGGGCTGACGATCGAAGGCCTCGAGCCGGGGTCGTGGCGGGAGCTCGGCGACGAGGAGGTACGGCGCCTCAGGGCCTGACGAACCCCATGCGCTCGACCATCGCCGCGAGGGTCGGCGCCGCGGCCGCCCGGGCCTTCTCCGCGCCGAGGGCGAGGAGCCGGCGCAGCTCGTGCTCGTCGGCGCGCAGGTCGCGATAGCGCTCCTGGACCGGCGTAAGCAACGCGACCACGGCTTCGCCGACGTCCTCCTTGAACGGGCCGTAGCCCGCCGAGTCGTAGCGACCCTCGATCGCCTCGATCGAGTCGCCCGTCGCGACGGCCATGATCTCGATCAGATTCGAGACGCCGGGCTTCTGCTCTGGATCGTGGCGCACCTCCCGCCCGGAGTCCGTCACCGCCGTCTTGAGCTTCTTCCGCACGACCTCCGGCGGATCGATCATGCGGACGACCCCCTGCCGCGGCCCCGCGGTCGTCGACATCAGCCGCTCGGGCTCCTGCAGGTTCTTCACGCGAGCGCCTACCTCCGGGAAGACGCCGTTCGGGATCGTGAACGTCTCGCCGAAGCGAGAGTTGAAGCGCTCCGCGATGTCGCGCGTGAGCTCGATGTGCTGGCGCTGGTCGTCGCCGACCGGGACCGTGTCGGCCTGGTAGAGCAGGATGTCGCCCGCCATCAGCACGGGGTAGTTGAAGAGCCCGGCCGAGACGAACTCCTGCTGCTCGGCCTTGTCCTTGAAGTGCGTCATCCGCCGCAGCTCCCCGAACGCGGTCACCGCCCCCAGCAGCCAGGCGGCCTCCGCGTGCGCCGTGACCTGGCTCTGCGCGAACACCGTCGAGCGCTCGGGATCGAGCCCGGTCGCGAAGAGCATCGCCGCGAGCGAGAGCGTCCCCTCGCGCAGGCCCTCGGGCTCGTAGTCGGTCGTGATCGCGTGCAGGTCGACGATGCAGAAGAAGGCCTCGCCCCGCTCCTGCGCGGCCGCGTACTGGCGAAAGCCGCCGCTGTAGTTGCCGAGCGTCTTGTCGCCGGAGGCCCGGATGCCGCTGAAGGTCCGCATCTCGGCCTGAAACGTATCCTGGGCTCGATGTCGGTGACGGGATCCCCGGAGCTCCTGATCGTGATGGGCGCGCACGCGACGGCCGAGGAGGTCGACCACGTCGTGGAGCGTCTCAACGAGGCCGGTGCGCAGGCGCACGTGACGCCGGGACGCGAGGCGACCGTGATCGGCGCGGTCGGCGAGCGAGAGGCGCTGGCCGCGCTGCCGCTGGAGGGCTATCCCGGCGTCGAGCAGGTCCTGCCGATCCTGAAGCCGTACAAGCTGGTCTCCCGCGAGCTCTCGCCCGACCCGACGGTGATCGAGGCGCGCGGACGGCGGATCGGAGACGACGCCTTCGGGCTGATCGCCGGGCCCTGCACGGTCGAGTACCGGGAGCAGACGCTCTCGACGGCGCGTGCGGTCGCCGCGTCGGGCGCGACCATGCTCCGCGGCGGCGCCTTCAAGCCGCGCACCTCCCCGTACACCTTCAGCGGCCTGGGGGACGAGGCGCTCGAGATCCTCGCCGAGGCGCGCGCGGAGACCGGCCTGCCGCTCGTGACCGAGCTGATGGATCCGCGCGACGTCGAGGCCGTGCTGGAGACGACCGACGTCGTCCAGATCGGCGCGCGCAACATGCAGAACTTCAACCTGCTCTCCGAGGTCGGCCGTGGCCGCCGGCCGGTGCTGCTCAAGCGCGGGCCGGCCGCGTCGATCGAGGAGCTGCTGATGGCGGCGGAGTACATCCTCAAGGAAGGCAACGCCCAGGTGATCCTCTGCGAGCGAGGGATCACGACGTTCGAGCGCTCGACCCGCTACACGCTCGACATCAGCGCGATCCCTGTCCTCAAGCAGGAGACGCACCTTCCCGTGATCGTCGACCCTTCCCACGCCGCGGGCCGGCGCGAGCTCGTCCTCCCGCTCGCGCGCGCGGCGGTCGCCGCCGGGGCGGACGGGATCATCGTCGAGGTGCATCCGCGGCCCGAGGAGGCGCTCTGCGACGGTCCGCAGCAGATCCCGGTGTCCGACTTCCCGGACTTCGCCGAGGAGATCGGCGCGCTCGCCCGGCTCATGGGCCGGACGATCGGCTAGGGCGTTTCGAGCCGTGGCCGTCGTGCAGCTCGCGATTGTCGGGACGGGCCTGATCGGCGCATCCGTCGGCCTGGCGGCGAAGGCCGCCGGAGTCGAGCGCGTGCGCGGCTGGGATGTCGACCCCGAGGCGCTGGCCCTGTCCGGCGAGCGCGGCGCCGTCGAGCCGGCGGGCGCGCTCGAAGAGGCGCTTGCGGATGCCGAGCTCGCGGTCGTGGCCGCGCCGGTGGCGGCTCTGCCCGAGCAGATCGCCGCCGTGCTCGAGGCCAGCGGCGGCGCCTGCACGGTTACCGACGTCGGCTCGACGAAAGGCGCGGTCACTCGGGCGGTCACCGACGGCCGCTTCATCGGCGGCCATCCCGTCTGCGGCTCGGAGGCGCGCGGCCCCGCCTCGGCGAGCGGCGAGCTCTTCCGCGGCGCGACCTGGTTCCTGACACCCGTCGCGGCCACCGACCCCGAGCGCTACCGGACGCTGCACGGGTTCGTCGCATCGCTCGGCGCGCTTCCCGTCGCCGTCGACCCGCAGGCCCACGACCGGCTCGTCGCGCTGACGAGCCACCTCCCGCACGCCCTTGCGAACCTTCTCCTCAACCAGGCCGGCGCGAATCGGATCGACGGACACGATCCGCTCGCCGCCGCGGGTGGCTCCCTGAGGGACATGACGCGCGTCGCCGGGGCGAATCCGCGTATCTGGGTCGACATCTTCCTCGACAACGCCGGCGCGCTCGCGGCGGCGCTCGCCGAGCACCGCGGCCGCGTCGAGCAGCTCGAGCGGGCGCTGGCGGCCGGCGACGCAGGCTTCCTCGCGCGCTGGATCGCCGAGGCTTCGGGCAACCGTCGCGGCCTCCTCGCCGAGGCCTACGACGAGCCGGGCGCGCTCCAGCGCCTGCGCGTGCACGTCCCCGACCGGCCGGGCGTGCTCGCCGGCGTCACGCAGGCGCTCGGCGCCGAGCGGATCAACATCGAGGACTTCGAGCTCCAGCATCTCTCCCGCGAGCGCGGCGGCACGCTGACCCTGCTCGTCGGCGGGGTGGACGAGGCGGCGCGGGCGGCGGCGCTGCTCGAGGCGCAGGGCTACCCGGTCGTCACCTCGCCCGTGCTCGACGAGCTGCCGTGACCCGTGTCGAGCCGGCGGGAACGCTCGTCGGCCACCTCGCTGTTCCCGGCGACAAGTCGATCTCCCACCGGGCGGTGCTGATCGGCGCGCTCGCAGAGGGCACGACGCGGATCCGCAATCTCGGCCGCTCGGCCGACACGGAGGCCACGATCGCGGCGGCACGGGCGCTCGGCGTCTCGGTCGGAGAGCACGGCTCCGAGCTCGTGGTGGAGGGCGTCGGGCTCCGCGGCCTTCGCGCTCCCGACGCGCCGATCGACTGCGGCAACGCGGGCACGCTGATGCGGCTCCTGATCGGGCTCCTCGCCGGGCAGGAGGGCCGCTTCGAGCTGACCGGCGACGAGTCGCTCCGGGGCCGCCCGATGGACCGCGTCGCGCAGCCGCTCGGGCGCATGGGCGCGCGCGTCAGCACGGAGAACGGCCGTCCGCCCGTCGTCGTCGAGAGCGCCGACGGCCTTCGCGGCATCGACTACAGCCTTCCCGTCGCGAGCGCGCAGGTGAAGTCGGCCCTGCTCCTCGCCGGGCTGAACGCGCAGGGGACGACCACGGTCGTCGAGCCCGCGCCGACGCGCGACCACACCGAGTTGATGCTCGAGGCGGCCGGCGCCCGCGTCCGGCGCCGCGCGAGCTCGGTCTCCGTCGAGCCGGCGGCCGCGTTGACGTTGGGCGAGGTCGACGTGCCCGGCGACTTCTCCGCCGCCGCGCCGTTCATCGTCGCCGCCACTCTCCTGCCCGGATCCAGACTCACGATCCACGACGTCGGCCTGAATCCCCGCCGGACCGGCCTCCTCGGCGTGCTCGACCGGATGGGCGGCAAGGTCGGCGTCTTCAACCGCCGCCGCGTCGGGGGCGAGCCTGTGGGCGACCTCGAAGTGCGCTCCGCCGAGCTCGTGGCGACCGAGATCGAGCCGCAGGAGGCGCCGCTCCTCGTCGACGAGCTCCCGCTCTTCGTCTTGGCGGCCGGCTGCGCGCACGGATCGAGCCGTGTCCGCGGCGCGGGCGAGCTGCGGGTCAAGGAGAGCGACCGGATCGAGACGGTGACCTCGTCGCTGCGCGCGGTCGGCCTCCACGTCAGCGAGCGCGACGACGGGTTCGAGGTCCGGGGCGTCCCGACCCGGCCGCAAGGCGGCCGGATGAGCTCGGGCGGCGACCACCGGATCGCGATGCTCGGCGCGGTCGCCGGGCTCGTCTCGCGCGAGGGCGCGGAGATCGAGGGAGCCGACGCGGTCGCTATAAGCTTCCCCGGCTTCCTGGAGCTCCTGGACTCGGTGACCAAGAGATGATCGTCGCGATAGACGGCCCCGCGGGCGCGGGCAAGAGCACGGTCGCTCGGCGCCTCGCCGACCGGCTGGGCTTCCGCTACCTCGACACGGGCGCCATGTACCGGGCGCTGACGTGGCTCGCGATGCAGCGCGGCGTCGCGCTCGACGAGTCGGCGCGCCTCGCCGCGCTCGCCGAGGAGGATCCCGTCTCCTTCGACGTCGCCGGGCGGGTCTGGATCGCCGGGGCCGACGTGACCGCCTCCATCCGCCAGCCGCGCATCGACCGGATGGTGTCGGTCGTCGCGCGCCACCCCGCCGTCCGGAACGTGATGCGCGAGCGGCAGCGCGAGCTCGGCGAGGTCGGCGATGTCGTGATCGAAGGCCGGGACATCGGCACGGTCGTGGCGCCCGATGCGGCCGTGAAGGTCTATCTCGTCGCCGACCGCGCGGTGCGGGCCGAGCGCCGCATGGCCGAGCGTCCCGGGATCGGGGCCGATGCGCTCGCCACCGACCTGCGCCTTCGCGACGAGAGCGATGCGGCGCGTATGCGTCCGGCCGAGGACGCCGAGCAGATCGACACCACCGATCTGGAGGTCGACGACGTCGTCGACCGGATCGAGCGACTCGTGCATGCGCGCTCCACGGCATGAACCGCTACGACGTCGCCTGGTTCTTCGGGCGGCCGACGTTCCGCGCGCTCGTGGGTACCTTCGCGCCGCTCCGCGTCTACGGCGGCGACCGCGTCCCCCGCCACGGGCCGGTGGTCTTCGCGTTCAACCACTTCTCGTGGCTCGACCCGTGGGCGATCGGCTCGGTCTGCCCTCGAACCCTCTACTACATCGCCAAGCAGGAAGCGCACGACAATTCCCTGATCGGCCCGTTCATCCGAATCTTCGGCACGACGCCCATCCGGCGAGGCGCGACCGACCGCGACGCCGTACGCGCGATGCGCGAGGTCGTCAAGCGCGGCGGCGCGCTCGGGATGTTCGCCGAAGGGACCCGCCAGCCGCGCGAGCCGGGCCGAGTTCAGCCCGGCGCGGCGATGATCGCGATCCAGGAGCGGGCGCCGGTCGTCTGCGCTGCGATCCACGGCAGCCAGGAGTGGCGCTTCGGAAACTTCCACCCGGTCTCGGTCGCGTTCGGCGAGCCGATGAGCTTCGAGCGGCACCCGCGCAACTCGAAGGGCTACCGGGCCGCCTCCGAGGAGATCGAGGGGGAGATCCGGCGCCTGTGGGAGTTCCTCGTTCGGACACACGAGCTGGGGCGGCCGCGCGTTGCGATCCCGCCGGCCTGAGCTTCCGAGCGAGGAGGACGGCCCGCTCCTCGGCGCCGTTGCGATCGTGGGCTTCCCGAACGTCGGCAAGTCGACGCTCGTCAACCGGCTGACCGGCTCGCGAGCCGCGGTCGTCCACGAGACACCGGGCGTGACGCGCGACCGGAAGGAGCTCGTCTGCGAGTGGGCGGGCAGCCGCTTCCTGCTGATCGACACCGGGGGAGTCGACATCGCCGACAGCTCGCCGATCACCCGCTCGATCGCCAGCCAGGCTTGCGAGGCCGTGGCCGACGCCGACCTGATCCTCTTCGTCACCGACGCACGCGCGGGCGTCACGCCGGGGGACGAAGAGATCGCGCAGATCCTCCGCAACGCGCACAAGCCGGTCCTCCTCGTCGCGAACAAGATCGACGATCCCGCGCAGGACGTGAGCGCGCTCGAGTTCCACCGGCTCGGGCTTGGCGACCCGATCCCGCTCTCCAGCCTGCACGGCCACGGCGCCGGCGACCTGCTCGACTCCGTCGTCGCGCTGCTTCCCGGGGAAGGGCTCGAGGAGGTCGGGCAAGAGGCGATCCGCGTCGCCATCCTCGGCCGGCCGAACGTCGGCAAGTCGTCGCTCCTGAACGCGATCGTCGGCCGCGAGCGCGTGATCGTCTCGAAGGTTCCGGGGACGACCCGCGACTCGATCGACACGGTCTTCCGGCGTGGCGAGCGGACGTTCGTCTTCGTCGACACCGCTGGCCTCCGCCGCAAGCGCAGGCACCGGCAGGGGATCGAGTACTACTCGGAGCTGCGCGCGTTCGAGGCGGCCGACCGCGCGGACGTCGCCCTCGTCCTGATCGACGCCTCCGAGGGCATCGTCGAGCAGGACCTCGCCGTCGCGGACGTGGCTCGCAAGGCGCAGTGCTCGACCGTCGTCGTGCTCTCCAAGTGGGATCTGACGACCGTCGGGATCGAGGACGTCCGGCCCGAGCTCGAGCGCCGCCTGAAGCAGCGCCCGCCGCATGTCGCCGTGTCGGCGAAGACGGGCCGCGGGCTCGAGCGTCTGCTGGACGCGATCGAGCGGCTCTTCGACAAGCACGTCGCCCGGGTGTCGACCGCCGAGCTGAACCGCTTCCTGCGCGAGCTGCGCGAGGCGCGCCAGGTGCCCTCGAAGAGCGGCAGGAAGCTGAACCTCCTCTACGGGACGCAGGTCACGGCCCGGCCGCCGCGCTTTCGCGTCTCCGTCAACGACCCCGGCCTGATCACGCGCGACTACGGCTACTGGGTCGAGAATCAGCTTCGCGAGCGCTTCGAGCTCGCGGGCGTGCCCGTGTCGATCGACTTCGTCCGCCGCTCGTGAAGGTCGTCGTCGTCGGCGGCGGCTCGTGGGGGACTGCGTTCGCGCGCCTGCTCGCCGACCGGCGCCACGACGTGACGCTCACCTGCCGCGATCCGGAGCAGGCGCGGGCGATCGCGGAGAACGGCCGCAACCCGCGCTACCTCCCGGCGGCTGACCTGCGCGGGATCGCCGCGGCGCCGATCCCCGAGGCGGCGCTGGACGAAGCCGACCTGATCGTGCTCGCGGTCCCGAGCCGCGAGTTCGCGGCGGTGGCGGAGAGCCTGCCCGGCTCCGCGCCCGTGCTCAGCCTGACGAAGGGGCTCGATCCGGCCACCGGCGAGCGGCTCTCCACCCGGGTCACAGGGCGCCCGGTCGCCGTCCTGTCCGGGCCGAACATGGCCGAGGAGGTGGTCGACGGCCTACCCTCCGCAACCGTCGTCGCGAGCGATGACCGCGCCCTCGCCAAGAGGCTCCAGGACGCGATCAACTCGACCGTCTTCCGCGTCTACGTCAACGACGACCTGATCGGCGTGGAGCTCTGCGCGGCTGCGAAGAACGTGATCGCGCTCGCCGCCGGCGGCGTCGACGGGCTCGGGCTCGGCGACAATGCGAAGGCGAGCCTGATTACGCGCGGGCTCGTCGAGATGGCCCGGCTCGGGGAAGCCTGCGGGGCCGAGCAGGAAACCTTCTCGGGCCTCGCCGGCATGGGCGACCTGATCGTCACGTGCTTTTCCGGCTACGGGCGAAACCGCCGTGCCGGGGAGCTGATCGCGCGGGGCGCGACGGCGGACGAGGCGGCGGCCGAGATCGGGCAGGTTGTCGAAGGCCTGACGACCGCGCCGGTTCTGCGCGACCTCTCGCATCGGCTCGGCGTCGAGCTCCCGATCACCGAGGGAGTCTGCCGCGTCCTCGAGGGCCAGGACATCCAGGTCCTGCTCGCGAGCCTGATGGGTCGCCAGCCGACCAGGGAGTGAGGGCTACTATGAACGGCGTGCGCGCGACGATCGCCGTCCTCCTCCTCCTTGGGCTCGCGCCGATCGCCGCCGGTTGCGGCAGCTCGAGCGCGGCCACGAGCGGCTCGAAGCTCGGCCCGGGCGCCGCGAGCGTCGTTCCGGCCGACGCGCTGGCGTTCGTCTCCGTCGACACCGACCTGAAGTCCGTGCAGTGGCGGCGGATCGACTCGCTGACCGCCGGCCTTCCCGTCCGGACGAAGGCGCTCGACCTGGTCCGCCGGGCGCTGGCCGCGAAGAACCTGGACCTCGACCGCGACGTGAAGCCGGCGCTGGGCGCAGAGCTCGACGTCGCCGTGCTCGGCCTCGACAAGGGCAAGCCCGAGGCGGTCGCGCTCGTCCGGCCGTCCGACGAGGGGAAGCTGCGCGAGCTGGCCTCGAAGCTCGACCGGGGCGCGGAGCGCTACACCGTGCAGCGGATCGGCGACTGGTCGGTCGTGGCGAGCTCGCAGGACGCCTTCGCCCGCATTCGCAGCGTGAGCAGCGGCCGCTCGCTCGCCGACGTGCAGGCCTTCCGGGACGCCTCGGCCCAGACCGGCGGAGACGCGCTCGCCACGCTCTACGCGGCGCCGCGGGGAAAGGGGGTCGAGTGGGTCGCCGCTCGGCTCGCCGCCGACTCCGACGCGCTTCGGTTCCGTCTCGCAGCGAAGACTACGAAGGCTCCCGTCGCGTACACGCCGACTCTCCTCGGGGACGTCCCCTCCGGCGCGAGCCTCGCCGCGTCCTTCAAGGGCCTCGGTCCTATGCTCGCGCGTCTGAAGACGGGCGCAACGCTCGACGCGCACGCGAAGCGGCTCGGCCCGCTGAGGCAGCTCCTGCCCTCCCTCCGGAAGCTGGCCCCCCTCCTCACCGGCGAAGGCGTGCTCTACGTCAAGCAGTCGGGGCTCCTGCCGGAGATCGGTCTCGAGGCGCAGGTCGCCGATCCGGAGCGGGCGCTCGCAGCGGCGCGGGGTGCTCTGGCTGACCTGGCGGTCAAGCTCGGCCCCATCCCGCTTACCGCCCAGATCTCCGGCGGGAAGCTCGTCGTCGCGGATTCGCCCACCGTCGTCGGCGCGCTGCGGGCGACCGGGCCGAAGCTCGTGGACGACCAGAGCTACCGTGACGCGCTGAAGGCGGCCGGAGCGCCCGCGCGGACGACGGGCCTCCTCTACGCTGACGTGCGACAGCTCGTGCCGCTGCTCCAGATCGCCGGCTCCGCCCTTGGCAAGCCCATCGCGGCCGACCTTGCGACGACGCTCTCCCGGCTCGGCCCGCTCGTCGTCTACGGCGCCCGTGACGGAACCGTCAGCCGGGTCGACGCCTGGGCGCGATTGAACGGCTAGCTCGGGTAGGGTGACGCCGCTGCGTGCGCTCGTCGAGTACGCGGTCTCGCGCACGCACGAGCTTCAGGTCACGCTGTTTATGCGGATCGAGTAGCCGCGCGCCCGGACCGATCGAGTACCCTTCGCGGCCGATGGCCGCCGCCCGCGAGTTCTCGTTCACCTCGGAGTCGGTCACCGAGGGACACCCCGACAAGGTGGCCGACCAGATCTCCGACGCGGTGCTCGACGCCGTCCTCACCGACGACCCGACCGGCCGCGTCGCCTGCGAGACGCTGATCACCACCGGCCTCGTGGTCGTCGCCGGGGAGATCACCACCGAGACGTACGTCGACATCCCGCGTCTCGTCCGCAAGACGATCGCCGAGATCGGCTACACGCGCGCGAAGTACGGCTTCGACGCCGAGACCTGCGGCGTGATCGTGGCGCTCGACGAGCAGTCGCCCGACATCGCCCAGGGTGTCGACGAGTCGTACGAGGTGCAGCACGGCGACAACGACCCGCTGGACAGGGTCGGCGCCGGCGACCAGGGTCTGATGTTCGGCTACGCGACCCGCGAGACCGAGGAGCTGATGCCGCTGCCGATCATGCTCGCGCACCGGATCGCGAAACGCCTCGCAGAGGTGCGGAAGGCGGACGTGCTCCCGTACCTGCGCCCGGACGGCAAGTCGCAGGTGACCGTCCGCTACGAGCGGGACGAGCACGGCATGCAGCGGCCCGTGGAGATCGAGCGCGTGCTCGTCTCGACCCAGCACCGCGACGGGCTCGACGTCGAGACGCTGCTCAAGCCCGACCTCGTCGAGAACGTTCTCCACCCGATCTTGCCGCGCGACCTCTACGACGAGAAGCGGCTCGACGAGCGGGACTTCGTCTACGTCAACCCGACCGGGAAGTTCGTGGTCGGCGGCCCGATGGGCGATACGGGCCTGACCGGCCGGAAGATCATCGTCGACACCTACGGCGGCGCGGCCCCGCACGGCGGCGGCGCGTTCTCCGGCAAGGATCCGACGAAGGTCGACCGTTCGGCTGCGTACGCCGCGCGCTACGTGGCGAAGAACGTCGTCGCCGCGGGGCTCGCCGAGCGCTGCCAGATCCAGGTCGCCTACGCGATCGGCGTCGCGCACCCGATGTCGGTGCTGGTGGAGACGTTCGGCACGGAGAGCGTGTCCGTCGACCGGATCGAGAGGCTCGTCGGCGAGCACTTCGACCTACGGCCGGCGGCGATCCTGCGTGACCTCGACCTGCGCCGTCCGATCTTCCAGAAGACCGCCGCCTACGGCCACTTCGGCCGGGACGACCGCGAGTTCACCTGGGAGCGCACGGACAGGGCCGACACGCTTCGCGAGGCGGCCGGCCTCGCCTCCGCCGCGACTGCCTAGCCGCGTCCCGGCGGCCGGCGGCACGGGCGACCTCAGGCGGCGGGGCGCACGAAGAGTCCGGCCGCAGCTTTGTCGCCGATCGACCGCTCGCCGCCGTCCAGCGTCACCGTCACCTGGCCGGCGGCGGGTTGCGCGTCGCGCACCTCGATCTCGCCGCCCGGGACGAGCCCCTGGTCGTAGAACCAGTGCAGGAGCTCGCCGTCGTGCTCCGCGAGCCGGACGATCGTCGCGCGCGCCCCGGTGGCGAGATCCGTGAGCGGCGCGAGCTGATGGTTCTCGGCCTGCTCGACGGCGGGGTCGACCGGCCAGCCGTGCGGGCAGCGCTCGGGCTGGCCCAGCCGCTCGTCGATCCGCTGGATCATGTCGTCGCTGAACGTGTCCCCGAGCTCGTCCGCATGGACATGCGCCTCCGCGGCGGTGTAGCCCATGAAGTCCGTGAGCAGCCGCTCGATCAGCCGGTGCTTGCGGACGACGCGCTCGGCGCGCTCGCGACCCGAGGCGGTCAGGAGCGCCTCCTTGTGCTCGCCGCGCTCGATCAGCCCCTCCGACTCGAGCCGCTTCAGCATCTCCCCGGCCGACGCCCGGGACACGCCGAGCATCTCCGCGACTCGCGAAGCGAGCGTCGGGGAGCCGGTCGACCGGGGCCTGTACTCGCCGATCGGAAACGCCAGAAAGTAGATCGTTTCCAGGTATTCGTCGATTGAGTGACCCTGCGCCATCCGCGCACCATCATAGGCGTCGGCCCCTGTAAGGTGACCCTTACAGCATGTCGACCCTTCAGATCCTCCTGCTCGGCGCGATCGCCGGCCTGACCATCTTCATCGGCCTGCCGCTCGGGCGCATGCAGAAGGTCGCGCCCGGCTTCAAGACCTTCCTCAGCGCTGCCGCGACCGGCATCCTCGTCTTCCTGCTGTGGGACGTCCTCTCCGCGGCGATCGACCCGGTCCGCTCGGCGCTCGAGACCGGCCGTCACGGACGGTTCGCCGGGCTCGCGGCGTTGCTCGCGGGCGGGTTTGCGATCGGCCTCCTGAGCCTCGTCTACTACGACGCGTGGATGAAGCGCCGACGCCGCAAGGCCTTCCTCGGCCCGGGCGCCGCGTCGACCGCGGAGTTCGAGAGCGAGCACTATTTCCGCGGCCTTTCCCCGGCCCGGTGGCTGTCGCTCTTCATCGCCGCGGGGATCGGGCTGCACAACTTCTCGGAGGGACTCGCGATTGGCCAGTCGGCCGCGCGTGACGAGCTCAGCCTCGCGATCGTCCTGATCATCGGCTTCGGACTGCACAACGCGACGGAGGGCTTCGGCATCGTGGCGCCGCTCTCGGGCGAGGCGGAGCCTCCGAGCTGGCGCTTTCTCGCGCTGATGGGTCTGATCGGGGGCGCCCCGACGTTCCTCGGGACCTTGATCGGGCAGGCATGGACGAGCACCGCGGTCTCGGTCGTCTTCCTCGCGCTCGCCGCCGGCTCGATCCTCTACGTCGTGATCGAGCTCCTGAACGTCTGCCGGATGGCCGGCTCGAAGACGATCGTCACCTGGGGGATCCTGCTAGGCGTCTTCCTCGGCTTCGCGACCGACTTCGTGCTCGTCGCGGCCGGCGCGTAGCGTGGCCCCCGCGCGAAAGCCGAGGCTTTCGCGCGGGACTGAGTAATCCGCTTCGCGGGTGAACGCGCACGGGCCAAGCCCGCGCGCGGGGCCCGGATCGCCGCTAGCCGGCGGCGCTGCCAAGAGGTGCAGGTCCGTGTTGGGGTGTGAGTCTCAGGCGGTCCCGTGCGCCGACCTCGGCGCCGGATACCCTCGCCCGGTGACGCGCCTCGCCCACGTCTATCCCCTCGTCACGGCGCGCGCGCTCGCGCGGGAGTTCACCTACGAGGTGCCGGACGAGGTCGGTCCGGGCGCCGTCGTCGAGGTGCGCTTCGGCAACGCGCGGCGGCGCGGCGTCGTCACCGAGGTGGGCGTCGCGGCGCCCCCCGGCGTGACGACCGCGCCGATCGAGCGCGTCGTGGCGGAGCTGGCGCCGGAGCTCGTCGAGCTCGCGCTCTGGGTCGCCGACTACTACGGCTCGACGCCGGGACGCGCGCTCGCGCTCGTCGCGCCGGTGCAGCGGAAGGCCCGCGGCGAGCGTCCGCAGCCTGCGGAGCGGGACGCGCTCGGGGGAGAGGCGGAGCCGGCGGCCCTGAGCGACACCCAGGTCGCGGCGCTCGAGCGGATCGTCGGCGCGATCGACGCGGGTCGCGGCGCGAACTTCCTCCTCTACGGCGCGACCGGCAGCGGCAAGACGGAGGTCTACCTTCAGGCGTGCGCCTCCGCGCTCGCGCGGGGGCTCGGTGCGATCGTGCTCGTGCCGGAGATCGCGCTGACTCCCCAGACCGTCGGCCGCTTCCGCGCCCGCTTCGGCGACGGGATCGCGATCCTGCACTCGGCGCTCTCCGTCGCGGAGCGGCGAGACGAGCGGGTGCGGATCGCTAGCGGCGAGGCGCGGATCGTCGTCGGCGCCCGCTCGGCGATCTTCGCTCCCGTGCGCGGGCTCGGCCTCGTCTGCGTGGACGAGGAGCACGACGCCTCGTACAAGCAGGAGTCGGACCCGCGCTACGACGCCCGCACCGTCGCGGCGAAGCGCGCCTCGCTCGAGCACGCCGTCGCCGTCTTCGGCAGCGCGACACCGCGGCCGGAGAGCTGGGGCAGCCTCGAGCGGCTCGAGCTCGGCGGGCGGCTCTCCGGCCCCCTGCCGCCGGTCCGAATCGTCGACCTGCGGCGCGAGGCCGGCTATCCGCTGTCGGCGCCGCTCCTGGCCGAGCTCGGCAAGATCGTCGAGGGCGGCGGCAAGGCGATCCTGCTCCTGAACCGCCGCGGCGTCGCGCCCGCGCTCCACTGCCGCGCGTGCGGCACGACACTGCGCTGCACGAGCTGCGACGTCGCCCTCGTCCTGCACGGCGACGGCCGGCTGCGCTGCCATCACTGCGGCCACGCGGAGCCGTTCCCGGAGACGTGCCCGGCCTGTGGCTCGGTCGAGCTCGCGCGGATCGGCGCCGGGACGCAGCGCCTCGAGCGCGAGCTGGAAGCGCGGCTGCCCGAGCTCGAGCGGATTCGACTCGACGCCGACGCGGTCGAGAAGCCGGGTGCGGCAGCCGAGGCCCTAGCCCGCTTCGCCGCCGCCGACCGGGTCGTCCTCGTCGGGACGCAGATGGTCGCGAAGGGCCACCACTTCCCGGGCGTGGCGCTCGCCGCAGTCGTCGACGCGGACACCGGGCTCGGGCTGCCGGACTTTCGCGCGGAGGAGCGGACGTTCCAGCTCCTGACCCAGCTCGCCGGCCGTAGCGGCCGCGACGCGCCAGGCCGAGTCCTCGTCCAGACCTTCCAGCCGGACGCTCGGGCGATCGAGCTGGCAGCCCGCCACGATGTCCCGCGTTTCCTCGCCGGGGAGCTCGAGCGGCGTCGAGAGCTCGGCTACCCGCCGTTCCGGCACCTGATCAGGATCGTCCTGTCCGGGACGGACGCGGACACGCCGATGCGCGCGCTCACCGAGATCAGAGACGGCATCGGGGGAGACGAGCTGCTCGGTCCTGCGCCGCTCCTCCGCCTGCGCGGCCGCCACCGAGCGCAGCTCGTCGCGAAGACCGACCAGCCGCGCCGGCTTGCGGCCAAGGCTGCTCGGCTCCTCGCCGCGGCCGCCCCCGCGATGCGTCGCGCCGGCCTCACCGCCGTGGTCGACGTCGACCCCCAGAGCCTCTAGGGGGCGGGAAGCGCTCGAGGATCCAGGCCGCGTCGAGCGGTTCCCGGCTGGAGGGCTACGGCCTGCCCGCGAGCCGGCTCTCGGCCAAATCCTCCTCCAGCGCTCGCCGTTGGGCGCGGTCCAGCGGCGTCTCGGCGCGGGTCGCTCCCTGCCGCATGACGGCCTCGCGCTCCCGCCGGTCCACGTCGTTAGTCTGCCCGCTGTGACAAAGGTGGAGGGACAGGTCCGCACCGAGGAGCTCGACGCCCAGGCCGACGCGCGTCGACGGCTCGCGCTCGCGCAGATCCGTCAGTACCCCGATCCGGTCCTGCGCATGGAAGCCAAGCCGGTGGAGATCTTCGACGACGAGCTCGGACGCCTCGTCGAGCGGATGACGAAGCTCATGCACGACGCCGTCGGCGTCGGCCTGGCCGCCACGCAGGTCGGCGTTCTCCGGCGCGTCTTCGTGTTCCACCTGGGGGAAGAGGATCTCGCCGTCGTCAACCCGCGCATCGCGGAGCGTGGCGATGAGACGGACGTCGACGACGAAGGATGTCTGTCCCTGCAGGGCGTGGCGATGCCGGTCGAGCGACCGCTCTCGATTCGCCTCGAAGCCCGGAACGAGCGTGGGGAGGAGGTCGCCTATGACCTCGAGGGCGTTTCCGCCCGCGTCGCGCAGCACGAGCTCGACCATCTCGACGGCGTGCTGATCCTCGACCGCACGACCGCCGAGGGCCGCCGCGAGGCGCTCGGGACGCTGCGGCCGAGAGTGGTCATCCGTTAGTGCCCCCTCGATGGCTCGGGTAGCCGTCGCCGCGACGGCCCCGTTCGGAGCGGATGTCTTGGAACGGCTCGCGGCCCGGCACGAGCTCTCGGCCCTCCTGACGCGCCCCGACGCGCCGCGCGGCCGCGGGCGACGGGCGGCGGCGCCGGCTGCGAAGGAGGCGGCGTTGCGGCTCGGGATCCCGGTGCTCCAGCCCGAGCGCCTCGAGGCGCCGGTCGAGCTCGGCGCAGACACCGTCGTCGTTGTCGCGTACGGCCTGCTCTTTCCCGAGGCGCTGCTGGAGCAGGGCCTCTGGCTCAACGTCCATCCGTCGCTGCTGCCTCGCTGGCGCGGCGCGGCGCCGGTCGAGCGCGCGTTGATGGCTGGGGACCCGGAGACGGGCGTCACGATTCACCGGACGGTGAAGAAGCTCGACGCAGGCCCGATCGCGGCGCAGCGCGCGTTCCCGGTCGCCGCCGAGGACGATGCCGGCGCCGTCTACGAACGCGCTGCCGCGACGGCCGTCGAGCTGCTGGACGACGTGCTGCGCGAGCCGCGGTTCGTTCCCCAGCGCGGCGAGGGCGCCACGTACGCCGAGAAGATCGAGGCCGCCGACCGTGAGCTTGACTGGAGCCGCCCGCCGGAGGAGCTCCTGAACCGGATCCGCGCGCTTTCCCCGCACATCGGCGCCCGCGGTGAGATCGAAGGCCGTCGCCTCACCGTGTGGCGAGCGCACATCGCCGCGGGCGAGCTCGAGCTGCTCGAGGTCCAGCCCGAGGGGCGTCGACGGATGACATATGCGGAGTTCCTCCGCGGCGCGAGACGATGACCGCCCGGGCGGCCGCCTTCAAGGTCGTCCTTCGCGTCTTCGAGGACGACGCCTACGCCGACCGCGTCTTCCGCTCGGTCGCCGGCCGGCTCGAGCCTCGCGAGCGGGCCCTCGCACAGCGGCTCGCCTTCGGGACGGTCCAGCGGGTCCGAACGCTCGACCACGCGATCGAGACCCTCGGGAAGCGGCCGGTGCGAAAGCTCGACCCACCCGTCCGCACCGCCCTTCGGATCGGCGCCTACCAGCTCGCGTACAGCGGGGGCATTCCGGACCACGCGGCCGTGAAGGAGACCGTGGAGCTCGTCCGCTCGGCGCGGCTCGAACGGGCCGTCCCGTTCGCGAACGCCGTCATGCGGCGCCTGGCCGTCGGCATCCGCGATCTGGTCGACTCGCTCCCGGAAGGTCCGCTCAAGCACTCGTACCCCGACTGGGTCGCCGAGGTCTGGGGGGAGGAGCTCGGCGAGGACGCGGCGCTGGCGCTCATGCGGGCGCAGAACGAGCCGCTCGAGACGGTCGTCCGCGTCAACGGTCGCCGCCCGGCCGAGCTCGCAGGGCGCCCCGACCCGGAGATCCCCGACGCGCTGCACGTCGACCGCGTCGACGACGCGGCGGTCGAGGCGGGTCTCGTCTGGCCGCAGAGCAGGGGCTCGCAGCTCGCGGGCCTCGCCGTCGGCGCACGGGACGGCGAGCGAACCCTCGACCTCTGCGCGGCCCCCGGCGGGAAGGCGACGCAGCTCGCGGGCGAGGTCGTCGCGATCGAGCTCCATCCGGGGCGGGCTCGCGAGCTCGAGCAGAACTGCGGCCGGCTCGGGGCCGGCAACGTCACGGTCGTGAACGCCGACGCACTCGACCTCCCGCCCGACCTCCAGGGTTTCGACCGCGCGCTCGTCGACGCACCGTGCTCGGGTCTCGGCGTGCTTGCGGCTCGGCCGGACCTGCGCTGGCGCGCCCGCCCGCTCCCCGAGCTCCAGCTCCGGCTCGTGCGCGCAGCCGCCGAGCGCGTGCGCCCGGGCGGCACGATCCTCTATTCCGTCTGCACGATCCACGCCGAGGAGAACGAGGCGATCGTCGACGCGGCGGGGCTGCGGGTCGAGCCGCTCGGCGAGGAGTGGCCCCAGTTCCGCCATCCGCGCCGCCCCGAGTTTCTGCTCACCCTGCCGCACGTCCACGGCACGAGCGGCTTCTTCATCGCCCGACTGGTCGTCGAGACGGGGCACTAGACTCGCGCAGCGTCTGTGCCCTGGGCCGAATGGATCCGGACCGTCGAGGTCGAGCCGTCGCTGTACGCGGCGGACTTCACCGTCCTCGGGGAGCAGATCGACGCGCTGCTGCGCGTCGGCGCGCGCATCTTCCACTTCGACGTCGGCGATGGGCACTTCGTTCCGCCCGTGACGATCGGGCCGATCGTGCTCGAGTCGATCTCCCCGCTCGTCCACAACATCGGCGGCGTGCTGGACTGCCACCTGATGGTCGAGTCGCCAGAGAAGCACTTCGAGGCGATCGCGGCGGCCGGCGGCGACAGCGTCACCGTTCATCTCGAGGCGTGCGACGACCTCGGAGCGGTCGTGCGGGCGGCGCGCGAGCGGAAGCTGCAGGTCGGGGTCGCCTTCAAGCCGGAGACGAGCGCCGCCCACGCGGCTCAGGCGGCGCTGGCCGCCGGCGTCGACCTCGTGCTCTGCATGAGCATCGAGCCGGGCTACTCCGGCCAGGAGTTCATGCCCGAGGCCATAGAACGCATCCGCACCGTGCGGCGGACGCTCCCGGCGAACGTGCACCTCCAGGTCGACGGCGGGATCGGGCCCGAGAACGTCCGCGAGGTCTACGACGCGGGCGCGAACCTGCTCGTTGCGGGATCGGCGATCTTCGGCCGCGAGGATCTCCCTCGGGCCTACCGCAGGCTGGTCCAGGCGCTGGCGTGAGTCTCGAGCGAGCGCTCGAGCTGGCCGAGCGAGGGCGCGGAACGACGCGTCCGAACCCGGTCGTCGGATGCGTCCTCGTCCATGGGACGAGCCTCGTCGGGGAGGCGTGGCACGAGGTGGCGGGCGGCCCGCACGCCGAGGTGCTCGCGCTGCGGCAGGCGGGCGAGCATGCACGTGGGGCCACCGCCTACGTGACGATGGAGCCGTGCAATCACCACGGCGGGACGCCGCCCTGCGCCGAGGCGTTGCTCGACGCCGGGGTGGCCGAGGTGGTGGCGGGCTCGCGCGATCCGAACCCAAAGGCGGCCGGAGGTCTCGAGCGACTGGGGGAGGCCGGTGTCGACGTTCGGGTCGATGAGGGCGAGCTCGGCTTCCGGTGCCGTCAGCAGAACGAAGCCTGGCGGACGTGGGCCTCGCTTCGCCGTCCGTTCGTCACCTACAAGGTCGCGGTGACGCTCGACGGCCGCATGAATGCGCCCGACCGGCGCTGGATCTCGGGCGAGGAGTCGCGCCGGCTTGTCCATGAGCTGCGGGCCGAGGCCGGCGCGGTCGCGGTCGGGATGGGCACCGTGCGCGCCGATACCCCGCGGCTGACGGCCCGCGACGTGAGCGCGCGGGGGCAGCCGCGGCGACTCGCCTTCGGGCGGGGGCCACTGCCGGAGGGGTCCGACTTGGAGCTTCGCTCCGGACAGCTCGACGACGAGCTCGCACGGCTCGCCGAGGAAGGCGTGCAGTCACTCCTGCTCGAAGGCGGCCCGACCCTCGGCGGCGCGTTCCTCGCGCGCGATCTCGTCGACAAGGTCCTCGTGTTCGTCGCGCCGGTGCTCGGCGGCGAGGGGCCGACACTCGCACGGCAGGTCGAGCCGCGGACTCTGCGGCGTTTGGAAGCGCGGTCGGTCGGTGACGATGTGCTCCTGACGGCCTATGTCCATGAGCCCTGACGACCGGATCGTGAACGTGCTCTCGCAGTGGCTCGCCCGGCACGTGGACGACGCCGAGCTGCGCGCCGAGCTCGACCGTGTCGACCCGGCGGCGCTCGGCCCGAATCAGAGCGAGGCCGTCGGCGAGCTGCGCGCTGAGCTGGCGCGGGAAAACGGCTACGGCGACCTCGAGATGGTCGTCCGCGAGACGCTCGAGGCCCTGGCCCTCGGCGGCTGACCTCGCCGACCGTACCCACCCGCCCCCACCCTCCCGAGGGGACCGGGTTAGGTGTGGTCGGTGACGACGCTATCGGCGAATGTGTGTCGTGTCTGTGACGAGGAGTGCCAAAAGCGTGTCGAGTTAGCCTGTGGGAAATGTTTACCGGAATCGTGCGGGAGCGGGGGCGCGTCGCCGCGGTCGACAGCGGGCCACGAGGCGTCCGGCTCGAGCTCGAGGCGCCGCAAACGGCGGCCCAGGTCGCGGTCGGCGACTCCGTGGCGATCAACGGCTGCTGCCTGACGGCCGTGACGGTCGCGGACGGACGGATCTCCTTCGACGCCGTCCCGGAGACGCTCGGCCGCACCTCCCTCGGCGCCCTCGAGCCGGGCGACACGGTCAACCTCGAGCCTGCGCTGCGGGTGGGCGAGCCACTCGGCGGCCACTACGTGCAGGGTCACGTCGACGGCCTCGGCCGGGTTCGCGCTGTCGAGCCCGAGGGCGACGGCGCCAGGATCTGGCTCGACTCCGCCCCCGAGCTCCTCCGTTACTGCGTCGAGAAGGGGTCGATCGCCGTCGACGGCGTCTCCCTGACGATCGCCGAGCTCGACGGCGAAGGCTTCGCGGTCGCGCTGATCCCGCACACGCTCGCCGAGACGACGCTCGGCGCGCTCGAGCCGGGCGGCGCCGTCAACCTCGAGGCCGACGTGCTCGCCAAGTACGTGGAGAAGCTCGTCGCGCGGTGAGGCTCGAGTCGCTCTACCGCGTCACGTTCGCCTACCCCGAGCACTGGCACGTCGAGCTGGAGGGAAGGGACGGCGCCGAAGCCTCCGTTTCCTCCTCGCGGGGGGCGATGCGAGGGCCGGGTCGACGGGCGCTTCCGTGGGGGCGAACCACCCTCGCCGCCGCACCGACGGAACGACGTCGTCTGCCCCCTCGCCGGGGAGGCCCGGCCCGGCCCGGGCCCGGGTCAGACGCGGATCGTGCTCGACGTCCCGGGTCAGACGCGGATCGTGCTCGATGTCCCGGAGCTGGTCCGGCAGCCTCTGGCGGATTGAGCGGGATACGATTCGCGGCATGATGCTGCAGGAGCGAAGCGCGTTCGCGACCGTCGAGGCCGCGATCGAGGACATCCGCGAGGGCAAGCTCGTCGTCGTCGTCGACGCGGACGACCGAGAGAACGAGGGCGACCTGACGATCGCCGCCCAGTTCGCGACGCCCGACGCGGTCAACTTCATGGCCAAGGAGGCGCGTGGCCTGATCTGTCTCTGCCTCACCGAGGAGCGCTGCGACGAGCTCGGCCTCCGTCAGATGACGGACCGGAACGAGACGCCGTACGGCACCGCCTTCACCGTCTCGATCGAGGCGCGTGAGGGGATCACGACCGGGATCTCCGCGCCCGACCGCTCGCGCACGATCCAGGTCGCCGTCGATCCGAGCTCGGAGCCCGCGGACCTCGTCCAGCCGGGTCACGTCTTCCCGCTGCGCGCTCGGCGCGGCGGCGTCCTCGAGCGGGCCGGTCAGACCGAGGCCGCCGTCGATCTCGCGCGCCTCGCGGGCCTCGTCCCGGCCGGCGTCGTCTGCGAAGTCATGAACGGGGACGGGACGATGGCCCGGGTCCCCGACCTCATCCCCTACTGCGAGCGCCACGGGATCAAGCTGATCACGGTCGCCGACCTGATCGAGTACCGGCGGCGGCACGAGAAGCTCGTCGAGCGGATGACCTCCGTGCGACTCCCGACGAGCTACGGGGAGTTCACTGCGGTCGCCTTCCGCGAGACGTTGACCGGCAAGCACCACGTCGCGCTCGTGCGCGGCGAGGTCGAAGGCGCGGAGGACGTGCTCGTCCGCGTCCATTCGGAGTGTCTGACCGGCGATGTCTTCCATTCGCTGCGCTGCGACTGCGGCGAGCAGCTCGACCAGGCGTTGCAACGGATCGCGTCCGAGGAGCGCGGCGTCCTCCTCTACATGGCGCAGGAGGGCCGCGGGATCGGCCTGCTGAACAAGCTGCGAAGCTACGAGCTGCAGGAGAGCGGCTTCGACACCGTCGAGGCGAACCTCGAGCTCGGCTTCGCGGCCGACATGCGCGACTACGGGATCGGAAATCAGATCCTCGCCGACCTCGGCCTCTCGACGATCCGGATCCTGACCAACAACCCGAAGAAGATCACCGGCATCGAGGGCTTCGGCCTCGAGGTGGTCGAGCAGGTTCCGATCGAGACCGAGCCGACAGCCGAGAACGCGCGCTACCTCGCGACCAAGCGCGACAAGCTCGGCCACCGGCTCCACCACCAGGACTTGAAGGTCGGCCCGCTGGAGGGCGAGTGACCGAGCGCTGGCCGGGCGATCGGGTCGAGGAAACCGAGCCTCCCGAGCACGAGGAGGAGCTCGAGTCGCCGGACGAGGACACGCCGGTCCCGGCGGCCGAGCCCGAGCAGCCGGAGCCCGAGCCCGAGCCCGAGGACGAGCCGCTCCCGCAGCTCCGCACGGCCGACCAGCATGCGGCCGGCGAGCTCGACATCCCCGAGCACGTCAACCTGATCGAGGGAGAGCCCGATGGCACGCGGCGCGGCGTCGCGATCGTGGCCGCGCGCTTCAACGGCGAGATCGTGAACCGCTTGCTCGAAGCCGCGCTCGCCGAGCTGGAGGAGTGCGGGGTCGGAGACGAGGCAGTCACGATCATGCCGGTCCCCGGAGCCTTCGAGCTTCCGCTTGCCGCGATGGCGCTCGCAAAGACGCGCCGGTACGCATGCATCGTCGCGCTCGGTTGCGTCATCCGGGGCGAGACGCCGCACTTCGACTACGTCGCCTCCGAGGCGGCGAGCGGTCTGCAGCTCGCCGCGCTCGAGACGGGCGTCCCCGTCTCGTTCGGCGTGCTCACCCTGGAGAACGCGGGCCAGGCCGACGAGCGGATCGACAAAGCCGCCGAGGCCGTCCGGACCGCGCTCGAGATGGCAGACGCGTTCTCGCAGCTCCGCGCCACGGCCGCGCCCGCTCGGTAAGCGGCTACACTTCGCCGCCGATGTCCAAGGTCTGTGCAGTGTGCGGGAAGAAGCCCGGCTTCGGCCACAACCGGAGCCATTCGATGGTCGCCACGAAGCGCCGCTTCAACCCGAACCTCCAGCGTGTCCGCGTCTTCCTGCAAGGCAAGGCCACCCGCGCCTACGTCTGCACCCGCTGCCTCAAGGGCGGCAAGGTGCAAAAAGCCGTCTAGAGAACCGCGTGACCGAGCTCGAGCTCGAGCGGGTGCGTGGGCTCGCGCGGTCCGCGCTCGCGGCGCTCGAGGCGAACCGGCGGCGGATCGACGATCTCAACGTCTATCCCGTGCCCGACGGGGACACCGGCACGAACCTGATGTTGACCGGGCGCGCGATCGTCGAGGCGCTGGAGGCCTCGTCCGCAGCAGGCCGCTCCGCGCTTGCGAAGGAGACGACGCGTGCTGCGCTGATGGGCGCGCGGGGAAACTCAGGTGTCATCTTCTCGCGGATCGTGCGCGGCGCGGCAGAGGCGCTCGCCGAAGCCGGAGAGGTCGACGGCGCGGTGCTTGCGCGGGCGTTCCGGAATGCGTCGGACGCTGCCTATCGCGCCGTTCGGAAGCCGGTCGAGGGAACGATGCTCACGGTGATCCGCGAGCTCGCCGATGAGGCGGAGGGGCGGAGCGCCGAGCCGGTCACGGAGCTCCTCGCCGCGCTCGTCCGTCGCGGCGAGCAGGCGGTCGACCGCACGCCGGAGCAACTCGCGGTCCTGCGCGAGGCCGGAGTCGTCGACGCGGGTGGAGCGGGCCTCGTGGAGATCGTGCGCGGAATCTGCGCCGGCGTCACCGGGGAGCCGGTGCCCGAGGCACCGCCGGCGACCCACGACCTGACGGTCGACGCGATCCACCTGCATCGCTCGCGCTACCGCTACTGCACCGTCTTCGTCGTCGAGGGCGAGGAGCTCGACCCGGACGCGATCGAGGCCGCGCTGGAGCGGCTCGGCGACTCCCTGCTCGTCGTCGGCGACCCGACCGCGCTCAAGGTGCACGTGCACACGGACGAGCCCGGAGCCGCGCTCTCAGTCGGCGCCGCAGCCGGTGCGATCAATCGGGTCGAGATCGCGAACATGCACGACCAGACGGTCGAGCGCGAGACCCGTCTGCGCGAGGCCGTCCCCGAGACCGAGGCCGAGCCCGCCGCGGTCGAGGTCGTCGCCGTCGTCGTCGGGGACGGAAACCGGCGGCTGTTCGAGAGCCTCGGCGCCGGCCTTCTGGTCGAGGGCGGAGAGACGATGAGCCCCGCGACGACCGAGCTCGTCGCCGCGATCGAGGCGAGCGCTGCGCCGGAGGTGCTCCTGCTGCCGAACAACGGCAATCTGCTCTCGGCCGAGCAGGCGGCCGGTCTCGCGGGAAAGCCGGTGCGGGTGATTCCTTCCCGCTCGATCCAGTCCGGCCTCGCCGCGATGGTCGCGTTCGACCCGACACTCGGGGCCTGGGAGAACGCGACTACGATGCGCGCGGTGCTGCAGGCGGTCGCGACCGGGGAGGTGACCGTCGCCTCGCGCGACGTCGAGCTGAGCGGCCTCGCGATCGAGAAAGGCGCCTACCTCGGCCTGGCCGGCGGCGAGGCGGTCGCGGGCGGCGCCGACTTCGCGCTGGTCGCCTCGGCCGTGGCGGAGCGGCTGCTCGCGGAGCCGCGCGGC
>JBBSHO010000011.1:0-44819 GCA_038253005.1 Gaiellales bacterium
CCCTGGCCAAGGGCCCTCGACTCTGGGCGCCGTACCAGGAGGCTCGGCGCTTCTCGGGCACGGAGGGGACGCGGGTGAACGTCGCCCTGCTCTGGACGCACGATCCGAGCCGACTCGACGTGACGCTCGCGCAGGCGCGTGCCGCGAGCTTCGGGCTGACGGGGCTCGTCTTCGTCACGCGGGCGGGGATCCGGATCCTCCTGGGTCGAGCCGCCGGGATCGTGATCGCCTTGCTGATCGCGTTCTCGGTCGTCGCTCTCGGCGCCGCCGGCTTCATGCTCGCCGCCTCGGCGCACACCGAGGTGCAGCGGCGGACGCGGTCGATCGGCGTTCTGAGGGCGCTCGGCGCGACGCGCTGGGAGATCGCGTCCGCGCACGCGGTCGAGACGGCCGTCGTCGCGCTTCCCGCCGCCGCCCTGGGAATCCTCCTGGGCTGGGCGGCGGTGGCGCGGCCCACCGGGCAGCTGCTCGTCGCCGTCAACGAGCTCGGGCCGGGGCTCTCGCTCGCCGCGCTCCTGCTCGCGAGCCTCGCCGCGGTCGTCGCGCTCGTCGCGGGCGTCTCGGCCTGGGCGGGCTGGCGCGTCGCCTCACGCCCTCCGGCGGACGCGCTGACGCGTGCGGACGTTCTCGGCGCGCCTCGCCGGATGCCGCTGCCGGCCGGTGCGGCGGGCCTCGGCATGCGCCTCGCGCTCGCGCGTCCCCTGCGCACCGCGGGCACGGTCGCCGTCGTGGCCGCTTCCGTCGCGGTCGTCCTCCTGATCCTCACGATCGCGGGCCTCCTCCAGCGACTCGGCAACGACCCGGCGGCCGTCGGCAAGCGCTACCAGCTCACGGTCTCCGCTCCGGCGCGGGAGACTCCGGCGATCCGCGCTCTGCCGGGCGTCGCCGACGCGGCCGCGCGCTACGAGGTCGACGCAGCCGACTCGTTCGACCTCGGCGAATCCTTCCGGCTGATCGCGTTCGCGGGCGACCACACGCGCTTCGAGGCGCCTGAGCTGGCGGAGGGTCGCAGGCTCTCCGGGCCTGGGGAGGCGGAGGTCGGGACGGGCCTCGCGACCGCGCTGAACGTCCATCCCGGCGCGACGATCGCGGCGCAGCTCCCGACGGGCGCCGAGGTTCGCTACCGCGTCGTCGGGCTCGTGCGCGTGTTCGAGAACGACGGCCGAGTCGCCTACGTGCGGCCCGAGCGGCTGCTCACGGCGGCCACGGGCGTCCAGCCGTCGATCGCGATCCGCGTGGTGAGCGGACAGAAGCCCGCGGTGCGGCGCGAGCTCGAGCGCCGAGGGCTCGTGTCGGAGCAGTCGGGCGGCGTCGCTGGTGAGGCGGTGAGCGGCTTCGCGGCGCGCAGCAGCGGGTTCCTCGCACTGCTCGTGGCGCTCCTCCGCGGGGTCGGCGTCCTCGTCGGCGTCGTCTGCCTCTACGTCCTCGCGCAGATGCTCGCGCTGACCGCCCAGGAGCGCCGCCGGGCGGTCGCGGTCGTGCGCGCTTGCGGAGGCAGCCGGCGGCAGGTCGCCCTCGTCTTCGCGGGATCGGCCCTCGTCGTCGCGGTGCTGGCGGCGCCGGGGGGAATCCTGCTGGAGCGTCTGCTGCTCGGTCCGATCGTCTCCCGGCTCGCGGCGGCGTACGTGACGTTGCCGCTCACGGCCGGGGTCGGGCCAGTCGCGGTCGCCGTCGTCGGCCTGTTCGTCGCGGCGCTCGCGGCAGCCGCCTGGGTGGGACGCGGCGCCGTCGCACAGCCGGTCGTGACCGGCCTGCGCGAGGAGTGACCGACCCTCAGCGGTAGAGGCTCGCGTTCCGGTCGGCCGGCGTTCCGGCGAGCCCTCGGACGCGGCCGCCCTGGTAGTCGAGGAAGGCGAGGGCGCGTGAGACGCCGGCGAGCCGGACCGACGGATCGGTGTCGAGCATCCAGGTCTGGAGGACGACTCCTCCGCGCGTACGCAGCAGGCGAAAGGCGCGAGCCTGCTGCGGGTAGTCGACGAGAGAAGAGGTCGTGACGAGCCAGTATCCGCCCGCCCATGTGCGGCGCGGCTCGATCGCGTTCCGGTGCGTGTCGCCCGCGACGCACGCGATCACGTGCGGGTCGCGGTCGAGGAGCGCGAGCGCGGCCGCGCCGCCCGCCGTTCGGTCGAGGCCCGTGTGCGAGAAGACGACCACCCAGGCGTTTCCGGCCCTGGCGAGCTCGCGTCGCAGCCACGCCGCCTGCTCCGGCCGGAGGACGCCGGCGGCGCCGACGCCGCGGCGGATCGTGTCGAGAGCGATGCCGCGAACGCCGGGAGCGAGCGTGAAGGAGTAGTCGAGCAGCGGCCCCGTTCCGCCGTGGCCGCTCCCTGCGCGGAGGCGACGCAGCACGTCCCCGGCGGGCAGCTCGCGCCTGCGGGGATCGGGCGGGACGCGGGTCGTCGGGCCCGGAAGCCCGTGCGCAAGCAGACGCGCCACGCTCGCGGGGCTCAGCCGTCGACCGAGCGCAGCGCCGACAGCGGCCTCGTCCAGCCGCACGAGCTTGCGGGAGCCGGTCGCGACCGCCTCGGTCGACGCCGACGGCGGAAGGTTTCCCTGGACGAGGAGGTCGTGGTTTCCGGCCACTGGATACCACGGCGCGTGCAGGCCCGGCGAGACGAACGGCTTCTGCGCCTCGTCCAGCAGGCCCGGGTAGCGCGGGGGGTCGACGTCGGGCCGGTAGTAGAGGGGATCGGCGTCGCCGGCGGACTGGACGCCGTCGTACCGGCGCGCGCCGCTGCCGGGCTCGACCCGGCCTCCCCCCAGGACGGCGAGCGCCTCGTCGAGCTCGTCCTGCTGGGCGTTGTCGATCAGGTCGCCCGTCTCGACGACGGCTTGCGGCCGGAGCCGGTTCAGGGAGAGCACGGCGCCCAGGAGCGTCTGCCCCGTCAGCGCCTCCTGCGGCCGGAAGGCGGAGGTGAACGGGACGCCCAGCCGGTCGAGCGGCTCGAGCCGCGCGGGCGACTCCTCGTCGGTCACATGGGCGTCGGTGATCTGCGCGAAGAGCGCGAGCTGCCGCACGACCGGCGAGCGGGGAGCGAGCTCCGTCCGGCCGAGGAGCGGCTCGCCGGCGCCGCGCTCGAGCACGCCGTCCCCGTTCCGGTCGACGAAGATCGACCGCAGGGTCGAGCCGCCGGTCGGCCTCGAGCTTCCGCAGCCGGCGAGGAGGACGATCGCGACGGCCCCGAGCGCGGCGGCCGCCCAGGCGGGTTTCATACCGCGCTTCTAGCAGACCTGGTCGTCCAGGCCGTCCACCCGAACGGCCTCGGCGCGGGCGCGCAGCGCGGCGAGGCGCGCGAGCGAGGAGACCATGCTCAGCACGATCAGCAGCGAGGAGGTGATGAGAAGTACCTGGATGCCGGGCATCGTCATGTCGAAATGGACTCGGTCGACGTTCGGGTACGGGCGCCCGATTCCTCGCAGGCAGGTCTTGCGTCACGGCCTCTCACGGAGGAAGATGAAGCGGCGAGCTCTTAGCTTCGTGACGAAGCAGCAGGTTCGCGCGATTGCGGGCGCGCCGTATCGGTCCGGATCCGACCGCGCTCTACAGCCAGCGCTTGCGCCGGAAGAAGACGATCAGGCCGACCGCGAGCGCCAGCATCACGCCGGCGATCGCCCAGAACGCCCAGGCGGAGCCAAAGCCCGGGAAGCGGACGTTCATCCCGAAGAAGCCGGTCACGAGCGTCAACGGCAGCAGGATCACGCTGACGACCGTGAGCACGCGCAGAACGTCGTTCTGATGGTGCGAGATCACCGACTCGTTCGTGTCCTCGAGCCCGTCCACGACCTCCTTGAAGTTGTCCAGGAGGTCCCAGATCCGTTCCGCCGCATCGACGACGTCGTCGAAGTAGAGCTCGAGCTCCTGCGGCAGGAACCGCTCCACGTGGCGCTCCAGCAGCCGCAACGTCGAGCGCTCGGGCTTGATGATCTTGCGGTAGGAGATGATCTCCTGCTTGACGTTCGAGATGTCGCGGACGACGTCCTCGGCCCGGCCCTCGAACATCTCGTCCTCGATCGAGTCGAGCTTGTGCCCGATCTTGTCGAGGATCGGGAAGCAGTAGTCGAAGAGGTCGTCCAGCACCTCGTAGAGCAGACGCCCCGAGCCCTTGGAGAAGAGCTGCTCGCGGAGCTCCTCGTCCTCCTGGCAGCGGCGGAAGAGCCGCGTCACCGGCAGCAACTCCACGTTCGGGATCGTGACCAGGTAGTCGGGCCCGAGGAAGGCGTCGAGCTCCGCAGCGTTCAGCCGCTGGATCGCCTTGTCGAAGACCGGGAAGTGGAGGACGAAGAAGAGGTAGTCGGGGTAGTCGTCGACCTTCGGGCGCTGGCGCTTCGAGAGCACGTCCTCGAGGTCGAGCGGATGCCAGCCGAAGCGCTCGGCGAGCTCCGCGGCCGCCTCGCTGTCCAGCGATTCGAGGTGGATCCAGGTGAGGCCGCCGGAGGTGAGCTCGGAGAGGCGCGGCTCCGGCCGCGAGGAGACGGCCTCAGCGAAGCCGCGAGGGCGCGTCCGCCGGATGCGGGGCAGGCTGGGCATCGGTACTGAGGGGGTCGTCCAGCATCGCCGCCATCATGTTCGCCATCCTACCCGCGAAGCCTCCATTCTAGACCTCCGCGGCGGCCAGGACGGGCTCGACCGAGCGCGGCGTGCGGCGCACGGTTCCGGGGAGGCGGCGCTCGAGGGCGAGGGCGCCGACCACGCCGGCGACGTTCACGGCGGCGAGCAGCGGCCAGAGCGCGAACGGCGCGTGCTGGAGCAGGAAGCCGCCGAAGGCCGGGCCGACGATCCAGCCGATCTGCCAGGAGATGCTCGAGAACGCCATGTAGCGGCCGAGGAGCCGGGCGGGGGCGAGATCGGCGGAGAGCGGGCCGTGGATCGTCCCGTGCAGGCATTCCCCGAGGCCGAAGACGAGCACGGCGAGCGCGAGGACGGCGGTTGCGGCCACGCCGGCGAACCAGGCGCCGGCCGCGACGATCACGAGCATCGCCGCCGCCCACAGGAGTCCCATCAGCGCGAGTCCGCGCATGCGACGGCGGCCCTCTGCGAGCTTCGTCACGGGCAACTGGGCGACGACGATCACGATCGAGTTCAGAAACCACAGCAGCCCGATCCCCGTCTCGCTCACGTGCGCCTGGTCCTTCGCGAACGGTGGCAGCAGCTCGACGATCGCGACCATTCCCGCTGCGATGAACGCGGTGTTGAGGAGGACGTAGCCCATGAACGGTCGATCGCGCAGGACGTCGGTGTAGCGGCCGGCCTCGCGGCCTTCCGGGAGTCGCGGCGACGGAACCCGCGCGAGCACGACGAGAAAGGCCAGGAAGGTGCAGGCGTCCAGGACGAAGAGGGCCGTGAAGCTGCCCGGGTGCGAGCTCGACGCGATCAGGCCGCCGGTGAGGCCGCCCAGCGCGATTCCGAGGTTCATCGTCACCCGCTGCATCGCGAAGGCGGCATGACGGCGAGCGGTGGGCGCGAGAGCCGTCAAGAGGCCGGACTGGCTCGGCCAGAAGGCGCCGCTCCCCGATCCGACGAGGCCGTAGAGCGCGAACGCCTGCCAGGGCGACCGGATCAGCGGGAAGAGGCTGATCCCGGACGCCATCACGACGAGCGAGACCATGAGCACCGAGCGCGGCCCGATCCGGTCCGCGAGCGAGCCGGCGAGGAAGCCGCTGCAGAGCGCGACGGCCGAGTTCGTGGCCGCGACGAGCCCGGCGATCCCCAGGGAGAACCCGCGCACGTTGTGCAGGTAGATGATCAGGAAGGGGAGGACGATCCCGTTTCCGAAGGCGTTCGCGAGCCCTCCCGCCTGCAGGATCCACACCGGCCGAGGCAGCCGCGGATCGAGGCTGCGGAGGTAAGAACCCACGCCCTGAGCCTAACGACGGGGCGCCGTCGCCCCGCCGGATCGCCGACCGCGAGATCGTCACACGCGGCGCGCACCCGGTGGGGAAGTTCCCGCCGGGTGCGGCCAGCGCGCGTCAGCGCTTGTTCGAGGCCGAGTAGATCGCGGCGCCCGAGGTCTGGGTCGCGATGCTCGTGTGGTCGCAGCGGCCGCTGTTGGACCTGGCTGCTGTACAACCGGCCTGCGGCGGGTTCGCCGCATCCGTCGTGTACTGGTCGTCGCTGTAGATGATCGACGCGAAGCCGGTCGTCGGGCTCGCCGCGACGCCGAAGTCGTCGTAGAGGTCGCGGTTGCCCGTGCACGCGACGCCGCTCAGGCAGACGCCGCCGTAATGGATCACGGGCGTGGGCGTCGACTCGCTGAAGCGCGAACCGGGCTTCGTGGCGTCCAGGTTCTGCGCGAGTCCGACCGTCCAGGCCGCCGACGACGGGTAGCTGTCCGGCGGGTTGACGCCGTCGTAGTAGGGCGTCTTGTAATAGGGCGCACCGGCGACGAGCGCTGGCTGGACCGAGGCCGGCGATTCGCCGTTCACGCACTCGGCCAGGTCGAATGTGGGCGAGCACAGCGTGGTTGCGGGCGCTACACGTTGTGGACCGGGGATGTCGGCGCCGCGCTCTTCGCCGCCGACTGCCTCGAGGCGCGCACAGAGGTACCGATCGTCGACTACGCCTGACCCCTCTCGGCAGAGGGTCAGTCGGCGACTTCATTCGCCTCCAAAGGATGTGCTCGGTCGGTGGGAGGCGGTGAGACGGGTTCCAAAGTAAGCGCGCACGCCTGCGCGTTCGTTGTGCGGTGTGCCCGGAGACTTGGCCGGTCTCACAGTGCCCCCGAGGCGGTGGTCGCTGACTACGCCGCTTCGCTGTCGCCGCGAGAGAAGCGCTCCCAGGCCGACTGGCGTGACATGCCTAGCGATTCACCGATGCTCGCCCAGGAGGATCCTCGACGGCGGGCCTCTCCCACCCAGCGCTGCAAGCCGCCCTCGACTTGCGTTGCGACTGATGCGATCCGCGGGAGTCGGCTGAGAACCTCTGCATCGGTCATCGAATGCCAGGACGGGAGCTGTACCTCTCCTTCCTCGGGACTGGGAGGCGCCTGTTCCAAGATCTCGACGCATGTCCGGACGCACTGATCACAGATGTAGATCCCTGGCCCGGCGATGAGTTTGCCGACCTCAGGCGCGAGTTTCTGGCAAAAGGAACAGCGGGTTGCGATCTTGTCGTCCATGGTTAGGGCCTCCGCATCATGTCAGGTTATGCCTGACATGATGTCAGGGGCAACCTGACATGTCAAGAGGATGGCGTTTCCGCTCGCGTGAGCGAGCGTCCTCTCGTCTGGCGAGATCGATTCGTTCGCCAAGCAATCGAGGAGGCGTTCGCCGAACTCGACGCCGCCAGGCCGAAGCGCGAGGGCGAATTGAAACGAGCCGAGGCGGAGCTGCGCAAACTGCACGAGACGCTCGACCACTACTTCCAAGCCTTCGAGCAAAAGACGATGCCCGAGCAGCTCTGCGGCCGACGGATCACCTCGCTGACGCGGAGAAGCTCAGGCAGCTCGAAGCGCGGCACGAAGAACTTTCGCTCAACGACGAGAGTCCCGAGCCGCTCTCTGACGACGACCTCGCCGACCTGCAGGCGCACGTACGGCAAGTGATCGAAACGGGGCGACCCCCGTCAGCAGAAGGCACTTCTGCAAGCGCTGGTCGAGGAGATCCGAGTGGTCAGCCGCGCCGAGATCTACCCCTTCTTCTCTTTGCCCGCGGTTCGACCACCGTACGGGTCAGTGCGCCTGGCAGGAATCGAACCTGCGACCTTGCGCTCCGGAGGCGCACGCTCTATCCCCTGAGCTACAGGCGCGAGAGCGGACAGTCTACCGCCCGAGGCGCGGCGGATTCCCGACGAACGCGCTCGGCGGCGCGGTTGTTTCCTCCCCGTCGGTGGTTCCGTCGGTCGAGCCGCGCACGTATCGCCGGTCGAGAGACGATTCACTCTTCGGCCGCGCGGCTAGGGTTGCCGCGTGGACGTCGCCGCCGGCATCGCCACGCTGCAGCTCGCGGAGACCTTCGTGATCGCGCGCGAGGCCTCCGATACCGCGGACGTCGTCCGGGTGGAGATCCGCCACGAGGGTCGCACGGGCCACGGCGAGGGCGCGCCGATCGAGCGCTACCGCGAGTCGGCGGAATCGGCGCTCGCCTTCATCGAGGCGAACGCGACGGCTCTCGGGGACGATCCGTTCGCGCTGGACGAGATCGAGGCTCGGCTCCCGCGGGCCGAGTTCGCGGCTCGCTCGGCGCTCGACGCGGCCCTGCACGACCTGCAGGGGAAGCTGCTGGGAGTCCCCGTCTGGCGGCTGCTCGGGCTGCGGCAGGCCGGCCCGCCGACGTCGTGGACGATCTGGCTCGGCGATCCCGACGACATGGCCCGCAGGGCCGAGCAGACGGCGGGCCGGTTCCGGCGGCTGAAGCTGAAGCTCGGGGCGCGGGACGGCCATGACGTCGACCGGGTCCGCGCTGTGCGCGGCGTCACCGACGTCCCGCTCCAGGTGGACGTGAACGAGTACTGGAGCCTCGACGAGGCGCTCGAGGCGCTGCCGCAGCTCGCGGAGCTCGGCGTCGAGTACTGCGAGCAGCCTCTCCTCGCGGGCGACGGGGGCGGCGCTCGTGTGAAGGCCGGGTCGCCGATTCCGATCTACGTCGACGAGGACTGTCACACGCTCGCCGACGTGACCGCCTGCGCCGAGCGCGCGCACGGGATCACGATCAAGCTCGCGAAGTCGGGCGGGATCCGGGAGGGCGTCCGCATGGCGCACGCCGCCCGCGCGCTCGGGCTCGGCGTGATGCTCGGCTGCATGGTCGAGTCCGGACTGGGGATCTCCGCGGGCGCACAGATGGCGAGCCTCTGCGACCATGTCGACCTGGACGGGAACCTGCTGCTCGCCGAGGATCCGTGGCCGGGCGTCCAGCTCGTCGACGGCGTCCAGCTCCCCGCCGGCGGCCCGGGGCTCGGGGTTCATGAAGCGGCTCATACTCGCTGAGGGCTCCTCCGCCGATCCGCTGTACGGCAAGACGATGCAGGGGATTCTCCGCTACGCGCCGCAGTCGGTCGTCGCGATCCTCGACTCGACCCGCGCCGGCGAGACGCACGAGGGGAAGCCGGTGGTCGGCAGCGTCAATGACGCGCTCTGCTTCGGCCCCGACACGGCCACCGTCGGCGTCGTCACGCAGGGCGGCTACTTCCCGCCGCAGTGGCTCGAGCTCATCCGCCGCTGTGTCGCCAAGGGGCTCGACGTGGAGAACGGGCTGCACCTCTTCCTCTCGGACGATCCCGAGCTGGCCGAGCTCGCCGGGCGCCACGGCGTCGAGCTGCGGGACCTGCGCAAGCCGCCGGCCGGGCTGAGCACGGCGACCGGCGAGAACCTCGCCGTTCCCGCGACGATCGTCCTCACCGTCGGCTCCGACTGCGCGATCGGGAAGATGACCGTCTCCTGCGAGCTCGACCTGGAGGCGCGGCGGCGCGGCCTCCGCTCGGTGTTCGTCCCGACCGGCCAGACGGGGATGGCCGTCGCGGGGTGGGGGATCGCGATCGACGCCGTCGTCTCGGACTTCCTCGCGGGCGCGTGCGAGCAGCTCGTGGTCGAGGGCGGCAAGCGCGGCGACCTGCTGTGGGTCGAGGGCCAGGGCTCGCTGGTTCATCCGGTTTATTCGGGCGTCACGCTCGGGCTCATCCACGGGAGCGCTCCGCATCTGTACGTCCTCTGCCACGAGGCGGGCCGGACGACGATCGAGGGGGCCGGCGGGGCGGAGCACCCGATCCCGCCGCTGGCGGAGCTCGTGGAGCTGCACGAGCGCATCTCGCTCCCGATCCGTCCGGCGAAGGTCGCGTGCATCGCGCTGAACACGCGGCGCCTCGGCGACGATGCGGCCCGGGCGGCGATCCAGTTCGCCGAGGACGAGACCGGGCTCCCGGCCGACGACCCGGTCCGCTTCGGCGCGTCGAAGCTCGTGGACGCCGTGGCGGATGCGATATAAGAGCCGCCATGCACGACCCCCGCGTCGCGAAGCTCGCCGGCCTGCTCGTGAGCTATTCGGTCGACCTGCGGAAGGGGCAGCTGCTCCGGGTCGACGGCGGTCCTGTCGCCGGGCCGCTGACGCGGGAGATCTACCGCGCCGTGCTGAAGGCCGGCGGTCACGCCTACGCCAAGGTCATGCTGGACGGGCTCCCGGAGCTTCTGCTCTCGGAAGGCTCGGAGGAACAGCTGACCCACGTCTCGGAGATCTCCCGGTTCGAGATCGAGCACATCGACGCGCTCGTGACGATCTGGGCCGACACGAACACGCGCTCCCTGAGCGGCGTCGATCCGGATCGGATGAGCAGGCAGATGGCGGCCACGCGCGACCTGCGCAACCGCTACTGGGAGCGGATCGACGAGGGCCAGGCGCGTTGGGTCGGCACGCGCTTTCCGACCGCCGCCCACGCGCAGGACGCCGAGATGTCGCTCGCCGAGTACGAGGAGTTCGTCTACGGCGCCTGCCACGTGCTCGGCGACGAGGATCCGGTCGAGCACTGGCGCGGCGTCTCCGCGGAGCTGAACACCCGCGCGCGCGAGCTCGAGACCGTTCGCGAGCTGCGGATCGTCGGCCCGGACACCGATCTGCGCGTCGTCGTCGAGGGCCGTCGGTGGCTGGCCGCCGACGGCAAGCTGAACATGCCCGACGGGGAGATCTTCACGAGCCCGGTCGAGACCGAGACCGAGGGGGAGATCCGCTACACGTTCCCGGCCGTCTTCAACGGCCGTGGGGTCGAGGACGTGCGCCTGCGCTTCGAGGGCGGTCGCGTCGTCGACGCAGAGGCCGGGACCGGCGCCGACTACCTGCGCTCGCTGCTCGACATGGACGAGGGCGCCCGGATCCTCGGTGAGGTCGCGTTCGGTCTCAACTACGAGATCGACCGCTTCACGCGCGACATCCTCTTCGACGAGAAGATCGGCGGCACCCTCCATCTCGCGCTCGGCTCGAGCTTCAAGCAGCTCGGGGGCCGGAACGACTCCGGGCTGCACTGGGACATGATCTGCGACCTCCGCGAGGAGGGCGAGGTCTACGCCGACGGCGAGCTGGTGTGGAAGGCGGGCGCGTTCCTGCACGAGCCGCAGCCGGCGGCCACCGAGCCCGCCGCAGCTCGCTGAGCCGCATCGCGGTCATCTCGGACACGCACCTCCCCCGAGGCTCTCGGCGGCTGCCCGAGGACTGCGTCCGGCAGCTCGAGCACGCCGACCTGATCCTGCACGGGGGCGACCTCGTCTCGCCGGCGTTCCTCGAGGAGTTGCGCGCGCTCGGACCGCCGGTCGAGGCGATCCACGGAAACATGGACGAGCCCGCGCTCGAGGAGTCGCTGCCCCGGGAGCACGTCGTCGAGGTGGGGAATGTGCGGATCGGCATGGTGCACGTCCCCGGCCCACGCCAGGGCAGAGAGGCGCGACTCGCAGCGCGGTTCCCCGACTGCGACGCGGTCGTCTACGGGCATACGCACATACCGCAGGTCGAGCGATTCCAGCACCTGTGGATCCTGAACCCTGGCTCGCCGACGGAGCGCCGCGCCGCGCCGACGCACTCGCTGCTCGTCCTGGACGTCCACGGCCGACGGATCACGCCGGAGCTGATCACGCTCGGTTGACATGCGAACAGGTGTTCGGTACGGTGGACGAACACATGTTCCCACGACTGATCACCCTGCTCCTCGCGGTCGCACTCGCGGTCGGAGCGCTCGCGCGGCCCTCGGGCGGCGCAGAGCACCCGCAGCCGTATGTGGTGAAGCCGGCCGACACGCTCTGGTCGATCGCCGCGGCGCACTACGCGGGCGACCCGCGCGAGGGGGTCTGGCGGCTCCGGCGCCGGAACCGGCTACCCGGCACGACCGTCGTGCCTGGGCAGCGGCTCCTGCTCCCGTAGCCGCGCCGGCTCACGCGCCGCGCCAGAAGACGCCCAGCCGCTCGTTGAACGGCTTGCCGAGTCGCTGCGGATTGTGCGTGGCCGGAAAGACGGCCCGCTCGGCCGCCAGCCGCTCCTCCAGCACGTCGCACACGGCGTGGAAGACAGCGCCGGCGAGCTCGCGCGCAGCCGGCGGCGCACTCCGCCAGTCGCCGCGGATCGCGAGCTTGGGAAACGAGGCCCGTGCAAGCTCATCGAGCGGGATCTCCGCCTCCCAGGGCGGCCGCTCCGTCATCGACGCGCGGGCCGCTTCGAGGTCGGGGCCCTCGAGCGCCTGGGGCTCCCCCGGGAAGCCGAACGCGCGCAGGAAGCGAAGCCGGTAGTCGCTCGGGTCGGTCGCCCCGCGGGATGCCGCGTCGATCCCCGAGACGAACTCCTCGACGGCCGGGTCTCCGCGGACGAGCCCCAACGCGGGCGGCTCGATCACCGCCAGCGAACGAACAGCCTCCGGCCGGCGCGCAGCCGCGAGCAGCGCCACGACCCCGCCGTAGGAGTGGCCGACGAGGTGGGCGCCGCCCTCCAGGAGGCTGGCGACGTCGTCGGCGTCCCGATCGAAATCCACCCTGCCGTCGGGCGGCGTGGCGCCGAAGCCGCGGCGGTCGACGAGGAGGAGGCGGTAGTCGTCTCCGAGCGGGCGTTGCTCGCGCCAGGTCTCTTCGCCCCAGCCGAAGCTTCCGTGGACGAGGACGGCGGGCTCGCCTTCGCCGCACCGCAGGACGCCGAGATCGCTCACGAGGAGCCAACCCTACAATCGCCCGGTGGACCTGGAGATCGTCTTTCTCGGCACCTCCGGCTCGATGCCGACCGCCCAGCGCGCGCCGGCGGCGACGCTCGTCCGGCGCGGGGGCGAGCGACTGCTCTTCGACTGCGCGGAGGGGACGCAGCGCCAGCTGCTCCGGTCGGCGGTCGGCCTGGTCGAGTTGCGCGAGATCTTCGTCACGCATTTCCACGCCGATCACGTGCTCGGCCTGCCGGGGATGCTGAAGACGTTCGCGCTGCGCGGCCGCGAGCTTCCGCTCGAGGTCTACGGCCCGCGTGGGCTCGAGGACCTGGTCGGGAGCCTGAAGCGTGTAATCGGGAGGCTGACCTATCCGGTACGGCTGGTCGAGCTCGAGCCGGGCGACGTCCTCCAGCGGGACGGCTACCGGATCGCGACCTTCGGCCTCGCGCACGCCCCCGCCGCACTCGGCTACGCGCTGATCGAGGTGTCCCGGCCCGGCCGGTTCGACATCGAGACCGCCGAGGCGCTCGGCGTCCCGAACGGCCCCGCGCGCGGGGCCCTCCAGCGAGGTGAGCCCGTCGAGCTACCTGGCGGGCGGTCGATCCGGCCCGACGAGGTGCTCGGACCGCCGCGCGCGGGCCGGAAGGTCGTGCTGACCGGCGACACCGCCCCGTCGGACGAGGTGGCCGAGGCGGCCTGGGGCGCCGACGTGCTCGTCCACGAGGCGACCTTCGCCGACGAGGAGCGCGACCGCGCCGAGGAGACCATGCACTCGACGGCGACCCAGGCCGCCGAGCTCGCGCGCCGGGCCGAGGTGGGCCTGCTCGCGCTGACGCACCTCTCGAACCGGTACTTCGGACCGGAGATCGCCCGCGAGGCGCGCGCGATCTTCCCGGACACCGTCGTGCCGCGCGACTTCGATCTCGTCGAGGTCCCGTTCGAGGAGCGCGGCGGGCCCCGGCTCGTGAAAGGCGGGGCCATCCACGAGCGGGACGCGGGTTGAGGCCCGACTTCGGCGCACGCGCGGCTCGCTACGACGAGCTCCGGCCCCTCGACGAGGACTGGTGGGAGCTGTACGGGGCGCTCGTCCGCCTCGGCGACCTTCGCGGCAGGCGCGTCCTCGACATCGGAGCCGGGACGGGCGCGTTCGCCGCCGCGCTCGGCGAACGCGAGGCCTGCCGGGTGTGGGGTGTCGAGCCCGCGCCGGAGATGCTGGAGACGGCGACCGCGAAAGCGTTGCGCGGCGTCCGCTTCAAGCTGGGCCGGGCCGAGCAGCTTCCGTTCAAGGACGGTTGGTTCGAGCGTGCCACGATGCGCCTCGTCGTCCACCTCGTCGACCGGCCGAGAGCCTTCGCCGAGGCGCGTCGCGTACTCGGCGCCGACGGGCGGCTCGCGATCGCGACCTTCGATCCGGCGCACTTCGACGCGTACTGGCTGAACAGGTTCTTTCCGTCGCTCGAGCAGATCGACCGCTCCCGCTTTCCGACGCCTGAGGCGCTCGATCGAGAGCTGCTCGAGGCGGGGTTCGCCGCGGTCGAGATTCGCCGGTTGAGCCAGCGCGCAGAGCTCGATCGCGAGGCCGCCCTCGCCAAGGTGCGCGGAAGGCATATCTCGACCTTCGACCTGATCGACGAGGCCGAGTACGCCGCCGGCCTGGCGCGCGCCGAACGGGAGCTTCCGCCGCGCGTGCAGGTGGCGCTGGAGTGGGTGTGCGCGGTCGCTACGAAGCGCTGATGCCGCTCGGGCGCCTGAGGCGGACATACGGGCTCGAGGTCGGGAGCTGCAGCTAGGCGCCGAACGAGCTGACCGAGAACGCCGTCGCACAGCGTTGTGCGCGCGACGGCGCGGTCGGAATAGGGTCGCCGCCCGGCTCCGTCCGGCTGAGCCGCTAGTCTCCCTCTCAGTCGAACCCCTTTAACCCGGTCCAGTGAGGCCGGAAAGGAGTTGCATGAGCCTGCCCAGCGGTACGCCGCCAAACCTGCCCGCGCCGTGAGCGCCGAGGTGGTCAGCCCCGAGAAGATCCTCCTCGACGACGAGGGGCTCTCGCGCACCCTCTCCCGAATCGCCCACGAGATCATCGAGGGGAACCCGCGGCTCGACGCCGTCGCGCTCGTCGGGATCCAGACGCGCGGGGTCCCGCTCGCGCAGCGCCTGCGCCGCCTGATCGAGGAGCGCGCCGGGGACGCGCCCGCCACGGGCTCCGTCGACATCACGTTCTACCGGGACGACGTCCAGGTGCGCGGCGGCGAGGCGCCCCGCCACCCGCAGCCCGTCGTCCGGTCGACCGCGCTCGACTTCCCGCTCGAGGGGAAGACCTGCGTCCTCGTCGACGACGTCCTCTACACGGGCCGCACGATCCGCGCGGCGATCGAGGCCCTCTTCGACTACGGGCGTCCCGAGCGCATCCAGCTCGCCGTGCTCGTCGACCGCGGCCACCGCGAGCTTCCGATCCGTCCCGACTACGTCGGCAAGAACCTGCCGACCTCCCGCGACGAGCGGATCCAGGTGCAGCTCGTCGAGGTCGACGAGATCGACCGCGTCCTGCTCGTCCCGTCTAGCGAGGAGAGATCTCATGGGTGAAATCAAGGTCATGCGGGAGGACCTCCGTCCGCCCGCGCCGCCTCCTCGGCGGCACTTCATCTCGATCAAGGACGTGTCCCGCGAGGACATCGAGCGGCTGCTCGCGACCGCCCGCACGATCGAGCGGAGCATGGAGCGGGAGGTCAAGAAGCTCCCGACGCTCAGGGGCCGGCTCGTGATCAACGTCTTCTACGAGTCGTCCACGCGCACCTCGTCCAGCTTCGAGCTGGCCGCGAAGCGCCTGTCCGCGGACACGATGTCGATCAAGGCGGCGGGCTCCTCGGTCGACAAGGGCGAATCCCTCAAGGACACGGCGATCACGCTCGGCGCCTACGACCCGGACGTGATCGTGATCCGCCACCCGCAGATCGGGGCGCCGCAGCTCGTCGCGCGGGTAACCGAGGCGCGCGTCGTGAACGCCGGGGACGGGAAGCACCAGCACCCGACCCAGGCCCTGCTCGACCTCTACACCATCCACGAGGAGTTCGGCCGGATCGAGGGGCTCCACGTCGCGATCGTCGGGGACGTCCTGCACTCGCGCGTCGCACGCTCGAACATCCAGGCGCTCCTCCTCTGCGGTGCCCACGTCACGCTCGTCGGGCCGCCCGCGCTCCTGCCCCGCGGGATCGAGGCGATGGGCTGCGAGACCACGACGGACATCCGGGCGATCGGCGCCGCGGACGTGGTCTACGTCCTCCGCATGCAGCAGGAGCGGATGGCCGAAGGGGCCAACTACGTCCCGAGCCTGCGCGAGTACACCGCCCGCTGGGGCGTGACGCCCGAGCGGCTGCGGCCCGGCCAGAAGGTGATGCACCCGGGGCCGATGAACCGCGGGGTGGAGATCGACCCGCGCGTCGCCGACCACGCGGATGCGCTGATCGAGACGCAGGTGCGCGCCGGCCTCGTGACCCGGATGGCGGTGCTCTACGACCTGCTGACGAGCGGCCCGGTCGGCGTCGAGACCGCAGCGGCCGTGGAGGTAGCGTGATGCTGTTCTCCCGGCGAGACCTCCCGGCCGACCTCGTCGTCCGCGGCGCCCGCGTGCTCGATCCCGTCGCAGGCGTCGACGCGGTGATGGACGTGCGCGTCGACCGCGGCTCGATCGCCGCGCTCGGGACCGACCTCGACCTGAACTCGCACCGCGCGATCGACGGCGCCGGTCTCGTGCTCGCGCCTGCCTTCGTCGACCCGCACGTCCACCTGCGCACACCCGGCCGGGAGGACGAGGAGACGATCGCCTCGGGCACGGCCGCCGCCGCTGCGGGCGGCTACTGCGCGATCCTCGCCATGCCGAACACGGACCCGGTCGTGGACTCGGCCGCGACGCTCGGCTCGCTGATCGAGACGGCCCGCGCCGAAGCCGAGATCCCGGTCGGCTTCCTCGCCGCGATCACGAAGGGCCAGTCGGGGTCGGAGCTGACGGAGATGGGCGAGCTCGCGGACGCGGGCGCCGCCGGCTTCTCCGACGACGGCATGCCGATCTCCTCGCCCGGCCTCATGCGCCGCGCGCTCCAGTACGGCGCGATCACCGGCCGCCGCCTCGCCCTGCACTGCGAGGAGACGACGCTCTCCAGAGGCGGTCACATGCACGAGGGCTCGGTCTCGGCCGAGCTCGGCTTCACGGGCTACCCGTCGGTGGCGGAGAGCCTGATGGTCGAGCGGGATCTGGCCCTGGCGGCCTACGAGGGTCAGCCGCTGCACCTCCTCCATCTCTCGGCGTGGGAGTCGGTGCAGGCGCTGCGCCGCGCGCGGGAAGGCGAGATCGCGGCCACCGCCGAGGTGACGCCGCACCACCTCTGCCTCACCGACGAGGCGGTTCGCTCGCTCGACCCGAACGTGAAGATGAACCCGCCCCTCAGATCCGGCGACGACCGCGCCGCGCTGATCGCCGGTCTGAAGGAGGGGGTGATCACGTGCGTCGCCACCGACCACGCTCCTCACGCGCGGCACGAGAAGGAGGTGCCCTTCGAGGCGGCGCCGTTCGGCGTCACCGGCCTCGAGACGGCGTTCGCGGCGCTCTTCACGCACCTGGTCGAGCCGGGCCTCCTGCCGCTCGAGACGCTGCTGGAGCGCATGTCCGCGGGCCCTGCACGGGCCTACGGGCTCAACGAGCCGCGGATCGCGGTCGGCGCTCCGGCGAATCTCGTCCTGCTCGACCTGGACGCGAGCTACCGCGTCGGCGAGGGCGGGTTCCGCTCGCGCTCGATCAACTCCTGGCTGCTCGGCCAGACCGTCAAGGGCCGCGTGCGCGCGACGGTCGCCGACGGGAAGCTGGCCTACTCCGCGTGACGGGCTTCCTCGTTCTGGAGGACGGCTCGGTCTTCCGCGGCGAGTCGGTGGCGGCGGACGGGTTCGCCTTCGGCGAGGCGGTGTTCACCACCGCCATGACCGGCTACCAGGAGGTCGTCACCGACCCCAGCTTCGCGGAGCAGCTCGTCTGCTTCACGGCGCCGATGGTCGGAAACTACGGTGTCGCCGAGGGCCGGTCGGAGTCGGCCCGGCCCCACGCACGCGCGGTCCTGATGCGCGAGGCGCGTGGGCCGGCGTGGACGGATTGGCTGCACGAGCGCGGCGTCCTCGCGCTCTCGGGGATCGATACGCGCTCGCTCGTCCTGAGGCTGCGGGAGGGCGGCGCCATGCGCGCGGCGGCAGTCTCGGGCGATGCGAGCGTGGCCGAGGCGCTCTCGGCCGTGCGCGACCGTCCAGGGATGGAGGGCCGCGGCCTCGCAGCGGCGGTCTCCACCTCCGAGCCCTACGTCTACTCCGATGTCGGTCGCGCCCGGATCGCCGTCGTGGACTACGGCTGCAAGCGGTCGATTCTCAGGCGCCTGGCCGGCTCGGGCGCGGCGGTGACCGTGTACCCGCACGACGCCGACGCCGACGAGCTCGGCGCCTACGACGGCGTCCTGCTCTCGAACGGCCCCGGCGACCCCGGCCCGCTCGTGGACGAGGTCGCGACCGTGCGGGAGCTTCTGGGCCGCGTCCCCGTTCTCGGCGTCTGCCTGGGCCATCAGCTGCTCGCGCTCGCTGCGGGCCACGAGACCTTCAAGCTTCCGTTCGGTCACCGCGGCGCGAACCATCCCGTGCTCGAGCGTGCGACCGGACGCGTGCTCGTGACGAGTCAGAACCACGGCTTCGCGGTCGCTCCGACCGAGGCGCGCGAGGCCACTTACCTGTCGCTCTACGACGAGACCGTGGAAGGTCTGGAGCTCGCGTCCGAGCGCGCCCGCTCGGTGCAGTTCCATCCCGAGGCCGGCCCGGGCCCCCACGACGCGTGGCCGATCCTCGAGCAGTGGGTCGAGGAGGTGTACCTTGCCCAGGCGGCTTGACCTCGAGTCGATCTGCCTGATCGGCTCCGGGCCGATCGTGATCGGCCAGGCGTGCGAGTTCGACTACGCCGGCTGCCAGGCGCTCAAGGTGCTGCGGGAGGACGGCTTCCGCACGGTCGTCGTCAACTCGAACCCGGCGACGATCATGACCGACCCGGGTTTCGCCGACCGCACGTACGTCGAGCCGCTCGACGTCGATGCGGTGGCCGGAGTCCTCGCCCGCGAACGGCCTGACGCCCTGCTCCCGACGATGGGCGGCCAGACCGCCCTCAACCTCGCGCGCGAGCTGGCGGAGAGCGGCGCCCTCGCCGAGCTCGGGGTCGAGCTGATCGGCGCGCCCGTGGAGGTGATCGCGCGGGCCGAGGACCGGGAGCTCTTCCGCGACGTCGTGCGCGGCGTCGGGCTGCAGGTTCCGAGCTCGCGCATCGTCACCTCGCCGGAGGATCTCGCCGGGCTCGCGCTGCCGGCGGTCGTCCGGCCTGCGTTCACGCTCGGCGGCCACGGCGGCGGCTTCGTCTCCACCCGGTCGGAGGTCGAGCGCCAGGTCGCGATCGGCCTGCGGGAGAGCCCGATCGGGCAGGTGCTCGTCGAGGAGTCGGTCCGGGGCTGGGACGAGTTCGAGCTCGAGGTCGTCCGCGACCGCAAGGACAACGTCGTGATCGTCTGCTCGATCGAGAACCTCGACCCGATGGGCGTCCACACGGGCGACAGCGTCACCGTCGCGCCGCAGATGACGCTCTCCGACCACGCCTACCAGGAGCTGCGGGACGCCGCGATCGCCGTCGTCCGCGCCGTCGGCGTCGAGTGCGGCGGCTCCAACATCCAGTTCGCACGCGAGCGCGAGACCGGCGAGCTGCGGGTGATCGAGATGAACCCGCGCGTCTCCCGCTCCTCCGCGCTCGCCTCCAAGGCGACCGGCTATCCGATCGCCAAGGTCGCCGCCAAGCTCGCCGTCGGCTACACGCTCGACGAGATCCCGAACGACCTGACGCGGACGACGCCCGCGAGCTTCGAGCCCACGCTCGACTACGTGGCGGTCAAGTTCCCGCGCTTCGGCTTCGAGAAGTTTCCCGGCGCCGACCGGACGCTCGGCACCCAGATGAAGTCGGTCGGCGAGGCGATGGGGATCGGCCGAACGTTCGCCGAGGCGTACCTGAAGGCGTATCGCTCCCGCGAGACCGACGACAGGTGGGAGCTCCCCGAAGACGCACACCCGTGGTTCCACGCTGAGCTCGCGCGCGTCGACGCGGCCCTCGATCGTCTGCCGCACGCGGGCGCGCTCGTCGCCGCAGACTGGATCCGGCTGAAGCGGCTGGGCCTCTCCGATGCCGCGATCGCCGGAGCGTGCGGGACGAGCGAGGAGGACGCACGGGCGAGGCGCCGAGCGTGCGGAGTCCGTCCGGCGTACCGCCGCGTCGACTCCTGCGCCGGCGAGGTCGAGGCGGCCTCGAGCTACTACTACTCCACCTGGGGCGAGGCTGACGAGGCGCCCCCGACGATGGACGAGCCGCGCGTCCTCATCCTCGGCTCGGGCCCGAACCGGATCGGCCAGGGGATCGAGTTCGACTACTGCTGCGTGCACGCCGCGCAGTCCTTCCGCGCCCTGGGGTACGACGCCGTGATGGTCAACTGCAACCCCGAGACGGTCTCGACCGACTACGACACGTCCGACCGGCTCTACTTCGAGCCGCTCGGCCTGGAGGAGGTGCTCGCGATCTGCGAGCGGGAACGACCGGACGGCGTCGCGATCCAGTTCGGTGGTCAGACCCCGCTCGGGCTTGCGCGCGGCCTCGAGGCCGCCGGTTGGCGGATCATGGGCACGCCCTTCGAAGCGGTCGACCTGGCCGAGGACCGCGAGCGGTTCGGCGCGCTGCTCGACGAGCTCGGGATCCGTTGCCCGGAGTGGGGGATGGCGAGCGGCGGGGAGGAGGCGGTCGAGGTCGCGGAGCGGATCGGCTACCCGGTGCTCGTTCGCCCCTCCTACGTGCTCGGCGGCCGGGCGATGCGCGTCTGCTTCGACGCTGACGACGTCCGCACCGGGCTCGAGCAGGCAGACGGTCGCGTCCTGATCGACCGGTTCCTGGAGAGCGCGATCGAGATCGACGTCGACGCGGTCTCCGATGGGGAGGACACGTTCGTCGGCGCGGTGATGGAGCACGTCGAGGAGGCGGGCGTCCACTCGGGCGACTCCTCCTGCGTCCTGCCGGCGCCTTCGCTCGACGCGGCGCGCGAGAGCGAGATCCGCGAGATCGTCCGGCGGCTCGCCGGCGCGCTCGGCGTCGTCGGCCTGCTGAACGTTCAGCTCGCGATCGCCGACGGCGAGGTGCACGTGCTGGAGGTGAACCCGCGCGCGTCCCGCACGGTCCCGTTTGCGAGCAAGGCGACCGGCGTCAACCTCGTCGAGGCGGCGTGCCGTGTCGCCGCCGGAACGCCGCTCGCACAGCTCCACCTTCCGGACCGCGTGCTCCGCCAGGTCTCGGTCAAAGCGGCGGTGCTGCCGTTTTCGCGCTTCCCCGGCGCCGACCCGGTGCTCGGCCCCGAGATGCGCTCGACCGGCGAGGTGATGGCGAGCGCCGCGGACCTCCCGACGGCGTTCGCGAAGGCGGAGCGCGCCGCCGGCCGGCCGCTGCCGACCGGCGGAATCGCGTTTCTCTCGGTGCGGGACGACGACAAGCGCGGTCTCGTTCCGGTGGCTGCGGCGCTTGCGGGCCTCGGGTTCGAGCTGCTTGCGACCGCGGGGACGGCCGAGAGGCTCGCCGCGGCGGGCCTGACGGTCGAGTGCGTCCGCAAGGTGACCGAGGACGGCGAGGCGCCGAGCGTCGTCGACCTGATCCGGCGCGGTCGCTGCGATCTCGTCGTCAACACACCGCAAGGCTCCGGCGCGCGCACAGACGGCTACCTGATCCGCGAGGCCGCCCTCGTGGCACGCGTCCCCTGCATCACCACGCTCCCGGGGGCGGCGGCCACCGTCCACGCGATCGCGGGCGCACGGAGCGAGGAATCGTTGTCCCTCCAGGAGCGAATCGATCAAGACGGGGGAGCCCCTGGCGCCTCCGTCGGCCCCGTCCTTCACGTCGTCGGCGAGCCCGATCGCCAGGTGGCTCCCACCGAGCTGGGCCCGGCTCCGCCGGCGGATGTCTCTGCGCCCGAGAAACCCAGGAGGAACCTTGCTTAGGAGCGAACGGCTCCGCGTCGCCGCTTTGGAAGCGGTTGGCCCGTACACGCTCCTTCGCCTGCAGCGCGGCGGGCTCGACCCGGGCGTTCCCGGCCAGTTCTTCATGCTCGAGGCGTCTGGGCGGCTGCTGCCGCGGCCGATGTCGCTGTGCACGGCTCCGGGCGGCGAGCTGGGATTCCTGATCGACCCGATCGGGCCTGGGACGCGAGCGCTCTGTGCGCTCCGGCCCGGTGACGAGCTCGCGGTCTTCGGGCCGCTCGGCAACGGATTCCGGCTCGACGTGGAGCGGCCGCTGCTGGTCGGCGGCGGCATCGGGATCGCGCCGCTTCCGTACCTCTCCGCCGCGCTCGGCGGCCCGCCCGCGGTGCTCGGCTTCCGCAGCGACTGGCACGCGGAGGCGGCCGCGCTCGTCCCGAACGCCGAGGTGTGCGTCGAGCCCACGATCGTCACCGAGTTGATCCCGGAGGGCGTGGACGTACTCGCCTGCGGCCCCGAGGCGATGCTCGAGGCTGTGCGACGGCTCGTGCCCGATGCGCAGCTCGCCCGGGAGGCGCCGATGGCCTGCGGCTACGGAGCGTGCTACGGCTGCGCGGTGGAGATCGGCGGCGAGCTGAAACGGCTCTGCGTCGAGGGACCCGTGCTGGAGGCCGCGTGATCCTGAACGCGAGCGGCTGCCTCGACGCCCTGACGGCGCCCGATGTCGCCCGCGCGCTCGACGCCTTCGTGACGAAGACGGTCACGCCTCTCCCGAGGGACGGGAACGCGCCCGTGCGCATCGCGGAGACCGATGTCGGGATGCTGAACTCGATCGGCCTCGCGAACCCGGGTATCGACCGCTTCCTCGTGCGCAACCTCCCGGAGCTCGCGAAGCTCGGCGTCCCGCTCTGGGTCTCCGTCGGCGGCTTCGAGGCCGACGACTACGCCCGCATCTGCGAGCGGCTGGACGACCACGCGGAGATCTCCGCGATCGAGCTGAACGTGTCCTGCCCGAACGTCGAGTCCCCCGCCCAGAGCGCCGCGCAGATCGTCGCGGCCTCCCGGCTCGCGACCCGGAAGCCGCTGTACGCCAAGCTCTCTCCGGCCGTTCCGGACGTGACCGAGGTGGCCAGGGCCGCGCGAGAGGCGGGGGCGGACGGCCTGTCGCTCGTGAACACGATCCGGGGGCTGAAGCTGGACGAGCGGACGCTGCGTCCGGTACTCGGCCCTGCCGTCGGCGGGCTCTCGGGTCCCGCGCTGAAGCCGATCGCGCTCGCCGCCGTCCATGCCTGCCATCGAGCCACCGGGCTTCCGATCGTCGGCATGGGCGGTGTCCAGACCGGGCGGGACGCGTTGGAGCTGATCGCCGCCGGGGCGCGCCATGTCGCGCTCGGCACCGTCCTCTTCGGGGATCCCTCCGCTCCCGGACGGATCAGGGCCGAGCTCGCCGTCGAGGCTGCAGGGCACGGCTGGGCGAGGCCGGAAGACGCGTATGCCGCAGCGCACGCCGAGCTGTTGCCGTTCCAGGCAATCCTCGGCAAAAGGTCGAGATCGACGCTCTAAAGTACCTGCTTAGAGGCGGAAAATATCTCCCTTGACCGGCGTGACGCACTTGTTAGACTCCGGCGCTCATGGTGTCGCCCAAGACCCAGGCCGAGGCACCGGTTCGTTCCCTCGATCAGCGCATGGAAGCCCTCAAACGGGCGAACGACATCCGGGTTCGGCGCGCGAAGCTGAAGAAGGATCTGAAAGACGGACGCGTCCGGATGGAGCAGATCCTGAACAACCCCCCCGAGTACGTGTCCACCGCGAAGGTGTTCGACATGCTGATGGCGGTCCCGAAGTTCGGGCGGGTCAAGGCGGCGCGCTTCCTGAACACCTGCCGGATCAGCCAGTCGAAGACGGTCGGTGGGCTTTCCGAGCGCCAGCGCACGGAGCTGATTGGCCTCTTCCATCGGTAGGCGGCCGGTTTTTGTCCTCACCGGGACGTCGGGCGAGGGGAAGAGCACACTGGCGAGGGCCTTGCTCGAGCGCGTACCCGAGCTGGAACTGGCCGTCTCCGCGACGACGCGCGAGCGCCGGCCGGGCGAGCGGGACGGGAAGGACTACTGGTTTCTCGGCCCGGAGGAGTTCACGCGACGGCTCGAAGCCGACGAGTTCCTCGAGCACGTCGACTTTCCGTGGGGCCAACGCAGCGGGACGCTGTGGTCGGACCTCGACCGGATCGCCGACAAGGGCCGCGTCTGCCTGCTGGAGCTGGAGACCGGCGGAGCGCTCGCCGTGCGCGACCGCGTCCCGACGAGCGTGACGATCTTCGTCACCGCACCGAGCAGGGAGGAGCTCGAGCGGCGGCTGCGCGCTCGCGCGACCGAGAGCGCGGGCGAGATCGAGGAGCGGCTGGACCTCGCCTGGCGGCAGCTCGCCCTCGCCTCCGAGTTCACGTACAAGCTCGTCAACGACGATCTGGACAGGGCGGTCACCGAGCTGACGGGCATCGTCCAGCGCAGGCTCGAAGCCGCAGGTACCATGTCCCGACCGTGATCAGTCCACGTATCGATGAGCTGCTGGAGAACGTCGACTCGCGCTATGCGCTCGTCATCGTCGCCGCCAAGCGCGCTCGCCAGATCAACGATTACCACCACCAGCTCGGCGAGGGGATCGGTTTCGACCAGGCCCCGCCGCCGCTCGTCGAGTCCCGCTCGAAGAACTACCTGACGATGTCCCTCGAGGAAGTCGCCGAGGGCAAGTTGCGCTACGCCTACAAGAAGTAGCTCCGCTACTTCTCGTGCGGCTTGCTTCACGGGGGAGACCATGTTTCCCCCGTGTGCCCCCTTCTTCCTGCGCTCGACGACGTCGGCTGGTGGCTGCAGCGGGCAAAGCCCGCCTTCGCCGGCGGCTCGCTAGGCAGGGGTCGTCCACGTTTCCAGGAGCTCTTCGAGTCTCTCCGCGCGCGCGGCGATCTCCGCCAAGTCCAGGTTCTCGATGCCGACGAGGCTCGGTAGCTCGGCGTAGAGGCCTCGGAGGTCGAGGAATGCCTCGACCTGTTCCTCGATCCACTTGTCGTACGCGACTGGATATGTCCGTCTCGCGAGGAAGAGCGCCTGCAGGAACTCCTGGAACGCGAGGTAGAGCCGGTGGAAGGCATGGAACGGCTCCGCCCGCCGGGCCATCAGCGGGACGTGGCGCAGGTTGATGAGGCAGTAGCGTCGAACCGTCTCCAGGCGCTCGGTCCGAAGCTCCTCCGCGTAGTACGGCAGCCAATGGAAGCACGGCTCGCGGGCGGCCAGCTCCGACCAGTCGCGCACGACGCCGACGCCTGCGTCGGCGCTGGACACGAGTGCGTAGATGTCCACGTCGTTCGCGTCTCTTCGGCGCGTCGTCGAGCCGACGAGCAGAACGGCATCGACGGTCTCCAGCGACGCGAGGTGCTCGGTCGCTGCGGCGACCGCTTGCGTGCGTATGGCTGACGAAGCGGGAGAGGCGGCCACAATCGTGAGGCTACAGCGGGCAGAATGGCGTACATGGCTCGCGTTCTCCTGGGGGTGACCGGTGGCATCGCCGCGTACAAGGCGTGCGAGCTCGTGCGGCTGCTCGTCAGGGAAGGCCGCCACGAGGTCATCCCCCTGGTCACCGACGGGGCCGACCGGTTCGTGCGCCGCGAGACCTTCCTTGCGCTCGCGCGTAGGCCCGCCCAGGAAGACCGCTACCCGCACCTTGCGCGCGCCGACCTGCTCGTCGTCGCGCCGCTGACGGCCAACACCCTGGCCAAGCTCGCGCACGGGATCGCCGACGACGTCCTCACCGAGGCGGCGCTCGCCCACCGCGGCCACCTCCTGCTCGCTCCGGCGATGAACCCGCGCATGTGGGCGCATCCGGCGACGCAGTCGAACGTGGCCGCGCTTCTCGCTCGTGGGGCCGAGCTCGTCGGGCCGGTTGAGGGCGAGACGGCCGAGGGCGAGTCGGGTCTGGGGCGCATGGCCGAGCCCGGGGAGATCTTCGAGCGCTGCCAGGCGCTGCTCCGCCCGGCCTCGCTCGCCGGCAAACGCGTGCTCGTCAGCGCCGGCGGAACACGCGAGCCGCTCGACGCCGTCCGCTTCGTCGGCAATCGCGCCTCCGGCCGGATGGGCGTCGCGCTGGCCGAGGAGGCGCGCCGGCGCGGGGCCAACGTGACGCTGCTCGCCGCGAACCTCTCCGTCCCGGCTCCCGTAGGAGTGAACGTGGTGGAGACGCCGACCGCGGGCTCGATGCTGGACGCGGCGCTCGAGCGCGCCGACGTCGACCTCGTGCTGATGGCGGCGGCGCCCGCCGATTACCGGCCCGCCGAGGCGCAGGAGGAGAAGCGCCCGAAGGACGACGAGCCGTGGACGCTCGAGCTCCGTCCGACCGAGGACATCCTGCGCACGCTCTCGGAGCGGCGGACGAACGGGCAGATCCTCGTGGGCTTCGCGGCTGACCGGGGCGAGCGCGGGCTCGAGCGCGCGCGCGAGAAGCTCACAGGCAAGAACGTCGACCTCGTGGTCTACAACGACGTCTCGCGCACGGACGTCGGCTTCGACGCGCCCGACAACGAGGTCGTCCTGATCAGCGCGGCGGGCGAGCGGCCGATCCGGAAGGCGGCCAAGGAGCGAATCGCCTCCGCGATCGTCGACGCGGCCGAGGAGCTGCTGGGGGGAAGCGATGCAGGAAGCGGGTAGGGAGCGAGCCGTCACCGCCGCGGAGACGATCCGCGCGATTACCGACAACCTCGCGCGCGTCCTGCACGCGCCCGACGAGACGCTCCGACTCTGTGTCCTCTGCCTCGTCGGCGAGGGTCACCTGATCCTGGAGGACTTCCCCGGCGTCGGCAAGACGATGCTGGCGAAGGCGCTCGCGCGCTCGCTGGACGCGACGTTCTCCCGGCTCCAGTTCACGCCCGACCTCCTGCCCTCCGATGTCACCGGCGTCAACGTCTTCGACCAGCGCTCGAACGACTTCGAGTTCCGGCCCGGCCCGGTGTTCGCGAATCTCCTGCTCGTGGACGAGATCAACCGAGCCTCGCCGAAGACGCAGTCGGCGCTGCTCGAGTGCATGCAGGAGCAGCAGGTCACGATCGACGGCGTCACCTACGAGATCACGCGGCCGTTCATGGTCATGGCGACCCAGAACCCGATCGAGTACGAGGGGACGTATCCGCTTCCCGAGGCGCAGCTCGACCGGTTCGCGATGCGCCTGTCGATCGGCTACCCGCCGCTCGCCGACGAAGCGCGGATGCTGACCGAGCAGACGGGCGAGCCGCCGCTCGAGTCGCTGCGGCCCGTCGCCGACGCGGGGGACGCGATGGCGCTCGCCGAGGAGGCGAAGGGGATCTTCGTCGAGGAGAGCCTGAACCGGTACGTCGTGGCGCTGCTGCGGGCGACTCGCGGCGACTCGCGGCTCTACCTCGGCGCGAGCCCGCGCGCGGGGATCGCCCTGCTCCGCGTCGCGAAGGCGCTCGCGCTCGCGGACGGGCGGGAGTACCTCGTCCCCGACGACGTGAAGGCGGTCGCGACGCCCGTCCTCGCCCACCGGCTGATCGTTGCCCCCGAGGCGCGCTCGAGCGGTCTGACCGGGGATCAGATCGTCCGCGAGGCGCTCGACAAGACACCGGTCCCCGTCTAGGTGCCCGCTCCAGAACGACGCACCGTGCCCTCGGCCCGATCTTGACCCGCCGCGGCCGCTCCGTCCTTGCGCTCGGCCTCGTCGTCTACGTCGCCGCCTGGGCCTTCGGCTCCAAGCCGCTGTACCCGGTCGCGGTCGGGCTCCTCCTCGCGATCGCCGTAGCCTGGGCCTGGGTGCACCTCGCCGACCGCCCGTTGCGGATCGCGCGCGGCTCCGGCGAGGCGGAGCACGTCGAGGGTGACGACGTGCCGGTCGTCGTGGACGTCGAGACGACCGGCAGGATCATGCCCGCAACGGCCGTTATCGTGGAGCGCGCCGGTCGTCTCGGCGAGCAGAGACACTCGCTCGAGCGTCGAGGACGTCGGCTCAGCGCCCGCTACGTCCTGGAGGCCGTTCCGCGCGGGCGATACGTCTTCTCCGCCGTGCGCGTGGAGATCGGTGATCCCTTCGGGCTCCAGCGCGTGGTCGTGCGGTTGGCGGCGCCGGGCGCGCTCCTCGTCTACCCCCGGCTCGTCCGCGTCGACCGCGTCTTCTCCGAGGCCGGCGCCCATGCGCAGGACGGCCGGCGGCTGCTGCTGCGCCGGCCGGCGGGCTTCGACCTTCACAGCGTCCGCGAGTACGAGCAGGGCGAGTCGCTACGCAAGGTGCACTGGCCGACCACGGCGCGTCGCGGGCAGCTGATGGTCAAGCAGCTCGAGGACGCTCCGCGTGACGAGATCGCGATCCTGCTGGATGCGGACGCCGCATCGGTCGTCGGGGAGAGCTTCGACGTCCAGGTGCGGGCTGCGGGATCGCTGCTCGACGCGTACGTGCGTCGCGGACGGCGGGCGGTACTCGCGGTCAACTCGGCGGACCGGGAGGTGCAGCACGTCCATTCCGCCGCTGCCGACTGGCGTCGTGCGCTCGAGCTCTTGGCGGCCGCGGAGCCGACCGGCCGGGCGCGGCTGACGGGACTCCTGTCCGAGGAGGGAAGCGCCGCCGCCCGCGCCGTCGAGCTGCTCGTCGTCACCGCGCGGCTCGACTCCGACCTCGTCGACCGCCTCGTCCAGCGCTCGCTCTCGCGGCGGAAGGTCTCGCTCGTCTACGTCGATGCGGCGAGCTTCGCCGGCAAGGCGTCGCCGTCGGAGCCTGCGCTCTTGCGCCTGGACGCCGCCGGGATCGCCGTCGCGGTCGTGCGCCGCAGCGACGACCTGGCGGAGCGGCTGAGCGCAGCCGAGACCGCCGCGGAGGCCTCGCTTGGCTAGGAGCCCGTCTCGAACTTCCGGAACGGGCTCGAGGAGCTTCCGCACGGCAGGACTCGCAGCGGTCGCCGCGGCGATCGTCGCGGCGGACTGGCTCCGGCTCGAGGAGCCGCATCGGGGCGCCGGGAAGCCGCTCCTCGTCGTCGTGCTCGCGATCGCGCCGGCCCTGCTGCCGCGGACCTGGCTCCGAGTCGCGGGGGCGCTCGTCTCTGCGCTCGTCGTCTCGTGGCTCGCCTTCTCGGCCTCGGCGCTCGAGGTCTGGCCGGGCGGTCACCGTTTCCTCGGGCCGCTCGGCCACCGGTTCTCGAGCGGCTTTCTCGACTTCTACGAGTTCCGCCTGCCGATCGACGCGCACCAGCACCCCTGGATGCACGGCGTGATCCTCGCAGCGCTCTTTGGCTTCTCGCTCGCCGTTGCGCTCGCGGTCGCCGCGCGGCGAGCCGTGCTCGCGGTCGTCTGCTTCCTCGTCGGAGCCGGCTGGCCCGCGACCCTTCTCACCGGCGGCCACGAGCTCGCCCGCGGAGCGGTCATCCTCGGCGGCGCGCTCGTCGTGCTCGCGGGCCTGTGCGGCCGGCCCGGAAGGCTCGCCATCCCGGTCGGCGGCGCCCTCGTCCTCTCGGCGCTCGCCCTGTCGACATCGCCCGCGGTGGCCAAGACCGCCTTCCTCGACTGGCAGCACTGGCGCTTCGCGACGCCGCCCCAGAAGCCGGTCAGCGTCCGCTACGTGTGGGACTCGGACTACAGCGGTATCCGGTTCCCCCCCAGGGCGACGACCGTCCTGCGCATCAAGGCCGGGCCAGCGCCGCTCTACTGGCGGGCGACGACGCTGGACGAGTTCGCCGCCGACCGCTGGGTCGAGCACCTGATCCCGAACCGGCCCGGCGACGGCCTCGTCCCCCGGCGCGCAGGCGACCGGCGAAGCTGGACGCGGCAGGAGGTCACGGTCGAAGCCCTCGACGACCAGCACCTGGTCGGGGCGACGGTCCCGGTCGCCTATGCGGTCGATCAGCCCGTCGACTTCATCGGCCAGGGGGTCGCGACGGCGCAGAACGGACTTCACCGCGGACAGACGTACACGGTCTGGAGCTACGCGCCGACCCCGACTCCGCGGCAGCTCATCCATGTCGGCGACGACTATCCGGGCGCCCTGACCCGCGCCGGAGCGGATCTCGAGCTCGCGCCGCGCGCGACCGCGCCTGCCTTCGGCGTTCCCGGGCGAGACGCCGTCGTCCGGCGGCTGCTCTCCGGCCGATTGTCGCCGTACCGGCTCCTCTACGACCGTGCGCTCGCCGTCGCCGGCCAGACGTCGAGCCCGTACGCGGCGGCCGTCGCGATCGAGACATGGTTGCGGTCGAGCGGTGGGTTCGTCTACTCCGAGCAGCCGCCGCCGACAGGCGGCGTCCCGGCGCTCGTCGCGTTCGTGACGCGGACGAAGGAAGGGTATTGCCAGCACTTCGCCGGGGCCATGGCCTTGATGCTGCGGACGCTCGGCATTCCTTCGCGCGTCGCCGTCGGCTTCACGAGCGGCGCCTACGCCCACGGCGAATGGAACGTGACCGACCACGCGGCGCACGCCTGGGTCGAGGTCTGGTTCCGCGGCTACGGCTGGCTTCCGTTTGATCCGACGCCCGGACGCGGCCGGCTCGCGGGGACGTACACCTCGGCCTCGCAGGGATTCAGGTTCGGCGTCGCCGCACGACTGCTCGCAGGTCTGGTCAAGGGGGGCGAGGTCTTCGGCGCGAAGGCCCTCGTCGACCACCCGGAAGGCGGCCCGCGGTCGACGGCCGAGATCGGCGCGCGCAAGCTGACGGCGCTCGCCCCCGCACACCACCGTCACAGCCTGCTCCGCTTCCTGCTCGTGCTCGCGCTCGCCGCTGCGGGAGGAGTCGTGCTCGCCAAGCTCCTGCGGCGTCGGGCGCGCTACCTGACACGCGACCCGCGGCGGATCGCCGTCGCCTGCGGACAAGAGCTCGCGGACTTCCTGCTCGACCAGCGCCTCGACGTCCCGCGGGGCGGAACCGTGCACGAGCTCGGCGGCGTCGTCGCCGGGGAGCTGGCGGTGGACGCCGAGGCGTTCGCGGACGCGGTCACGGCCGCGCGCTTCGGGCCGCCCGCGCGCTCGCACGAAGCCGCCCGGCGCGCCCGCATCGAGCTCCGGGAGCTGAAGCGCAACCTGCGCCGGCGCCTCGACTACGTCGACCGGGCGCGCGGCAGCCTGTCGCTTCGCTCACTCGGCTTCTCGTAGCGCACGCGCGCGATTTGACGCATCCGCTTGACTTGGTGGAGGAGAACCTCCTCCACCCGCGATCGACATGAGCGAGACCTACGACCTCTTCCAGCAAGGACGGAGCCATCTCCGCCGGGGCCACGCCGCGCAGGCGACCGTGGCGCTCGAGAAGGCGAAGCGACGCGAGCCGGACAAGGTCTCGATTCGTGAAGCGCTCGGAATCGCGTATCTGCGAATCCAGCGCTACGAGGAGGCCGAGCTGGAGTTCCGGGCAATGCTGGAGCTCGCTCCGGCGGACCATTACGCGCACTACGCGCTCGGGCGCGCGCTCGAGAAGCAGGGCCGGCAGCCGGAGGCCAACGGCCATTACAAGCTCGCGAGCTCGCTGCGTCCCCAGAGCGCCCACTACGCGTCGCGGATCTTGGATCTGGACTGAGAGCCCGTCTAGGACGAGTCGCTCCCAGAGCGAGGAACGGACGGAAGCTCCAGAACGCCGTCGTGCTGAGGAAGCTCGACTACGACACGATCGTCTGGTCGGCGTAGCGCAGCCGGGCGTAGAGGCGCCAGCGGACCTGTCCATTCCTTTCCCCGGTGCGGGCGAAGCCGAGCCGTTCGAGGGCGCGAATGGACGGCACGTTCTCCTTGTGGCAACCGGCGACCACCGCGCGCGTGCCGGCCCCATAAAGCCGATGTCGCCGACCACCGCTCCCGTCTCCCGCTCGATGATCACCCACACCCCGAAGCGTTCTTCGTTCGGACCGGCTGCAGCCTGCCGAGGCAAGACAGTCTGCATCTCCTGCTCGACCGCCGCGCGACGATCTCCTCCGTCGAGGCCTCGAGCAGGTGGTGATCCTCACGTTCAGGCCGAGCGCCGGACGCAGGTCGCCGGAGGTCAGGACGCTCGTCGGATCGGAAAGGGCAGAGGGGGAGGTTCGCCGCGTTCGCCGTCCCCATACCGGTCATAGTTGCGACGAGTGTGAAGGCCGTCTGTCAGCGAGTCGCGCGCGCGCGCGTGACGGTCGACGCGGCCGCTCGGGGGGAGGTCGGGCCCGGCCTGCTGGTGCTCCTCGGCGTGGCGCGCGGGGACGTCGCCGACGACGCGGAGCGAATGGCCGGACGCGTGGCGCGACTCCGCATCTTCGAGGGCGAGAGCGGGAGGTTCGAGCGGAGCGTCCTCGACGCGGGCGGCGCCGCGCTCGTGGTCAGCCAGTTCACGCTGATCGCGGACGCCACCAAGGGCACACGCCCGAGCTTCCGGCAGGCGGCGTCCCCGGAGGAGGCCGAACCCGTCTACGAGCTCTTCTGTGCGGCGTTGCGCGCCCAAGGCGTCCCGGTCGAGACGGGCGTCTTCGGCGCGCGGATGTCCGTCGAGGTCGTCAACGACGGACCGGTCACGATCGTGCTCGACTGAGCTGCTCGTCACGGCTGCCGGTGTCGGTACGCCGAGAGCCTCCGTCACATACCGCTTCGCGGCGTACGGGAGGCGCTTGCCCAAGACCGGAGTTGCTAAGCTCAGAGCACCGCATTTCAGGCAATTCGAAATGGGCGCGCCGCGCCCGTTTTTTTTGGAGACGCACATGGCGACGAACGTCTACGAGCAGGAGCGTGCGCTCACCCGCGAGGTCACAGACCGGGTGGAGCGAAGCCTGGGCGGAGTCGAGGTGCTGGCCGTCGAGCTGACCGGCCCGGAGCGCTTCTGCGTCTACGTCGACCACCCGCAGGGCGTCGACCACGCCCTCTGCGAGCGCGTCACGAACGTGCTCCGCGAGTTCCTGCGGGAATACGCGATCGACGTCTCCTCGCCGGGGAACCGGCCGCCGCTCCGCCGCGCCGAGCACTTCCGCCGCGCGGTCGGGAAGCTCGTGGCGCTGAAGACCGCTCCGGACGTCGAGGGGCGCAGGCACTTCCGCGGCGAGCTCAAGCAGGCGAACGAGCGAGCCGTGACCGTGGGCGTGGACGGGTCGGAAGTGGACATCCCGTACGAGGCGATCGTCCGGGGCAACTTGATCGACGAGGTGGGAGACAGATGAGCCAAGAGATCATCGAAGCAGTCCGGGAGATCGAGCGCGAGAAGGGCATCGAGAGCGGCACGCTCGTCGCCGCACTCGAGGACGCACTCCTCGCTGCGTACAAGAAGACTCCCGGCTCGTCACGCCACGCCACGGTCGAGATCGACGAGGAGGGCGACTTCCGCGTCTTCTCGATCGAGCTGCCGCCCGACATCGAGGAGCGGCTGATCGAGGAGGCCCGCGAGCGTGCGCTCGAGGAGCTCGAGCGGCTCGAGATCGAGAACGGCGAGCGCTCGCACACGCTCATCTCCGACAACGACCTCGACGTCGACTGGTCGGACGTGCCCGAGAACCAGGTCAAGCGGGAGGACGTCACCCCCGAGAACTTCGGCCGCATCGCCGCGCAGACGGCGAAGCAGGTGATCCTCCAGCGGATCCGCGAGGCCGAGCGCGCGATGATGTACGACGAGTACGTCGACCGGGTCAGCGAGGTCGTGACCGGGATCGTCCAGCAGGCCGGCGACCGCAACAACGTCCTCGTCGATCTCGGCAAGGTCGAGGCACTGCTGCCGCGCTCCGAGCAGGTGGACGGCGAGCGCTACGAGCAGGGCTCCCGGATCAAGGCCGTGATCACCGAGGTCCGATCCGGCACGAAGGGCCCGCAGGTGATCCTCTCTCGGCGGGACCCGGAGCTGATCAAGACGCTCTTCGAGCTCGAGGTGCCGGAGATCGCCGACGGCCTGGTCGAGATCCGAGGGGTCGCACGCGAACCTGGCTATCGCTCCAAGATCGCCGTCGAGTCGCATGCCCAGGGCGTCGACCCGGTCGGCGCCTGCGTCGGCCCGCGTGGCTCGCGCGTGCGCATGGTCGTCTCCGAGCTCCGCGGCGAGAAGATCGACATCATTCCCTGGAACACCGAGCCTGCTCGGTTCGTCGCGAAGGCGCTCTCGCCGGCGCGCGTGCGTGAGGTCTTCGTCGACGACGAGAGCCGCGAAGCGACCGTGGTCGTCCCGAACGACCAGCTCGCGCTCGCGATCGGCAAGGAAGGGTTGAACGCGCGTCTCGCCGCCCGGCTCACCGGCTGGAAGGTCGACATCCAGTCGGACGAGGAGTTCGCGCACGCCGAGGCCGAGGCTGCCTACGGCGGCGGGGAGGGGGAGGAGTTCACCGGCCGCTGCTCGGCTGTCCTCTCGAACGGAAAGCGCTGCCCGAACGAGGCGCTGCCGGGCTCGCGCTACTGCGGTCTGCCCGCTCACCAAGAGATGGCGCTCCACGACACCGCGGACGTCGAGCCGATCGAGACCGAGTCCGACCCGGAGCTCGTAGCCCGTGCCGACGAGCTGGAGCCGGAGGCCGAGAGCATCGGCCCGGAGAGCCTCGAGGGTGAGCTCCCGACCGCTCCCGTCGAGGCAGAGCAGGAAGCGGCTGCCGAGCTCGTGCAGGCGCGGACCGAGCAGGTCCCGGCGGGCATTCCGGTCGAGCACGCCGCCATGGATGTCTCTGCGTCCGACGCGGCGCCGGCGAACCTCGACGTCGAGCGCGCGACGCCGGCATCTCCGTCCGAGGGCGAGCCGGCGGGAGCTCCGACCGCGCCCGTCGCGACCCCGGACGAAGGAGCCGCTCCTGCGTGAGCCCGATCAGGAGCTGCGTCGGGTGCGGGCGGAAGGCGCCGCAGCAGGAGCTGTTGCGCTTCGCGGCCCGGGACGGCGTCCTCGTGGCCGGGGCCGAGGAACCGGGTCGAGGCGCCTATACGTGCCGGCGGCTGGCCTGCTTCGAACGGGCGGTCGCACGCCGGGCCTTCAACCGGACGCTGCGCTGCACGGTGCGGATCGAGCAGGAGCTGAGCGGGCTCTACACTTGAGCTAGCGATGGCGAACGAATCCGGCCCAAACCGTCCCAACCGGCCCATGCGCCCGCGCCAAGGCGCCGCGGGCAGCCGCCGCAAGCGCCGAGTCGTGATCGACACCGGCGCCGCACGCCCGCGCGACATCCGCCAGCAACAGCGCGAACGCGAGGCCGCGCGCCCGAAGACCCCGCGCGAGGTCGCTCCGCCGACGGGCCCGGTCACCGTCCCCTCGGGCGTGACCGTCAAGGAGCTCTCGGCCGCCCTCGGGAAGACCGTCCCGGACATCATCAAGGTGATGATGGGGATGGGGAAGATGGTCACGATCACCCAGACGCTTGCCGACGACGAGGTCGAGCTGATCGCCACCGAGCTGGCGCCCGACCGCGAGCTGATCGTCAAGCATGCCGCCGACGAGGACGAGGAGCGAGAGAGCTTCGACGATCCAGAGGGTTCCCTCGCCGCACGACCGCCGGTCGTGACGATCATGGGTCACGTCGACCACGGCAAGACGACGCTGCTCGACGCGATCCGCGAGTCGTCGGTGGTCGAGACCGAGGCCGGGGGGATCACGCAGCACATCGGCGCCTACCAAGTCGACCACAAGGGCCGGAAGATCACCTTCCTCGACACCCCGGGGCACGAGGCGTTCACCGCCATGCGCGCCCGCGGCGCCAAGGTGACCGACGTCGCCGTGCTCGTCGTCGCCGCCGACGACGGCGTGATGCCGCAGACGCGCGAGTCGATCTCGCACGCACGCGCGGCCTCCGTGCCGATCGTCGTCGCCGTGAACAAGATCGACGTCCCCGACGCGAACACCGAGCGCGTCCGCACCGAGCTGACCGCCGAGGAACTGCAGCCGGAGGAGTGGGGCGGCTCGACGCAGTACTCGGACGTCTCCGCCAAGAACAAGGAGAACCTCGACGATCTGCTCGAGCGCGTCCTGCTCGTCGCGGACGCCGAGCTCGAGCTGACCGCGAATCCGGACGCCGACGCCTCCGGCCCGATCATCGAGTCCCGCCTCGATGTCGGGCGCGGACCGGTCGCGACGCTGCTCGTGCAGCGCGGCACGCTTCGGGTCGGCGACGCCGTCGTCGCGGGCGACGCGTGGGGGAAGGTGCGGGCCCTCTACGACTACCGCGGCGAGAAGGTGACCGAGGCGAAGCCCGGCGATCCGATCGAGATCCTCGGCTTCGACCGGCCGCCGCCCGCCGGGGAGCTCGGCCGCGTGGTCGAGAACGAGCGTCGCGCGCGCGACCTCGCGCAGGTGCGCGGGCAGCGCCTCCGCGCCGAGCAGATGGCGACGATCCGCCCGCAGGGCGGCGTCTCGCTCGAGTCGCTCTATTCCCAGCTCCAGGACGGCGCCGTCCAGGACCTCAACCTCGTCGTCAAGGGCGACGTGCTCGGCTCGGTGGAGGCGGCGGTCAGCGAGCTCGCCAAGATCCGTCACTCCGAGGTGCGCGTCAGCGTCATCCACCAGGGCGCCGGCGGCATCACCGAGAACGACATCATGCTCGCCTCCGCGTCGAGCGCCATGGTCGTCGGCTTCAATGTCCGCCCCAACGCCGAGGCGCGTGCGCTGGCCGAGCGCGAGGGCGTCGAGATCCGCACCTATCGCGTCATCTACCAGCTCACCGAGGACATCGAGCAGGCGCTCGTCGGCATGCTCAAGCCGGTCGAGACCGAGGAGACCCTCGGCGAGGCGGAGGTGCGCGCGCTCTTCAAGGTCTCGCGGCTCGGGACGATCGCCGGCTGCATGGTCACGAGCGGGCTCGTCCGCCGCAACTCGCAGGTGCGCGTGATCCGCGACGGGACGGTCGTCTACGAGACGTCGATCGCGCAGCTCAAGCGCTTCAAGGACGACGCCCGCGAGGTGACCGAGGGCTTCGAGTGCGGGATCCTGCTCGACGGCTTCAACGACCTGAAGGAAGGCGACGTGCTCGAGGCCTTCGAGACGCGCCAGGTCGAGCGAACCGATCTCTCCGACGCGCCGAGCGCAGCTCCGGCCGCGACCTCGTAGCGCGCTGCGCTTGGCCGCGGGCTACGTCGGCGTCCTCTCGGTCGAGCTGCACTTCCCGGAGGCAGAGTCGCTGAAAGGCAAGCGGAGGTTCGTCAAGTCCGCGAAGGCTCAGCTCCAGAACCGCTTCGGCGCGGCGGTCGCAGAAGTCGATCACCACGAGCTGTGGCAGCGCTCGCGCCTGACGCTCTCCTGCGTGGCGCGGGAGTACCGCGAGGTGGAGCGCCTGCTCGACGACGCCGAGCGCTTTCTCGGCGGCCAGGAGTACGAGCTCGGGCAGCGCGAGCGGCGGATCGTCTCGCTGGACGACTAGAAGGGGCTGCGATCCCGCGCGGATGTGGGGCATAGGCTGGTCCTCGAGATGAGTGCAAGGATGCGCCGCGTCAACGAATCGGTCCGCCAGGTCCTCTCCGAGGCGATCGGGCAGCTGAAGGATCCGCGCATCGGTTTCGTGACGGTGACGGGCGTCCAGACCTCGCCGGACCTGCGCCAGGCGCGCGTCTTCGTCTCGGTGCTCGGCACGCAACGCAGGCAGGAGCAGACGCTCGCCGGCCTCGCCGCCGCCCACTCCGTCCTGCAGACGCGGATCGCCCGCGAGCTGCGAATGAAGCGAACTCCGCAACTGGCGTTCGAGTACGATCCGTCGGTCGAGCGGGGAGTCCGCATGACGAAGCTGATCGATGAGCTCGCCCCAGACGACGACGAGTGACCTGACCTCCGTCGCCGAGGCGATCCGCAGCCACGAGCGCTTCGTCCTGACGACGCACGAGAACCCCGACGGCGACGCGCTCGGCTCGTTGCTCGCGGCGAAGCTCGCCTTCGACCAGCTCGGCAAGGACACGGTCATGGTGCTGCACGGCGACGCGCCCCTGCCCAAGGAGTACGGGTTCATGCCGCTCGCCGATCTTCTCCGCCGCTGGCCCGACGACGTGTCGGAGCGGGTGCTGGTCGCCGTTGACTGCGCGAACGAGAGCCGGATCGCCGATCCGGAGGTGCTGGGCCGCGTCCCGCTCTCGCTCGACGTCGACCACCACCACGACAACTCCCGCTTCGGCGACGACAACCTGGTCGTCGCCGACGCCTCGTCGACGGCCGAAGTGCTCCGCGACCTCTTCCGCGAGCTCGGGGTCGACCTGACCTCGGACATCGCGGAGGCGCTTTACATCGCGCTCGTCACCGACACCGGTCGCTTCCAGTACACGAACACCACGCCGAAGGCGCTTCGGCTCGCGGCCGAGCTGGTCGAAGCCGGGGCCGATGTCCACCGCGTGTTCCAGGGCGTGTACGAGTCGGTGCAGTTCGCGAAGCTCAAGCTGCTCGCGCGCGCACTCGAGCGGGCGCAGGTCTACGAGGGCGGCAGGATCGTCGTCTCGTACCTCCTGCGGACGGACTTCCATCAGGTGGGCGCGGCCGAGCCGTACTCGGAGGGGATCATCGACTACCTACGCGCCGTGGAGGGCGCCGACATGGCCGTGCTGATCCGAGAGCCGCCGCGCGCCGACGGCCCGACGCGCCGCGTGAGCCTGCGGGCGAGCGTGGACGAGCTGGATGTCTCGGCGATCGCGCGCAAGTCGGCCGGGGGAGGCCATCGCCAGGCCGCGGGCTTCTCGAGCGAGGCCTCGGTCGAGGAGATCACGGACTTCGTGCGGCGCGAGTTTGCCTCCGCGCGCTAGGGGCTCGTGGTTCCACGAGCTTCTAGCCCCACGGGGATCGTGCTCGTCGACAAGCCGGCCGGGCCCTCTTCGTTTGCGATCGTCGCCGAGCTGCGGCGCCGGACCGGCGCGCGCACCGGGCACGCCGGGACGCTCGACCCGTTTGCGACCGGGCTCTTGTTGCTGTTGTCCGGTAGGGCAACTAAGCTGGCAGCGTGCTTCGTCGGACTGGACAAGCGCTACCGCACGGACGTCGACCTGACGGCCCGGACCTCCACGGGCGACCCGGAAGGCGAGGTCGTCGAACGGCTCGAGCCGCCCGGGCAGGACGAGCTTGCGGAGCGGCTCGAGGCTCTCCGCGGCGAGATCGAGCTGCCGATCCCCGCCGCCTCGGCGGTGAAGATCGGCGGGGAGCGCGCGTACAAGCTGGCGCGGCGCGGGATTGCGGTCGAGATGCCCGTCCGACGCTCGTTCGTCCACGCGCTCGATGTCATCTCCCATAGCGACGACACCGTGACGCTCGATCTGCGCGTCAGCTCCGGAACGTACGTCCGCGCCATCGCGGAGGCGCTGGGCGGGCACTGCCGAACGCTCCGTCGTACGGAGATCGGCCCGTTCTCGGTCGACGAGGCCGACCCGGAGCGGATGATCGAGCCGGACGAGGCGCTGGCCCGGCTGTGAAGATCGCGCGAAGCGTCGAGGAGCTAGGCTCGGCCGAGCGGGCGGTCGCGATCGGCAGCTTCGACGGCGTCCATCTCGGTCACCGGCGCGTCCTTGACGAGGCCCGCACGGCCGGCGGGACGGCGACGGCGGTCACCTTCTGGCCTCACCCGCGGCTCGTGCTCGGGAATCGTGTGGAGCTCCTTTCAACGCTCGAGCGGAGGCTCGAGCTCCTGGAGGAAACCGGGATGGACGAGGTGCTCGTGGTCGAGTTCACGGATGAGCTGGCACGGCTCGAGCCCGCCGCGTTCGCCGAGTCGCTCCTCCGCCGAATCGGGACCCGGGCGATCGCGGTCGGCGAGGACTTCCGCTTCGGTCGGGCAGCCGCGGGCGACGTGGCCACGCTCGAGCGGCTCGGCTTCGAGGTGCGCGCAACGCCGCTCGCCGAAGGTGTCTCGTCGACGCGGATCCGCGGCCTCCTCGGGCAGGGCGATGTCGAGGCCGCCGCGCGGCTTCTCGGCCGGCCGGCCGAGCTCGAAGGGACAGTCGTGCTCGGCGACGAGCGCGGCGGGACGCTCGGGTTCCCGACGGCGAACCTCGACGTTCCGGTCGATCTGCTCGTGCCTGCGTACGGCATCTACGTCGGCGCCGCGCTGGGGCGTCGGGCCGCGATCTCGATCGGTGTGAACCCGCACTACGGCGGGAACGAGCGGCGGATCGAGCCGCACCTGGTCGACTTCGAAGGCGACCTCTACGGGGAACGGCTGGTCGTGGAGCTCTGGCGGCGGCTCCGCGACGAGCGGGCCTTCGAGAGCGAGAGCGAGCTCGTCGCGCAGATCGCCCTCGACGTCGCAGAAGCGCGAGCGGCGAGGCGGCCCGGCGGCGCGGGACGAGCCTGACCGGCCCGCAAGTTTCCGCAAAGAGCGGAGTCTTCTCCGGTGTGGAGGCGAAATCGGGAAACGGCGGCGGCCCGTGGCTGAGGGTGCTCGAGAGCGTCCGCTGCCTGGAGTGCGGCGAGATCTACGCCAAGCCCTCCGAGGGAGGAACGGTTCTCAAGAATCCCGGTTGCCCGGACTGCGGGTACGTGGGCTGGATCGGGATCGCGAGCCCGTTCGAGCAGGAGCCGCCGCCGCACCGCTCCGCCGGGGATCCGCTGCCGAACCCTTCCGCGTAGCCACGCTGACGCCGCCGAAGTAGTGGTGGCGCTCAGGCCAGCGACGTACCTTCCAGCCGCGCGTCTCCAATGCTGCGAGACCTTCCTCGTCGACGCCCGGCTCGGCGTTGACCGTATCCCCGGCGGGATGGAATCGAGGCCGCTCGACGGCCTCCTGCGGGGTCAGGCCCTCGTCGAGGATGCCGGCGACGACGCCGAGAAGCGCGGTCCGGAGTCGCGTTCCGCCGGCCGCGCCCGCGGCGAGCGTCGGCCTGCCGACGGCGTCCAGCCAGATCGACGGCGCCATCATGCTCTCCATTCGCCGGCCCGGCTCGAGCGGGCCCCGTAGGAGATCGGCCTCGCCGAGCATGCTGTTCAAGTGCAGGTCGAGGTCGGGCAGGAAGTCTCCCGACCCGAGACCGAGGCTCGTCGTCAGCACGCAGACGCTGCCCGCCCGGTCGACGACGGTCAGGTTCGTCGTATGACCCTCCGGCCCGGCGCCGCCGGCCAGGCAGCAGACGAGCGCTTCCACCCGCTGGGCCGGAGCGAGGCCGCGAAGCCGCGGGAATCGTTCGAGCGTCCGCGGGACATCCGAGAGCCCGCCGCGGGTCAGCAGTCGCCCGCTCAGATAGTCCACGGCGACCGGCTCCGACCACTCCGCCGCGTACTTCTCGAGGTCGCCGCGCGTGACGAGCCCGCCGCGTTGCGCACAGAGCGCGAGCAACGACTCCGCCAGCTCGCCGCGGTAGGCGGAGCCTGCGCCCTCGGCGGCCACCGTCTCGAGCGCGGCGACGAGCCCCGGCTGCTCGAGCCGATCCCCGGCGACGAGCGGGGCGCCTGCGGGCGCGTAGATCCGCTCGCCTTCGTTCATCGTCAGCACCGGAGCCAGCATCGCGAGACAGATGGCGTGCGCGGCCGTGAGCTCCACGCCTTCCCGTGCAAGTCGAAGCGCGGGCTCCACGAGCCGAGGCCACGGCAGCCGTCCGTGCTCTCGCCAGAGCGCCTCCAGCCCTGCCGGGAGACCCGGCACGCCGCACGATGCAGGCCCGATCGCGTAATGAACGAGCTCCTCCCCGAAGGGCACGTCGAGCTGGACGAGCTCCGGTTCCGCCAGCGGCCCGCCGAGCCCCGGCATCCCCACGAAGCAGTCCAGGTTCTGGATGTCCCCGCTCTCCGCGTCCAGGTAGATCGCGTGCCCGCCGCCGAGGAACCCCGTCATCACCGTCTCGGCGACACACGAGGCGAGCGAGGCGGCGACCGCCGCGTCCGCCGCGCCGCCGCCGTCTTCGAGGATCTCGATTCCCGCCGCTGTCGTCGCCGGGTGCCCCGCTGCAACCGCCGCGTCCATCGCCGCGCACCGTAGCCGCTCGGTTTGCGAGGAGTGCGCATCCAAGCAGGCGCGGCTGGTCCACGCCGGCGGCCTCGAGAAGCGCTTCGGGCCTTGCGGATCCGCGAGCTGTCCGCCGAAGGAGCTGCTACCCTGCCGGACGACCCAGCCGCGGCTCGACGCCAGCTTCCGGCGCGAGCGGGGGTTGTGGAGACACGAAACGGAGGTTGCATGACCCTCACCAAGGAAGCCAAGCTGGAGATCGTCCGCAAGCACGGGGCGAGCGAGTCCGACACGGGCTCGACCGACGTCCAGGTGGCCCTGCTGACGACCCGGATCAACGAGCTCACCGAGCACCTGCGAGCGCACCCGAAGGATCACTACTCGCGCCGTGGCCTGTTGAAGCTCGTCGGCCGCCGGCGGCGGTTCCTGAACTATCTCCAGAAGCACGACCTCGAGGGCTATCGAGCCTTGATCAAGGAGCTTGGCCTGCGCCGATAACCCGTCTTTTTCGCCCGAGCCAGGCTGACGTCCGGCACGGGATCAACCAGCGAGAGTGGAGATTTGAGCGAGTCTCGCGGACGAGACTGACTCAAATCCCCGCTCTCGGGAGTGGAGGAACAGATGGCGATTGCCACAGAGCGTCGAGCCACGGTCAGCGTGACCGTCGGTGGGCGCGAGATCACCTTCGAGAGCGGGAAGCTCGCGAAGCAGGCCGACGGCGCGGTGCTCGTGCGCTCCGGCGAGACGATGGTCCTGGCGACGGCCCAGGGGCGGACGGAGGCGCGCGAGGGCGCGGACTTCTTCCCGCTCACGGTCGACGTCGAGGAGCGCATGTACGCGGCCGGGAAGATCCCGGGCGGCTTCTTCAAGCGCGAGGGCCGTCCGACCGAGCGCGCGATCCTGACCGCGCGCATGATCGACCGCCCGATCCGGCCGCTGTGGCCGAAGGGCTTCCGGAACGAGGTGCAGTGCATCGGAACGGTGCTCTCCGCCGACCTCGTCACGGCGCACGACATGCTGTGCATCAACGGCATCTCCGCAGCGCTGATGATCTCCCCGCTGCCCTTCATGGGCCCCGTCGGGGCGGTGCGGGTCGGGATGCTCGACGGCCAGCTCACGATCAACCCGACGCTGCCGGAGCTGGAGGAGGAGTCGACGCTCGACCTGATCGTCGTCGGCACTCCGGAAGGCCTCACGATGGTGGAGGCGGGCGCGGAGGAGATCCCCGAAGAGACGCTTCTCGAGGCGCTCGAGCTCGCGCACGAGGAGATCAAGAAGCTCTGCCAGGCGCAGGAGGATCTGCGCGAGCAGGTCGGGAAGCCGAAGTGGCTCGACTCCTCGGTCACCGAGGATCTCGAGGGTCGGCACGGCGACGCGATCCGCGAGCGGATCCAGTCGGACGGCCTCCGCGCCGCCGACGGGCTCGTCGAGGAGTTCCTGCCCGAGCTCTCGATGGACTCGACCGAGGACGACGTCTGGCAGCAGCTCCAGCAGAAGCAGAGTCTGCAGGCGATCCTCGAGCAGACGCGCCTCGAGGCCGTGCTGAAAGCGGTGCGCGAGCAGTTCGGGAGCGATCTGCAGACGCTGACCGATGCAGAGCAGGACTCGAAGGAGCTCAAGTCCGCCAAGCGGCGCCTGCTCTTCGACCGCATCGTCGAGACCGTCGAGCTGCCCTTCCCGGTCGGCCCCGCGACAGACGGCGAGGGCCCGCCGGTCAAGGACTCGATCACGAAGAGCTACGTCAAGAAGGCCGCCGAGACCGTCTACAAGGAGCTCGTCCGCCGCAAGATCGCCGTCGACAAGAACCGCCCCGACGGCCGCGCCCCGGACGAGATCCGCTCGATCACGTGCGAGGTCGGCGTCTCGCCGCGCACGCACGGCTCGGGGCTCTTCACCCGAGGGCAGACGCAGATCATGACGCTGCTGACGCTCGGCACGGCGAAGGAGGGCCAGCGAATCGACGACCTCTCGCTCGAGACCGATCGCCGCTACATGCACCACTACAACTTCCCGCCCTACTCGGTCGGGGAAACCGGCTTCATGCGCGGTCCGAAGCGACGCGACATCGGCCACGGCGCGCTGGCGCAGCGGGCGCTCGAGGCGATGATCCCGACGCCGGAGGAGTTCCCGTACACGATCCGCCTCGTCTCGGAGACACTCGAGTCGAACGGCTCGTCCTCGATGGGCTCGGTCTGCGGCTCGACGCTCGCGCTGATGGACGCCGGCGTGCCGATCAAGGCGCCCGTCTCCGGGATCGCCATGGGCCTCGTCAAGGAAGGCGACGACTACGTCATCCTGACCGACATCCAGGGTGCCGAGGACCATCTCGGGGACATGGACTTCAAGGTGGCCGGCACCCGCGAGGGGATCACGGCGCTGCAGATGGACATCAAGATCACCGGCGTCACGCAGGAGATCATGCGGGGCGCGCTCGAGCAGGCGAAGCGGGCGCGGAGCACGATCCTCGACTCGATGCTGGAGGCGATCTCGGAGGTGCGCTCGGAGCTCTCCGAGAACGCGCCGCGCATCTCCTCCGTCAAGATCGACCCGGAGAAGATCGGGATGGTGATCGGGAAGGGCGGCGAGACGATCCGCGCGCTCGAGTCCGAGAACGACGTCCAGATCGACATCGAGGAGGACGGGACGATCCTCATCTACGCGACCGACGGAGCGAAGGCAGAGTCCGCGATCGCCGCCGTCACCGCGCTCACGAAGGAGCCCGAGGTCGGGGACGAGTTCATGAACGCGAAGGTCGTGAAGACGACCCAGTTCGGCGCGTTCGTGGAGCTGAAGAAGGGCACGGACGGGTTGCTCCACGTCTCCAACGTGGGCCCCGGCCGGGTCGGCCACATCGAGGACGTGATCTCGCGCGGGGACATGCTCGACGTGATCGTCCAGGAGGTCGACAAGGCCCGCGGGCGGATCGGCCTCAAGCTCGTCCAGAAGCACGAGAACGGCGGCACGGTCAGCCCCGAGGAGCTGATCGAGCGGGCCAAGGACGCCCCGCCACGCCCGCCGGAGGAGGATCGCCCGCGCGGCGACCGAGACCGGCGGGGAGGTCGTGGCGGCCGAGACCGCCGCTAGGACACTCGAGAGGGGCGGCGCGAGCCGCCCCTCATTCGTTTTGTAGGCTCCGCCGGTGTTGCGGCTGGAGCACGTCACCTTCGCCTGCGACGATCCCGGGCGGGTGGCGGGGTTCTGGGCCGGGCTGCTCGGCTACACCGTCGAGGGAGGCGCGGACTGCGCCCTGGCCTCGGATCCGAAGTGTGAGGGGTCGACGCTGCTCTTCAACCGGATGGCGAAGTCGCCCACGATCGAGCTGCCGATCCACCTCGACGTGAACGTCCCCGACCGGGAGGCGGAGGTCGAGCGGGCGCGAGGTCTCGGCGCGCACCTCG
>JBBSHO010000012.1:0-40530 GCA_038253005.1 Gaiellales bacterium
CTTCGGCCGGTCGAGCAACTACGACGTCCTCTACGACGCGGCGCTCGAGGCGGTCCGGCGCCACCCGGGCTGGTACGCGCGCAGCGTCGCCAGCACGTTCTGGCATTTCGTGGCCCAGGGTTTCGCGCTCGACCAGGTCCGACGCGGGCGCTCGTACCCGCGGCTACCCCCGACGATGCAGGTGGACGGCAAGACGCTCCCGAGCCCGAGCGCACTGTCTCCGCTGGTGGTCGCCGCGCGCTACGGCTTCGTCTGGTGCCCGACGGACGACATCGATCCGTGCATCTTCCGGCGGCCGGCCCGCGCGTTTTCCGAGGTACGTGATCAGCGCCGCTACTCCCAGCTCGCCAGCCGCGTCCGGAGCTGGAACGCACAGCTTCCGCTGCGCGACGGAAACCGGACGCTCGCGACGAAGCTCGACACGCTGAGCTTCGACTCGCCGCGGTCGATCGTCTGGCTGATCCTCGGGGCCGCCGCGCTCGCCCTCCGCCGGCCCCGGGGCGGGCTCGCCCTGGTCGTGCTGCTCGCCGCCGCCGCCCTCGTCCTGCTCGTGCACGCCGTCTCGCAGTCGCCGCAGGCCGAGTTCGAGCTGCCTCTGGCGCCGCTCTTCCTGCTCGTCGCAGTCGCTTCGCTATCCGGACCGAGGGCCCGGGGAAAGGGCGGTCTACGAAGCGACCGGCCGGCGTAACGAGCCTGCGACCCCCAGAACGCCGTCGGCCCAGGTCTCGACGGAATGACGTCGGGCCACGCGCTCGCGCAGCGCTCGACCGAGCTCGGCCCTCTCCTGCGCACCGAGGCCGGCGAGCCAGTGCAGCCGCCCGGCGAGGCTCGCCGGATCGTCGCGGTCGAAGCGCAGGTCGAAGCCCTCGAACAGCTCGTCGAAGACGGGGTTGGAGGCGAGCACCGGCAAGCACGAGGCGGCGGCCTCGTAGACGACCTTGTCGGGCGCGCCCGCCCTCATGTTGTTCACGAGTGCGTCCGAGCCGGAGAAGAGCCGCGGCAGCTCCGTTCTCGGTACGGCGCCTCCGAGCGCGAATCCGAACGCCTCCAGCTCGCGCCGGTGCGCCCGCTCGTGCTCGTTCAGGGCGGCGCCGTGCAGCTCCACCTCGACCGTGAGGCCCTCGGCGCGCGCCTGCTCGACCGCCCGGAGGATCGTCGAGATCCCCTTCGCCCGCGAGTAGCGGCCGAGCACGAGCAGGCGCACCGCCGGCCCCGGCCCCGGCTCCGGCTCGACGCACGGGAACTCGCTCACGTCGATCCCGTGTCCGATCGCGCGGACCTTCGCGGAGTCGAGCGGGAACGAGCGCCGGTCGACGCTCACGATCGCGCTCGCCGCGAACGCCCCCGCCCGGAGGGTCCCGCTGGCCTTCCAGTGCGTGAACCAGAGCAGGAGGGGAATCCGCCGCGCGCGCACGACCGGCCCCGCGAGGATCGCGTAGAGCGGGATCATGTGCGCCACGACCGCGTCCGCCGGAAGCGCGCGCAGGAGCTCGCGCTCGAACCGCAGGCCACGCCCGAGCCGCCGGTCGGAGCCGAACGTCCGCAGCTCGACGTTCTCAGGCAGATCGTCCGGAACCCCCGACTGGGCGAGCACGATCAGCTCGTCGACGCGTGCCGCGAGCGCGCGGATCTTCGGGATCGTCGCGGCCAGCACGGGATCGTCCCGGTCGACGCGCTGAGTGATGAAGACGAGTCGTCGCATCGCTAGCGTCGACCCGTCACCTGCTCGACGAGGGCGCGGAGCCGGCGGGCGAACTCGCTCGGCGAGATCGTCCAGAGCTCGGCGCTCGCATGGGCGCCTCGGCTCAGCCGCTCCGCCAGGCCGCGGTCGCCGAGCATGCGCACGATCGCGTCCGCGAGCTCGGCGACGTCGCCGGGCTCGACGAGGAGACCGTTCCCGCCGTCCTCGACGAGGTCCGGAATGCCGCCGACGCGACTGCCGACGACCGGGCGCGCACGGCAGAACGCCTCGACCGCGACGCGGCCCATCCCCTCCGAGCGCGACGGCAGCAGGAGGCAGGTCGACTCGTCGAGGGCGTTCGACACCTCCGGCTGCGTCAGGCTCGGCGCCCACGTCGTCTGCTCGGGGAGGTCCGAGAGCAGTCGCTCGACGACCTGGGTGAGCGTGCCGGTCCCGACGAGCTGCAGGCGTGCGTCCGGGACGAGCGGCGCGGCTCGTCGCCAGGCGTCGGCGAGGCCGTCGACGTTCTTGTAGCGCTCCAGCACGCCGACGAAGAGCGCCTGCGGCCGCTCCGGGAGCGCGGCCGGCGAGTGCTGCAAGAAGGCCGCGAAGTCCATGTACGCGGGAAACTGGTCGGTCGGCTCGAGTCCGAGCTCTCGGACGAGCCTCGTCGTGTAGCCGGTCACGGTGCGCACGCCGTCCGCGCGGCGCAACGCGGCCTCGGCCACCCGGTCGGCGGCCGGGCTGAGCAGGCTGCGAAGCCTCGAGCCGTAGAGCCGCGTGGGCGCCCGCCAATCGCCGTGGAGATCGGCGATCACCGCCGTCTCGACCCGGGCGAGCCGGCGAGCGGCCAGCGCCGCAGCCGTCTCGTGTGCGCCCTGGGCGAGCACCGCCTGGGGCCGGAAGGCCCGCAGCTCGCCGGCGATCCGTCCCGGCAGCGCCGCGTAGAACGCCGGCCCGCCGAGCGCGGGCGGCTCCCGCACGAGCCTGAATTCGGAGTCGCCGCCCTCGCCGGCCGCGAGCACACGGAAATCGAGCTGGTCGCGCACTGCGTCCCATTTCCGGGCCAACCCCTCCGAGAGGGGAAGCCTGTACGGGCCGCGCGAGACGAAGAGAGCTCGGGGCCTCACGCCAGCGCGCGCTCCACGAGCTCGACCGTCTTGCGCGCGAACTCCTCGGGAGTCTGCAGCCACGGCTCGACGCCGGCGCGGGCGCCTGCGCCGAGGCGTTCGAGCAGAGCGCGGTCGTCGAGCGCCCGGACGAGCGCGTCGGCGAGAGCGTCCGGATCCTCGGCTGGAACCAGGAGCCCGTTGATCCCGTCCTGGACGATGTCGGGGATCCCTCCCGCGCGCGCGCCGACGACCGCTCGCCCGCGACAGAACGCCTCGATCGCGATCCGCGGCAGCCCCTCCGAGCGAGAGGGGAGGACGAGCAGGCTGGCCTCGTCGAGCGCCGTGGCGACGTGCTCGGAGGAGAGGCGCGATGACCACTCGACGCGGCCGGGAAGGTCCGAGACGAGGCGCTCGATCGCCGGCGCGGCGGGGCCCTCTCCCACGATCCGCAGCCTTGCGTCCGGCAGCCGCTCAGCCACGCGCCGCCACCCCGCCGCGAGCACATCGACGCCCTTGTAGCGCTCGAGCACCCCGACGAAGAGCGCGACCGGCTGTGCGGGTACGGGCGCCGGCGGCCGCGTGACGAACGCCGACAGATCGACGTAGGCGGGAAAGACCGCGACCGGCTCGCGCCCGAGCCGACGGACGAGCCCGCTCGTGTAGGGGGAGATCGTCCGGACGGCGTCGGCGCGGCGAAGCGCGCCGCGCGCGACGGGCTCCGTCAGGGGCTCCAGCACCCGCCGCAGTCGCGAGCCGTACAGCCGGGTCGCCGTCCGCCAGTCACCATGGAGCTCGACGACCACACGCGCCCGGCTGCCCGCCGCCCGTCTCGCGACGAGCGCCGCGGCCGCCTCGTAGGGGCTCTGGGCCACGATCGCGTCAGGCTGCAAGCGCCGCAGCTCGCGCGCGAGTCGGAGCGCCAGGGAGGCGTAGAACGCCGCTCCGTCGAGCGCGCGCGGCCGCGCCGGGCCGAACAGCCGGAAGCGCGGATCGACGCCGCCGTCCCGGGCCGCGGCACGCCCGAGCACTCGAAGCTCCATCACGTCGGCCAGCGCGTCCCACTTGCGGGCGAGCGCCGGGTCGAGCGGAAGGCGGTAGCGCGTCCGGCCGACGAAGAGGACTTTGGGCCTCACGCGACCCGGTGGAGGACGTCTTCGAGCCGCCCAAGGACGCGTTCGGTGGAGTAGTCGGCCACGGAGCTCGCAGCCCGGCCGCGTAGTCGCTCGCGGAGCGCCGGGTCGGCGAAGTAGCGTCGGACGGCCTCGACGAGGGCGGTCGTGTCGCCGGCGGGAACGAGCAGGCCGTTGACGCCGTCGCGGACGACCTCGGCGACACCTCCGGCCTCCATCGCCAGCACCGGGGTCCCGACGGCGAGCGCCTCGACCACGGTGTGCGGGAAGTTCTCCCAGCTCGACGAGAGGATCGTCGCGTCGGCGGCGCGAAAGAGCTCGAGGATCCGCTCCCGAGGCTGAGCGCCGAGAAAACGCACCCGGCTCTCGATGCCGAGCTGTCGCGCACGCGCCTCGAGCGACTCGCGGTCCGGTCCGTCGCCGGCGATCGCAAGCGAGACGCCCTCGGCGCCCGCCACCGCCTCGAGCGCGCGGCCGAGTGACTTCTGCGCCGTGAGGCGACCCGCGAAGGCGACCGTTGCGCCGTTCAGCCCGAGCGCGCGCCTCAGCTCCTCGCGCGGCGGCAGCTCGGGAACCTCCGGCGCCGGATTCGGCAGGACGCTCACGCGCTCGGGGGCGACGCCCCAGGAGACGGCGAGCCGGCGCAGATACGCGCTGGGACAGAGAACATGGGCCGCGCCATGGAGCTCCGCGTCGCGAGCGAGCCGTAGCAAGGCCGCCGCCGCGCCGCCGCCGCCTCTCTGGAAGTCCTCGACGTTCCCGTTGACGAGACCGCGCCGACGGGAGCGCTCGAACGCCGGATCGGCCGTGAGCTTGACGACGTACGGCCGCCGTGCGAGCCGCGAGCCGAGCGCGCTCCGTCCGAACATCCCGGTCGTATAGACGACGTCGTTCGCGCGCGCACGGCGCTGCACGAGCGCGGCGGCGCGGAGGTGGCGCGCGCCGACCGGCGCCGAGCGTCGAACGGCCCGCACGGGATACGCACGCGGAACGGGCGGTACCTCCGCCGTGGTCACCACCTCCACCTCGTGCCCGCGGCGCTGGAGGAAGGAGGCCACCTCCGGCGCGTGACTCGCCGGTCCGCCGATGTCCGGCGGCCAGATGCCGGAGACGATCAGCACCCTCACGCGGAAGGGGCCGCCGCCGGCGGCGAGAGCTCCCGGACGCTGCCCCGAGCGCGAGCGGGACTTCCAGCCGGACGACGCACGTGCGTCAGCCTACTCGGGCCATGGATCCCTCGAACGGGGGAGGGTGCGAGCCGCGGAAGCGCCGTAACTAGCTAGGTGCCGTACGTGCTGCGGAACTGGCTGTGGCTGCTTCTGACCGCCTGTCTGGGCGGGCTGCTCGGCGCGCACCTCGCGGGTTCGGCCTCCGACCCCGCTGGGGTACGCGCCGCACCCGAGCTTGCGGCCGTTCGGCACGTCGCGGCGCAGACCGCGGCTCGCTCCCACACTGCTGTCGCAGGGCCGGGTCTAGAGCCGCTGCGGGCCGGCTTGCACACGATCAGGGACGGCGTCGCCGCCGCCAGGGCGGTGTCCGTCGCCCCCGCCGGCGAGCACGTGATCGCCTTCTCGGCCGCCGCGCGTACCCTCTCCGCCAACGCCGAGGGGCTGCCGGCCGACCAGGCGCCCGTGGGGGCGGCGCCTCCTGCCGTGACCTTCGCGACGCAGGCTCCGGCCGCGCCCATCGGCCCGCCGCTCGTGCTCAGCGACGTGCGCACGCTCTCCCTCACGCCCTTCGCCGCCACGATCGCCTGGCGCACGAACGACGACTCGACCGACCGCATCGCCTACGGCCTGGATTCGCTGAGCCTCTGGACGGGCACGAGCGGCCCCGGGCGCGAGCATCAGGCGGTCGTCACCGGGCTCGCATTCGCAACCTCGTACCGGCTCGAGGTCGAGGCGTCGACCGCGGACGGCCGCGCCGCCGTCGCGGCCTACACGCTGACGACCCCTGCCCTGAGCGGCGCGACGAGCGCGTCCACGCAGGCCGGTGCGCTCGAGCTCGACGGGCAGCCGTTCTTTCCGACCATGGTCTGGGCCCAGTGCGCGGACGGCTATGCGGGCAACCTCGCGGTCGGGATCGACCTCTTCATGGGCAACGACTGCGAGAACGGTCGCCAGCAGCTCGATCGGCTCGGCGGACGCGCGCTCTCGGTCGCCGACATGCACGAGACGTCGCTCGCGGGGACCGGCCTGCTCGGCTGGTACCTCCCGGACGAATGGGACACGCACCTTCCCAGCAACCTGACCGCCGCGGACGTGGCGCGCAGCGTGCCGACCGGCCAGGGCGGCGTGCGCTTCCTGACGCTCACCAACCACTTCTACAGCCGCGCCGCGCCCCTTCCGCAAGGCCCGCGGGATGTACCCGGCCCTGGTCGCGAACGCCGACGTGATCGGCTTCGACCTCTATCCGCTGCAGAACTGGTGCCGCTACGACAGCTTCGGCGACGTCTTCGACTCGCAGCGCGAGCTCGTGACGCTCGCGGCCGGGAAGCCGACCTTCCAGTGGATCGAGGCGCGCCAGATGGACTGCGGCGCCGGCCAGCTCGACGTGACCCCGGAGACCGTCCGCGCAGAGACCTGGCTCGCCGTCGCCGGCGGCGCGCACGCGATCGGCTACTTCCCGAACAACTGGTCGCCCGCTGTCGGCGCGGAGATCGCCCGGACGAACCGCGAGCTCGCGACGCTCGCACCCGCCCTCGTCGAGCCCGCAGCTGACGCGTCGGCCGACAACCAGCAGGTCCGGGTCGGCGTGCGGGTCCACAACGGCGCCGTCTACGTGATCGCGGTCAACGCGGGCCGCAGCCCGGCCTCGGCGACGTTCACGGTTCCCGCACTCGGCGACCGGACGCTGACCTCGCTCGACGGGACGCGGACGGTGACGGCCGCCGCCGGACGCTTCGCCGACACGTTCGGCCCGCTCGAGGCGCACGTGTACGTGGCAGCGCCTCCACGCGGCTAGCTGTTCCTGATTCGCTAACCGCGTGAGCGGCTGCGATCCCGGCTCGGCGCTAACGTCTCCCCCGTGCTCGAGCTGCGTCTGATCCCCCGTGTCGAGTTCGATCGCGCCCGCGCGGCGGGCGGCGACCGGGACGCGACGCTCGCGCTGATCGCGGACATGTGCCGCGCGAACGCGCTAGCGGCGGTCAAGCGCGCCGGCTCGGGGCATCTCGGCTCGACTTTCAGCGCGCTCGACCTCGTCGTCCAGCTCCTCTTCGAGGAGTTGAACACCGCCGAGCTCGGCTGGGAGCATCCCGACCGGGACGTCTTCTTCTCGTCGAAGGGCCATGACGTGCCCGGCCTCTACGCGGCGCTCCACGCCCTTGGCGTGATCCCGACCGAGAAGCTGCTGCGGCTTCGCAGGCTCGGCGGCCTCGACGGGCACCCGGACGTCGGCACGCCGGGCATCGAGGCCAACTCCGGCTCGCTCGGCATGGGCATCTCGAAAGGCCGAGGGACGGCCTGGGCCAAGCGCTTCCTCGGCCGCGACGGTCGCGTCGTCGTGATCGTCGGGGACGGCGAGCTCCAGGAAGGGCAGAACTTCGAGGCGCTCCAGGCGTCGGCGCACCAGCGGCTCGGGAACCTGTGGGTGGTCGTCGACCGGAACGAGCTGCAGTCGGACCGGCCGACGGAGGAGATCCTCGGGCTCGGCGACCTCGAGTCGAAGCTGTCGTCCTTCGGCTGGCAGGTCGCGGCCTGTGACGGCCACGACCATGCGGAGCTGCGCGAGGCGTTCGCCGCGTTCCGCTCGGCCGGCGACCGGCCGAAGGTGCTCGTCGCGCGTACCGTCAAGGGCAAGGGCGTGTCTTTCATGGAGCACCCGCGCGCGCTCGAGGAGGGGGGAGGGACATACCGCTGGCACGCCGGAGCGCCCGCAGACGCCGACTTCGTGCGCGCGCACGACGAGCTCGTCGACCGGATCGAGCGCCGGCTCGAAGCTCTCGGCCTCGGCGCGCTCGTGCTCGAGCCCGCGCCCATGCTCGAGGAGGCCCCCGCTGTGTCGCTCCAGGGTGAGCCGGAGTCGGGGGCGGGCGCTCCCCCGCGAGGACATCGCGGCTCCGAGCCGCAAGCTCGCGAGTTCGTCGCCGAGGCGTACGGGGAGACGCTGCTCGAGCTCGCGGAGCGCAACGACAACCTGATCGTCCTCGACGGCGACCTCGCCTCCGACTGCCGCGTGCGCGCGTTCGAGCTCGCGCATCCCGCCCGCTTCGTCGAGAACGGGATCGCCGAGCAGGACATGGTCTCGATGGCGGGCGGGCTGGCGCGCCAGGGCCTCCTCCCCGTCGTCAACTCGTTCGCGAGCTTCCTGGCCTCCCGGGCCAACGAGCAGATCTACAACAACGCCAGCGAGCGGACGAAGATCCTCTACGCCTGCCACTACGCCGGCTTGATCCCCGCAGGGCCCGGCAAGTCGCACCAGAGCCTGCGCGACATCTCGCTGCTCGGCGCGTTGCCGAACTGCACGATCGTGCAGCCCGGAAACGCGGAGGAGACGCGCGTGCTCGTGACGTGGGCGGTCGAGCACGCGGAGGGGAACGTTGCGATTCGCCTCGCGATCGGCCCGTCGCCGCGGTCGATCGCGCTGCCCGACGGCTGGCGGCTCGAGCCCGGGTGCGGCACGGTCCTGCACGAGGGCGGCGACGCTCTGCTTCTGGCCTACGGGCCGGTGATGCTGCACGAGGCGCTGACGGCCGCCGAGCTCCTGCGGGAGCGCGGCCTGGGAGTGGAGGTCGTCGATCTGCCGTGGTTGAACCGCTTCGACGGCGCCTGGCTGGCCGAGACCGTCACGCCCTACGGCGACGTCTTCGTGCTCGAGGATCACGCGCCCGTCGGGGGTCTCGGCGATGGGATCCTGCGCGCGCTCTCCCGCCAGGGCCTGCTCGACGGCCGCTCGGTCGCGATCCTCGGCGTGGAAGGGTGGCCCGCCTGCGGCACGCCGCCGGAGGCGCTGCGCGCGCACGGGCTCGACGGAGCGTCGCTCGCCGATCGGATCGCGCTCGCCCTGCGGGCGAAAACCGTGTCGTGAGCCGCGTCTGGCTCGTCGTCCCGGACCCGCTCTCGGCCCGGATCTTCTTCGATTGCGGGATCGTCGCCGGGCTGCGGGAGCGGCTGGCCGACCGCCTGGTCGTCGTGCTCCTGCTCGAGCGTCGGGGCGCGGCCGAGTGGGCCGGGCGGGTCGAGGGCGTCACGGTTCTCTACGAGGACGAGCTCTTTCCCGCCCGCGTCGGACTGACCGAGAAGGTCGAGCGCCGCCTCGACCTCTGGCTCGACCGGAAACTGGGCTTCTATCCGCTCGCGATCAGGCTCAACCTCCGCCACGGCTTCCACCGGGAGCGCATGCACCCGGGTCACCCGAATCTGGCGCTCGACTCCGCGCTCGCCGGGCCGCTGCCGCGCTGGGCGCCGCTGGAGCAGGCGATGCACGGCTGGCTCTACAGCGCGCGCCGCTACGTCTCGCACACGCTCCTCGAGCGAATGCGACGCGAGTGCTGCGCCGTCGTCTTCTCGAACGTGCAGACACAGCCTGCCGTTCGCTTTCTCGTCGCCGCCCGGCGGCTCGGGCTGCCGGTCGTCGGCTACGTCGCGAGCTGGGATCACACGGTCGGCAAGGGGGTGATCTCGACCCACCTCGACCGCTACGTCGTGCAGAACGAGGTCATGCGGGAGGACCTGGAGCGCTACCACGGCGTCGATCCGGCGCGCGCCGTCGTCACCGGCTGGCCGCAGACCGACGCCTTCCACCGAAGGCGACCGCGCGCGGACTACGAGGCGCTCCTGCGCACGTACGGGCTCGACCCGGGCCTCCCGCTCGTGATGGCGATGGGGAACACGCCGACGAACTCGCCATACGAGAGCCGTCTCGTCGAGCGGCTGGTCGACTGGTGGAGCGAGAGCGACGGCGCTGCGCGCTTTTCGCTCCTCTTTCGCCCCCACCCGCGCGACCGCGACTGGGAGACGCGCTTCGCGGCCGCGCAAGGACGCGCCGGAGCGTACGTGCAGTCGTCGAGCTACACCGACCTGGAGATTCTCGCGACCCTCCTCCAGCACGGGAGCTGCGTCGTCTCGAACGCGGGCACGATCCTGCTCGACGCGATCGTCAACGATCGACCCGCCGTCTGCGTGCTCTACGACGAGGGCGGCGCGCCGGGGGACAGCTGGGCGGCGAAGAACGTGCTCGGCGAGCACTACCGGCAGCTCCTGGAGTCGGAGGCGTTCTATCGGGCCTCGAGCTTCGACGAGGTCGTGGAGGGAGTCGAGCGGGCGCTCGCGCAGCCCGAGGAGCTGGCCGCGGAGCGCCGCCGCGTCGCCCGCGAGGTGGTGGGGGCTCTCGACGGGCGCGCCGCGGAGCGGGTCGTCGAGGCGATCGCGAGCGCCCTCGGCGCCGGTACCGAGCCTCGCTAGTGCCCGCGAGCCTGCTGCTGCTCGTCGGCGTCGCGCTCCTGGCGGCGACCGCTGTCCGGCTCGCGGCGGCTTTCGGGGCCGGCTCGCCGACGAGCTTCCTGATCGCGGCCTTCGTGCTCGCGCACGGAGAGCTTCTCCTCGTCGCGCTCGGGCTCTCGCTCTTCCGCGCGTTCACGCCCGTTCCCCTCCTCGTGACGCTCGCCGCGCTCTGCGCCCTCACGCTCGCGGCCACCCGGAATGCTCGTCGAGCCGTCATCCACTGGCGAGCCGCCGCGCGCACGCTCGGCTCCGACCCGGTCCTGATCGTGCTGGCGGTGGTGGCTGCGCTCGGCTTCGCGTACACCGTCGCGCTCGCCGTCGGGACGACGCAGGTGGAGGACGACGCCCTGACGTTCCACCTCGTCCGCGCCGGACTCTGGCGGCAGCACCACGGGATCGCGTACCTGGCCGGGATCTTCGACCTCCGCAACAACGCCTACCCGCCCGGCGGCGAGCTGGGGCCGCTGACGAGCATGACGCTGGCGGGCAACGATCGCTTCGTCGCGCTCGATCAGCTCCTTGCCTTCCTCGCGCTCGCCGTCGGCGTCGTCGGGATCGCGCGGCGGGTCGGGCTCGGGCGGCGCCAGGCTCTCTTCGGCGGCTTGCTCGTCGCGACGCTGCCGATCGTCGTGCTCCAGGCCGGGACGGCGATGAGCGACCTGATCGTCGCGGCCTTCCTCCTCTCGGCCGCGCTTCTGCTGCTCGACCGGGGTCGGGCGTCGCCGTGGCTCGCAGGCGTCGCGACCGCGCTCGCCGCCGACGTCAAGCTGACCGCGGTCCTCGGGATCCCGATTCTCCTCGCGGTCGCGTGGCTCGCCCGGTGGCCGGAACGGCGACGGGTGCGCGTCGTCGCGGTGGCGATCGGAGCCCTGGTCGGGGCCTTCTGGTACGTCGTCAACCTCGCGGAGACGGGCGCCTGGGACGGTCACGTGACGGACGAGTTCCACGTCGATCGCGGCGTGGCCCCGGTGGCCGCGCGCATCGTGCGGCTCGGGATCGAGTTCATCGACCTGTCCGGCGCGACCGGCCGAGACCGGTGGCTCTACGCCGGAAGCGCGCTCGTTATCCTGGTCGCCGCCGCCGTCCTCACCGTCGCTCGGCGGCGCGGACGAGCGGCGATCGTCACCGGCGCGGTCGCGGCGCTCGTCGCCCTCGTTCCGCTCGTCCTCCTCCCGCTCGCGCACCAGCTCGTGCGCGGAGAGTTCAAGGGATGGCTCGCGCTCGGCCGGCCCGACCTCGCGGCGATCGACCCGGGCCACGACATCACGAGGGCCGCCTCGAACTTCTCCTGGTACGGGCCGCTCGGGTCGCTCGCGCTCGTCGGCGCGGGTGTGCTCGCCGTCGTCGCGGCTCGCCGCGGCCGACTGGATCGGCTCGCGGTTCTGCTCGTGCTCGCGCCGTTCTACTGGCTCGTCGCCTTCGCGACGTTGTTCTTCTACCAGGAGTGGTCTGGGCGCTTCTTCGCGTTCCCGATCGCCCTCGCGGCCGCGACCTGGGGAATCGTGCTGCGGTGGCGGGCGGTCGCATGGGGCGTCACGGCGATCGCGGCGACGACCCTCCTGCTGGCGCTTGCGAACGACGCGCGTCGGCCATCCGGGCTACCGCTGCTCCAGGGCGACAAGCCCAAGAGCGTCTGGCACACGCCGCGCTGGAGAGGCGGCCCCGAGGTGCGGCCCGACTACGCCGCGCCGATCCGCTTTCTCGACGAGCGTTTGCCGTCCTCGACGAACGTGGGGCTCGCGATCACGCCGAGCGACCCCGTCTCTCCCTTCTTCGGCTCCGGCCTCGATCGGCGAGTGGTCTTCGTTCGCGAGCCCGACCGGGACGTGGCGGGCGCGTCGTGGGTCTTCGTGCGGCCCGGGCAGTCGAGCTCGCTGTGCGCACGAGCGTGGAAGCCCGTCGAGGTCACGCCGGAGGGGTGGAGGATCCTCCACCGCGCACGCGGCCCGCGCTGCCGTTAGCGGCGCGCGAGCCCGCGCACGCGTCGCAGCGGAGCGGTGACGCGCCAGCTCAGCGAACGCTCCATCAAGCTCATCGACGCGTGCGCATCGGCGAGCTTGCGCTCGAGCGCGCGGATCTCGCCGTAGCGCGGGCGCTCGGCCGCCTCGCCGTCCTCGAGCGCTCGCCGGAAGGTCGAGTAGACCTCGAGGGCGTCGTGGATCCGGCTGGCGCCCCCGCGCGTGCTGCGCTCGAGCTCCCAGCCCGTGACGACGAGCCCGAGGCCGCCCCAGAGGTCGTGGTCGAACGGCCCGCCGTCCCAGAGCTGGCCGACGACGAAGTCGAGCTCGGCGTGAACGACCTGCTCGCGGTCGAGATCGACCTGCTCGAGACCGGCCCGCACGCGCTCGTTCAACGTGTCGTGGATCAGGATCACCGTGCGGCCCACGCTCGGAGAAGCGAGCAGATCCTCGACGTCTCGCCGGACGCCCTCGGCGCTATGGTCGCCGTCGACGAGCGCGAAGTCGACGTTCGTCCCGGCGCGGGCGAGCTCGTCGAGGGTTGCGGGCAGCAGCTCGTGGCTGTCCCCCTCGTGAAACACGACGTTGGGGAACCGGCCCGGGGTCACGCTGGGGTGGAGGGCGAGGTCGAAGGAGTGGACGACCTCGCTGTGGGCGCCGACCGACTCGAGGCTGCCGCCCTGGAGCGTCCCGATCTCGACCGAGACCGATGGTTGCAGGCAGGCGAGTACGCCCTCGAGCGCCGCCCGCTCACCAAGCGACATTCGCCACTGCGCGCCGCCGAAGAGCTGCTCGAGCGCACGTGTCGCGGCCATCGCTTCAGTCTAGGCTTGCCGCGTGAAGCTCGCGCTGACGTTGCTGGCGAGGAACGAGGCGGACGTGATCGACGCGAACGTCGCCTATCACCTGGGCGCGGGCGTCGACTTCGTCGTCGCCACGGACAACGGCTCAAGCGACGGCACGACCGAGGTCCTGGAGCGCTACGAGCGGCTCGGCGTTCTTCATCTGATTCGTGAGCCGAGCCGCGACTTCCGGCAGGGAGAGTGGGTGACGAGAATGGCCCGCCTTGCGGCTGAGCGCGGCGCGGACTGGGTGATCAACGCCGACGCGGACGAGTTCTGGTGGCCGCGTGCCGACGGCCTGAAGGGGGCGCTCGAACGGCTGCCAGAGCGGTACGGGGTCGTCCACGGTGTCTGGCGTCCGTTCGTTCCGCGGCCGGACGACGGAGCGTGCTTTGCGGAGCGAATGACCGTGCGGCTCTCCGCCCAGGCCGCGATCAACGACCCGACGAGTCCCTTCCGCCCCGCTCGCAAGGCGACGCATCGTGCGCATCCACGTGTCCGTGTGCGTGACGGCAATCACGACGTCGAGGGCTCGTCGCTCGTAACGCTGCACGGCTGGTACCCGCTCGAGGTCTTCCACCTCCCGCTGCGCTCGCGTGCGCAGGTCGAGCGTAAGTATGCGAGCGGCGCGACCCGCGGGCTCACGTTCGTGGCCGGCGACGATCGGCTCAGCGCCGTCGACCCGCTCGTCGTGGACGACCCCGAGCTCGGTCGCGGTCTCGCGGCCGGCGTACTCGTCAGAGACACGCGGCTGCGCGACGCCCTGCGCGTGCTCGCGGGCGTCGATCTGCTGCCCGGCGAAGGCGATCCGCCTGTGCGCTTCCGCCTCCCGTCCGACGGCGGCGAGCCGCTTCGCTTTCCGCGGCCCTCCGTCGTCGACGACGCGCTCTTCGCCGTCGAGGCCTCGGTGGTCGCCCAGGCCGACGAGGTTCGGCTCCGCCGTCAGGTCGACGGCCAGGAGAGCCGTCTCCGGAGCGTCGAGTCGCTCGCCGCCGTTCGCGTCGAGCGGCGGCTGCGCCGGCTCTTCGGCGATCGTCGCGGGCGAGACTAGCGTCGCTGCGCGGAAGGCAGCGGCAGGCGGCCGCGGCGCAGCCCGAGCTGGAGGCCGGCGGCCTTTGCAAGCTCGTAGGCGACCGCGTACGGGAGCCAGCGGCGCTGACCCGTCGCCCACAGCCAGCGCAGCTCGCCGGCGGCGTACCGCGCCATGGCGCGTCTCAGCGCTGTTCGCGACGCCCCGCCCGCGACGTACGACCGGTCAGCCGAGGCGCCCGAGGCGTAGAAGCGCCGGAAGGCCGCGCCGAGCGTGTACGAGTGCGAATGGCGTACGGCCGCCCGCGGCTCGTAGACGATCGCATGGCCGGCGAGCAGCACGCGCCGCGACCATTCCTGATCCTCGCTCATCGCGACGTCGTCGCCGAACGGGTACGACTCCCAGAGGCGGCGCGGAATCGCCGAGTTGACGTTCGAGAAGAGCGTCTGCTCGAACGTCAGCTCCGCGAGCCGCGAGAGTCGCTGGACGCGCGGTGTCGGGCCGTAGAGGAAGTCGAGGAAGAACCGCTCGGGCGGCGTCGCGTCCTCGTGCGGCAGCTGACGGCCATAGACGCCGGCGACGCCGCCAGGCGCCAGGGCGGCGGAGAGCCTCGCCAGCCAGCGGTCGTCCGCCGGCGCCGCGTCCTGGCTCGTGAAGACGAGCACCTCGCCGCGCGACAACCTCGCCGCCAGATTGCGGGTCGCCCCGTGGGCGAACTCCGCCGGCAGGATCTCGTGCACCCGTGCGCCGAGCGCCCGCGCGCGATCGGGGCTCCCATCGGTCGATCCCGAGTCGACGACGACGACCTCGACCTCTTCGTCGAGCTCCTGGCGCGCGATCCCCTCCAGACAGCGGACGAGATCCGAGCCCCCGTCCTTGACCGGGATCAGGACGGAGATCACCGCGGCGAGGCGGCGACGACGAACTGATAGGCGAAGAGCGAGGGCCGCAGACGAGCGGCGGCGCGCGCCAGCCCCTCGACCCGCGGGCTCCCGATCAGCGGGACGGGAGCGGTGACGTCGAAGTCGAGGACCCGGTACCCGGCGCGGTCGAGCGTCTGCTCGAGCGTCCTCTTCGTGAAGAGGTGCGTGTGCGTGCGGTCGAGAATCCCGCGCTCGGTATAGCGCCAGCGACCGGCGAGCAGGCCGAGCCGCATCGTCCAGTTGGCGACGTTCGGCGTCGTCAGCACGAGCCGGCCGCCGGGCCGGATCAGGGGGCGCAGGCGTGCGAGGAACCGCCCGGGATCGCGCAGGTGCTCGATCACGTCGCCGCAGAGCACAGCGTCGAAGGAATGCTCGGGAAAGGGAAGAGGCATCGTCTCGACGTCGCCCACGAGCACCTGCTCGCACACCTCGCGTGCCTGCGCCGCCGCTCTGTCGTCCACCTCGAGCCCGACGACCGAGCCGCCTCTCTCGACGATCCTGCGCGCGAGATAGCCGGTCGAGCAGCCGACGTCGAGGGCGCGGCGGGGCGAGCCGGCGAGCGTGAGCAGACGCTCGTGGCCGCCGTGGGGACGGGTGTTGAGCGGGACGTAGGCGTCGCCCGCAGCGCTCATGCCTGCGGGCGGCCGTTCGCGCTCCCGCGGGCGGCCGGCGTGCGGCGCATGGTGACGAGGCTGAGGAAGAAGGAGCCGAGCACGACCTGGACGCCGAGGCCGACGAGGGTGAAGCCGAGCGCCGTCGCCTCGACGTGCCCGAGCCGGCCGAAGCCGCTCGCGGCCCATGCGCCGAAGATGGCGCCGACCAGCGCGAGGCCCGCGACAAGCAGCCCCACGCCCGCCAGCAGACCGTGCTCGAGGCGGATCCGGGCGTGGAACCGATCGACGACCGGGTCGTGCTCGTTCAGGTGGACGAGCGCGTACGCGCGGGCGAACACCCCGAGCTGGACGACCTGGGCGCCGACGAGGACGGCGGCGATGCAGGCGAGCATCGTGTGGATCTCCCAGGTGCGTCCGAAGATGTCGACCGGGCCGGCCGCCAGGACCAGCGCGCCGATCAGGCCGAGCAGGAACAGGAACGCGCCGGGGAGGAAGTAGAGCCAGCTCGGGCTGTAGACGAGCATGAATCGGACGTGGCGCCAGGCGTCGCCGAAGCGGTTCAGCTTCGACTCGCCCGTGCGCGGGAAGTAGTCGATCGGGATCTCGCTCACGCGCAGGCCTCGTCGGTACGCCTTGAAGACCATCTCCGAGGCGAACTCCATTCCCGTCGAGTGGAGATCCAGCACGGAGAGCGCATCGCGCCGAACTGCGCGCATGCCGCAATGGGCGTCGGAAACCCGGACGCCGAAGAACAGGTTGAGCAGGCTCGTGAGGATCGGGTTGCCGATCCGCCGGTTCAGCCACGGCATGGCGTCTCCGTGGATGTTCCCCCTGAAGCGCGAGCCGAGCACGAGATGGTCTCCTCGCTCGAGCCGCTCGACGAAGGGACCGAGGTCCTGGATCGGGTACGTCTCGTCGGCGTCCCCCATCACGATGTACTTCCCGCGCGCGCTGGCGAGACCCGCCAGGTAGGCGCTGCCGTAGCCCCGCCGCTCTTCGGTCACCACCGTCGCCCCGTGCTCTGCGGCCACGACCGCGGAGCGGTCGCTCGAGTCGTTGTCGACGACGATCACCTCGCCCCCCCGGCCGGATCGCTGGATGCCCTCCCAGGCCTGGTCCACGACCGCGCCCACGGCCTCCTCCTCGTTGAGGCAGGGGATCACGACGGAGATCTGCACGCTTGACGACATACGCAGGCGCGGGGGCGGAACGGGGGCACGCTAGCACGGAGCCGCGGCGCGTCGGCTCGGCGGTATGATCGCCGTCCGCGATGCCGTGGGCGCCGACGACCGCCATTCGCACGGGGGTCGGTCGAGCGCTCGGGGTCGCCGAGCGGCTCGCCGGCACGCGCAGGGGAGTCCTCGTGCTCGTCGCGCTGGCGGTCTACGCGTTCGAGAGCGTCGGCTGGCCCCTCCAGGCCGGGCGCGACCTCGGCGTCTACATGCGCTATTACGCACAGCTCGGGCAGGCTCACCCGGTCTTCCCATGGTCGATGCTCTCCCGCACGCCGGTCACGCCGCTCGTCGCCGGCGCGCTGCTCTCTGCGGGAGGCGGCCTGCTGGCGGAGGCGACGATGGCGCTGCTCTTCGCCGCCTCGATCCTCGCCTGGAGCGCCGTCGCGCTCGCCGTCGCCGGCCGTCGGGCCTCGCTCGCGGTCGCGGTCGCGCTCCTCCTCTACCCGGGCTATGGCGGCCTCTTCCACGAGCTCTCGAGCGACGCCCTGTTCGCGGCCGGCTTCGCCGGCTGGGCGCTCCTCGTCACGCGGGCCGTGCAGCGTCGCACCTTCCCCGCGTTCGTCGTCGCCGGCGCGGGCGTCGCGGTCCTCGCGCTCACTCGTCCCGTGAACCAGGCGCTCGTCCTCGTCGCGCCCCTGATGCTCGTCGTCCCGGGCCCCTGGCGCCGTCGCGCGGCGCGCGCGGCCTCGTTCGCCGGCGCCGCGGTGCTGCTGCTCGTCGTCTGGGCGTCGGTGAACGAGGTGCGCTACGGCGACTTCACCGTGGCGCGCGGCGGGCAGGCCAGCATCCCGCTCTTCCGCGCATTCGTGACCGATCGGATCATGTCGGCCGACGACGGGCCGGCCTCTCGGCGTCTCGCCGCAGCCGTTCGCGCCGACCTGCTCCCGCGCGAGCCGTATCGTTCTTACGGCATCGGTCTGCACTCGTTCTTCGCGTCCGGGAGCGCGCGGATGGAAGAGGATCTGATCGGTCTCTCCGACCGGATCTTCGGCTGGAACAGCAATTACGCGGTGCTGGGGGACGCTGCCCGCGAGGCGGTACGCCGCCATCCACTCACGTACGCCCGCGGCGTCGCGACCTCGCTCTGGCAAGAGCTGAGCCAGCCTCTCTTCGTCCCGGCTCGCGCCGCGCCCGGGCCGCCGCGGCCGGGCGCGCCGGCCCCCAACGGGCCGGGGATCACGTCCGCGACGATCGTCGTCAACGGCCGTCGCCTGCCCGAGCCTTCGGAAGGAGAGCCGATCCCCGCCGCTCATCAGGGCGACTACGTGTCCACCCCGGACGGTCACATCCGCGAGCTGTGGCGCTCTGCGATCGATCACGGAATCGTCTTCGCCGACCCGCGCGACGAGGGGCGGTACGCGCGCCTGAACGAGCGCATCGGCGAGCTGATCGGTCGCCTGCCGGCGCGGGGGGAGAGCGGCTGGCTGAATCTGCAGCTGAACCACGCGTCGAAGGGCTATCCCCCGCCGTGGCTCTGGCTGCTCGTCGCCGCGATCGCCTTCGCCTGGCGGCGACCTCTCGGCTGGCGCGCGCCCTGCTTGCTCGGAGTCTCCGCGATCCTCGTGCTCGCGGTCACGGTGCTCGGCGTCTACGCGGTGCCGGAATACGCCGTCCCGGTCGCGCCGTCGTTCGTCTTGCTCGCGGCCGTCGGGCTGCTCGGCGCCAGGCCGACCGTCCAGCCGATCGCCGGGGGAGCTCGCCCAGACTGATGTTCTCCCTCCTGCTCATCGTCACCACGGCGTTCCTCGCCGCCTCCGGCGGGCTCGTCGCGGCATCGCTCCGGCTCCGCGGCCCGGTCGCCTTCCTTCTGGGCGCCTATCTCGTCGCCTACGGCGAGGTCGTCGTGCTGGCCGCGGCGCTGTCCCCGGTCCACCTCGTCGTCCGTACCGCGGTCGCGCCGGCTACGGCGCTTTTCCCCGCCGGCGGCCTCCTGGTGTGGAAGCTCGCCGGACGCCCGTCCCCGCCGTCGCCGCGCCGGGCCTTGGAGAGCCTGGCTCACGCGCTCCGCGATCCTGCGCTCGCGATCCTCGCCGCCGCCGTCGCGCTCGCGCTCGTGTACCTGTCGGCGCTTGCGCTCTGGACTCCTCCGAATAGCTGGGACGCGCTCTGGTACCACCTTGCGCGGGCAGCCTTCTGGAAGCAGCAGCACGCGGTCGGTTACCTCCGGCACGCGGACAACGTCGTGCTGGACGCCCACCCGCCGGCGGGCGAGATCGGCGCCCTCTACACGATGGTCGTCGGATCGAGCGACCGATTCGTCGCCACGGTCGCGCTGAGCTCGTACTGCGCGACGACGCTCGCCGTCTTCGGGATCGGGCGTCGTCTGCTGCTCGACGCGAAAGCGGCGCTCTTCGGCGCGCTCGTCTTCGCCACGTTGCCGGTGGTCGTTCTCCAGGCGTCGGGGGCGCTCGTCGACCTCGTCGTCGGGTCGTTCCTCGCTCTGTGCGTGTACTTCCTCCTCGGCGAGGGGTCGGTGGACATCGGGCTCGCCGGCCTCGCCCTCGCCCTCGCGCTCGGGACGAAGCTGACCGCCGTGATCGCCCTGCCGATCGTGATCCTCGTGGCGGTGCTCGCGCAGCCGCGTCGGCGCTTGCCGACGCTCGTCCTCACGGGCTCGGCAGCCGTGCTGCTCGGCTTGACGTGGTACGTCCTGAACGTCGTCGAGACGGGAGCGCTCGACGGGCGCCTCGGCCGGCGCTTGCAGCAGATCCCGGCGCACGGCTTCGTACCGACGGCGGCGAGAGCGTTGCGCTTGCTGATCGACTTCGTCGAGGCTCCGGGCGCCGGAGGCTGGTGGGCTGCGTGCTATGTCGTCGCCGCGGCGGTCGCGGCCGGGCTCGCCCTCCGGGAGGGCCGACGCGGCCCCGGCGGGCTTCGGAGAGCGGCGGTGGCCGCAGCCGTCGGCCTGCTGCCGCTCGGCGTGCTCGCGCTCGGACCGGTCGCGAAGCGCGGGTACCAGTGGATCTTCTTCCACATCGGTCGCCCCGACCTCGGTGTGATCGACCAGGCCCGAAGCGTGACGGGCGCGAGCCCCGTTCGTCTCGTTCTACGGGCCGCTCGGGCTCCTCCTCCTCGCCTCGGCCGTGGCGATCCCGTTGCTCGTCGCCCGACATCGACTCTCGCGCGTCGCCGTCGTGCTCGCGACCGCGCCCGTCGTCTTCGCGCTCGTGCTCGCAGCGACGGTGGCGTACGAGCCCTGGTGGGGACGGTTCTTCGTCTTCCCGGTCGCGCTCGCGGCCGCCAGCGCCGGCGTCTTCCTCCGTACCCGAGCGCTCGCCTGGGGCGTCGTCGCGGTAGCCGTGACGACCCTCGCCCTCTCGCTCAGGGCGAACGAGGAGAAGCCGCTCGCGGTGTGGGGCGAGCCGAGGTGGGAGGTGCAGACGAGAGTCGGGCCGCGGAACGGCGAAGTGGGCGCGATTCGCTTCGCCGAGCAGTCGATCCCTCCGCGCGCCCGCGTCGGGCTGGCCGTTCGCTGGCTGGACTGGAGCTATCCCTTCTTCGGCAGGCGGCTGGAGCGAGCCGTGCGCTTCGTTCCCTCGACGACGTCGGCCCGCCGGGATCTCGGGTGGCTCGTCGTCGCGCCGACGAAAGGCGTGCCCGGCGCAGGCTGGGCCCTGGTCTTCCGGGCTCAAGACGGCTGGCGTGTCTTTGCGAGCCGCTTTCGTCACGATCCGGGGTCGTGACCGGGCGCACGGCGTCTAGGGTTGCCGCGTGCCCGCGGGAGACGGTAGGCCCGACCGAGACGCGCCGCCGACGATCGTCGGGATCTACCGGCGGCGCAACGCCGAGCGCGTCCGACGTCTGCTCGGGCCTGCGCTCGACCGCGGCTGGCGGACAGCGTGGTGGGCGCTCGACGGGACGCACCGCGATCTCGGCGACGTCACGGTCGGTGAGGGGCCGGGCCTCAAGCTGCCGCTCCTGAACGAGACGCTGCGCCGGCTCGGGGCGCCCGCCCGGTGGACGGTCGTGTCGGACGACGACGTCCGTTTCCGCACGGGGAACCTCGTCCGTCTCGTCCACCTGTGCGAGCGCGCCGGCCTCGACGTCGGGCAACCCGCCCGCGCGCGCGGCACGGAGCGGAGCCACGCGATCACGACCGCAGTCCGCTGCTCGCGCGTCCGGGCGACGTCGTTCGTCGAATCGGGCCCGCTCTTCGTCGTCGGGCCGCGCTTTCGCGACCGCGTCTTCCCGCTGCCGGAGCGGCGCGGCATGGGCTGGGGTGTCGAGATCGACTGGTACGACCTGCTCGCGGAGGGCTGCCGGCTCGGGATCGTGGACGGCACGGTGATCGAGCATCTCGGCGAGCGCGCGACGGAGTACGACGACACGGAGCTCCAGCGCGACATCCGCGCGGAGCTGGTCGCGCACGGCCACCCTTTGTGGGAGGGCATGCGGAGCACGCTCGAGGTCTGGCGACCGTGGGAGCGCAAACCGCCGTGGGCAGGCGGGAACGGGCTCCCGTGAACGTCGCGATGACCGTGGTCGCGCGCGACCAGGCGGACGCGATCGAGTCGCACCTCGACTTCCACCTCGCCGCCGGCGTCGATGTCGTCCTCGTCCTCGACGGCGGCTCGAGCGACGACACCCGGGCGATCCTGGAGCGGTATGCGCGCCACGGCTCGATCCACGTGCTTCCTCCTTCTGCAGGCGAGCTCGACGAGCCCGAGGAGGCGGCGAGAATGGCTCACCTCGCCGCGACCGAGCATGGAGCCGACTGGGTGATCCACAGCGAGGCGAGCGAGTTCTGGTGGCCGCTCGGAGGCTCCCTGCGGGAGGTACTGGAATCGGTCCCGGGACGCTACGGGATCGTCCAGTCGCTCTCCCGTCACTTCGTTCCGGTCCTCGGCGAGGGATCGTTTGCGGAGACGATGATCTACCGCCTCTCGCCGCAGGCGCCGATCGGCGATCCGACGAGCCCGTGGGCCCCGTGCCGCAGGTTCGTGCGCCGCGCGGCCGCGGGTCGGGAACTGCGGCCGCTGCGCGGTTGGTACCCGATCGAGACGCTCCGCTTCCCCGTCGGCCCCGGGACGGGGGATGCCTATGGCCCCGAAGCGGTCGGGCGGGCCCTCGCCGACGGGCTTCTGAGCGTCGACACGCGCCTGCGCGACGCGCTCCGCCTCCTGGCCGAAGGACGGGAGGCTCTGACGTTTCCGCGTCCCGACGCCGTCGAGGCCGCGCAACTCGCCCTCGACGTCGCCGTGCTCGGAGAGGCGGACGTGCTCCGGACGCACGGGAGGCTCGACGCGCTCGAAGCTCGCCTCGCGGCCGTGGAGTCCACGCTGCCCGCCGCGCTGATGCGGAAGCTGCGGACGGCCGCTCGTGCGGCTAGGCCCCGCGGAGGCCCGCTGTGAGGGTGGTCATGACACTCGTCGCTCGCGACGAAGCGGACATCGTCGGCGACCAGATCCGCTACCACCTCGACGCGGGTGTCGACTTCGTCGTCGCAACCGATCATCGCTCCACCGACGGCACGACGGAGATCCTCCGGGACTACGAGCGTGAGGGCCGCCTCCACCTCATCCGTCGAGGCGGCGAGGCCTTCACGCAGAGCGAGTGGGTGACGGAGATGGCGCGTCTCGCCGCCACGGAGTTCGGCGCCGACTGGGTGATCAACAGCGACGCGGACGAGTTCTGGTGGCCGCGCGAGGGCAGGCTGCACGACGTTCTGGCGGCGGTACCGGCGCGATTCGGTGTGATCCGGGGAATCTGGCGGCAGTTCGCGCTCCGCCCCGACAGCGACGAGCCGTTCTACGAGTCCTTGCTCGTCAGGCGGGCTCCGGACGCCGATGCCCGGAGTCCCTACCACGCCCAGGTCAAGGCGGCTCACCGCGCGGCGGGACGGGTCCTGATCCCGGAGGGCAACCACGACGCGCTCGGCGAGCGGCTGATCCTGATGCGCGAGTGGTACCCGTTCGAGGTTCTCCATTTCCCGATGCGCAGTCGGGAGCAGCTGGAGCGCAAGTACCGAGCCGCGTGGGCCGGCCATCGCCTCGACGAGAGTCTGCCCGTGCCCAGGCACATCGAGGCGATGGCGTCCGGGCTGCGCACGAGCCCGCGGGACGTCCACGAGGCGTTCGTCGTCGAGGACGCGGCGCTCGCGGCGGGCCTCTCGGACGGCCTGCTCGCGATCGACACGCGCCTGCGCGACAGGCTCCGCGGCGTCGAGGCCGGAGCGCAGACGCGCCCGTCGCTCGCCGACGACGCCGCGCTGGCTGCGGAGATCGACGGCGCGCTGCTCGACAACGACGCGGCGCACCTCCTCGCGGCGCGAGTCGAGGCGCTCGAGCGCCGCCTCGCCGCCGTCGAGACGAACACCGCCGTTCCGGGCCGCTCGCTTCGAACGCTGGCGCGCGCCGTCCGGCGTGGAGGTCGAGCGGGGCCGTAGGGCGCCGCCGCTACAGTCTGCGGCCGTGGAGCAGCGATCCGAGGTCGGGCTGGCGGAGCGTGCACGGCGGCAGGTGCGCGCGCGCGCCGTCAGGCGCCGCGAGCCCGCGGTCTCGCCGGCGCCCGTGGATCCAAACGAGCTGCCTCTGACCGTGATCGAGGCGACGGGCCCTCGAGCGAGACTCGAGCTCCGCGAGCTCTGGCAGGCGCGCGAGACCGCGCTCGTCTTCGCGTGGCGCGACGTCAAGGTGCGCTACAAGCAGTCGCTGATCGGCATCGCCTGGGCGGTGCTGCAGCCGCTGCTGACGATGGTCGTCTTCACGATCATCTTCGGCAAGTTCGCGAAGTTTCCGTCCCAGGGCCAGCACTACCAGGTCTTCGCGTACACGGGCCTTTTGCCGTGGACGTTCTTCTCGACCGCGCTGACCCAGATCTCGGCGAGCGTGCTCTCGAACCGGCAGCTCGTTCAGAAGGTCTACTTCCCGCGGCTCGTCCTGCCGATCTCGGGCGTCCTCGTGCCGGCCGTCGACTTCGCCTTCTCCGCGCTCGTCCTCGTCGGGATCGTCTTCTGGTACCACGTCCACGTCGAGCTGACCGTCCTGCTGGCGCCCTGCTTCCTGCTCCTCCTCGTTCTGACCGCGTTCGGCGTCGGCTCGGTGCTCGCGACCCTCAACGTGCGCTATCGCGACATTCCCTACGTCGTCCCGTTCATGGTCCAGATCTGGCTGTACCTCTCGCCGGTCATCTATCCGTCCAACGCGCTGCCGCACAAGTGGCAGGTGCTCATCTCGCTCAACCCGGTCGTCGCCGCGATCACCGGGTTCCGCTGGGCGCTGCTCGGCACGCCCGCTCCGACGACGATCGAGCTGACCCTGGGGCTCGCGAGCGCCCTCGTGCTCGTGCTGTTCGGCTTCCGGGTCTACCGGCGCGCAGAGTCCCGTTTCGCAGACACGATCTGATGCCTGCGCCGATCGTTCGGGCGGAAGGTCTCGCGAAGAGTTACCGGATCGGCGAGTACCAGGCCGGCTACGAGACCATTCGCGACACGATCGCGCATGGCGCGCGGCGGGCACTCCGGCTCGAGCACCGTCCGACGTACGAGCAGATCTGGGCGCTCGACGACGTCTCGTTCGAGGTCGGCCAGGGGGAGGTGGTCGGCTTCATCGGCCGAAACGGGGCCGGCAAGTCGACGCTTCTGAAGATCCTCACCCGGATCACGACGCCCACGCGCGGGCGGGCGGAGATCCGCGGTCGCGTGGGCAGCATCCTCGAGGTCGGGACGGGGTTCCATCCCGAGCTGACCGGCCGCGAGAACATCCATCTGAACGGGACGATCCTCGGAATGAGCCGTCGCGAGATCCGGCGGAAGCTGCCGCAGATCGTCGACTTCAGCGGCATCGACAAGTTCATCGACACGCCGGTCAAGCGCTACTCGACCGGGATGTACGTGCGCCTCGCCTTCGCGGTGGCGGCGCACCTCGATCCTGAGGTCCTGATCATCGACGAGGTGCTAGCGGTCGGCGACTACGAGTTCCAGCAGCGCTGTATGGGGCGCATCGAGGACATCAGCAACTCGGGGCGCACCGTGATCTTCGTTTCCCACGACATGCAGTCGGTGTCGCGCCTCTGCGACCGGGCGTACTGGCTCGAGGAGGGACGCGTCGCTTTGACCGGCGACAGCGAGCAGGTCGTGGCCGGCTATCTCCAGGCCCAGGCCGGCGTCGGCGCGGAGCACTCGTGGTCGGAGCTCGACGCCGCGCCGGGCGGCGAGGTCGTCCGGCTGATCTCCGCTCGGGTCGTCGACGACGCCGGCAAGACGGTCGACGCGGTCGACGCACGGAAGCCGGTCGGCGTGGAGATCGGCTTCGTCGTGCTCAGCCCGGGCACGGCCCTCTTCCCGAAGATCAAGGTGACGAACGACCGTGGGGAGATCGCCTTCAACGCGCTCGACACGGACCCCCGATGGCACGAGCCGGCCGACCTCGGCGAGTACGTCGCGACGGCCTGGATCCCGGGCAACTTCCTGAACGAGGGCCTGATGAGGGTCGACGTCGCCATCGCCTCGTTGGGCGCCCCGAAGCTCGTCATCCTCGTGAACGTCCCGCGGCTGCTCACGTTCCACGTGCAGGATCCCGGCCTGGGAGATTCGGCGAAAGGGCTCTTCGCAGGCCAGTTCCGCGGCGGTGTGCGGCCGCGGCTGGAGTGGACTTGCGTGCGGGCCTAAGAACCCACCGGCAACCTGAGGAAGCACGCCCGGGCGAGGTGCTCTTCGAGCCGCCGCGCGGTCTGCTCCAAGGTCCCTCCTTCGATCCCGTCCGCCGGCACGCCCGTGACGCGGCTCAGCCGGTCAGCGAGCTCCGAGCCGAGACAGACGTGCCGCAGTGGCAGGGCGTACGCCGTCAGCGCCGTCTCGCGCCCCTCGCCGTCGTCGAGGAGCTCGGGCTCCAGGCCCTCGACGAGCAAGCACTTGAACAATGAGCGCTCGTGCGCGGCGACGACGAAGGCGGTGCGCCGGCTGGTCGCGATCGTGACGTCAGCCGGCTCGATCCGGTGATGGCCGACGACGAGCTCGACGCTGTCCGGCCCGAGAGGACGTGACGCGCTTTCGGCGTAGACCCTGACCCGATGCCCGCGGGCGGCGAGGCGCCCTGCGAGCTCGAGCGCGTCGCCGTGGGGGTGTCCAGCCACGATCGGCCCGACCACCCAGTTGATGGAGAGGGGACGGTCGGTCGACTCGCCGGCGAGCCCTTCGAGCAGGTCGCAGAGCGCTCTGGACCGAGCGTGCGTCGTGTGGTTTCGCAGAACGTCGTCACGTGCGGCGCCCCCGATCGCATGACGGAGCTCCGGCGACCCGACGAGGCGGCCCATCGCCTCGCGCCAGGCGTCCCGGCCCTCGGCGAGGAAACCGTTGACGCCGTCCTCGATCGCCCGTGCGAAGTCGCTCCGCGGACTCGCGATCGTCGGAACGCCGAGCAGGCCGGCCTCGACGTACTTCAGGCAGCTCTTGGACTCGTTGAAGGGGTTCTCGGGCTCGAGCGGCGCGAGGTTGACATCGACCGACGCGAGCAGCTCCGGGAGCCGTTTCCACGGCTGGTGTGGAACGCGCTCGACCCTGGCGCCGAGCTCGTCGAACCGCGCGTCGAGCGCGAGCGACCCGACCGCGAGGAACCGCACTCGCGGGAACGTCTCCAGCGCCCACAGCACCGCGTCGGAGGCCTCGAGGAAATCCCGATCGTGGGTCGGCGAGCCGCTGAGGTAGGCGATCGTCACCGGCTCATCGCCGCCGTGGGTCTCGGGGCGGCCCAGAATGGCGTCCGCCTGCTCCATCATCTCGCTGCTGACGACGTTGTAGGCAACCGCGACGCGTGGGTGGATCTGGCGCACTCGGTCGGCGAGGAAGTCGCTGCTGACCGTGACTGCGTCGCAGGCCTCGAGCGTCCGTCGACAACGGTGCAGCCCGTCCAGGAAGAGTGTCCGCTTCGGTTCGCCCAGATGCTCCAGCAGCTCGATGAAACGGGTTGCATCGGGATCGAAGACGAGGTCGTCCGTGTCATAGATCACCCGCTTGCCTCGTTCGTGCGCTCGATCGATGAACCGTTCGACGTCGGGGCCCCAGTGCACGCGATGGAGCACGTAGCACTGGTACTGGTCGAGCAGGTCGTCGAGATCGACCTCGCGCTGCCGCTCGACGTCGAACGTGACGCCGCCGAGTCCGAGCGCCTCGGCCTGGTGAGCGCACCGGTACCGCGGCGAGTCTCCGGAGATGCCCGTCACGAACACGACCGCCTTCGCGACCTTCTCCTCTCCGGGTGCTGGGCGACGCCAACGCGCAGGAGGGAGCGCGGCGCCCAGATCGAGCACATGTCCGAAGAAAGACTTGGCCGCCCGATCCCTCCGGCTGCCGGCCGGAGCGGCCCGGGCGCGCAGCCCGAGCAGGGCCATGTAGAGGCGCCACCCTCGTCGAGCGCGCCACGCTTCCCATTCCGCGTTCGCCGCCTCGGCCTCGACCGCCCGCTCGCGCCAGTGGTACAGCTCGAACCGAAGCCGGTCCCACTCCTGCTCGCTCGCGGGCCCGCGGAGTTCCTCCTCGTCGCCGGGGGTTGCGCGTTCGGTGTCGAACATCGCCCTGGAGGTTAGGAGACGGCGTAGCGCGCGGGGGCGTCGAGCCCGGCGGCCAGGGCCGGTTCGGGCTCGTAGTTGCGCTGTGAGAGCGCGGCCAGCGAAGCCGGCGAGCAGTAGGTGGCGGTCGCGAGGACACGCGGCTTGCCGATCGCGAAACCGCCCCGATGGAGGCCGCTCGTGTTGCAGAAGATCACCGTCCCGCGGGGCGCGGTGAAGGTCCGGATCTCCGCCGCGGGGACGTGTCCGGCGACCTCGTCCTCCGGCACGCGGCCGTAGCCCATCGGCTGCCAGGGGCGCACCCCGTGGAAGCGTCCGCCGGGCTGGCTGCCCGCGACGTACTCGAACGGGCCGGCGTTCTCGTCGACGTCCGTCAGGTAGAGGAAGGCCTTCAGCAGGTGCCGGTCGTCGAAGTCGTAGTGCCAGGTTTGCGAGGCGACGCGCTCCGAGTCGACCGGCTGCGGGATCGAGTACCAGAGGTCGACGTACGAGATCCTCGACCACAGCCGCAGGTATGCGTTCGCGACATTCAGCATCGCGGCCGAGAGGCAGGCACGGAACCACGGCTCGTCGAGCCCGAGCCGGGCGCCCTCGAAGCTGTACGCGCGGACGAGGAACTCCTTGCCTGCCCGCCGTCGGAGACCCTCGCCGGCCGCGCCCTGCTCCTCCCGCTCGAGCCCGGCTTCCGTCTCGGCGACGAACCCCTCCGCTCGGTGCTCGAGCTCGTCCCGGAGCGTCTCGTCGGCGCAGAGCTCCGCGAACGGGATGCTGGCGTAGCCCTGCGCGTCGAGCTCCGCCACGATCCGCTGCTGCACGGCGTCGAGCGCCGGCCGCCCCTGCGCGTAGAGCCGGCGGCTGCGCCGGTTCGAGAGCACGCGCTCGTGCAGCTCGTAGGTTGCGACGATGCCACGGCGCTCGATCGCCGAGGCGACGCGGTTCACGCGTGCGGCGAGGCGCGTTCGTTGACGGTGCATCCGACGAGGACCTTAACGATCGGCGGCGAAGTCCAGAATCGTGTCGAGCTCGAGTTCACGCCCAAACCTGCCGACTCATGAGACGTCATAGATTCGTGCACACTCTGCTACCTTGCGGCCTTCGAGGGGCGGGAGGGCGCGCCCACCAGCTAGAAAAGGGGTTCTAGATGCGCTTCATCCGGGTCTTCAGTCTCGTTGCCGTGCTCGCGGGTGTCTTCGCCTCCGTGGCCGCGGCGGGCGGGTACACCGACGCCTCGTACCTCACTCCGGTCGGGCGGGTCGGCATGCCGTACTCGCACCGCATCGAGTGGAAGCCGGGCACCGGCTGCCCGCCGTACGGATACAGCTTCGACGGGGGCGCTTTCCCGCCCGGCCTCACCCTCTCCGGAAACGGATACTTCTCGGGGACTCCCACGCAGGCGGGGACGTTCGTCTTCTATGTCGAGCAGACAGACAACTGTGGCCCTGAAGGTCAGGGGAACTCGCCGTTCAAGATCACGATCGAGCCGGGTGCGCCGCCCTCGGTGACCACCGCCTCGCTGAAGCCGGCGATCGTCGGCATCGCCTATTTGGCGCAACTGACGGCGTCGGCCCCGGGCGTGACGTTCCAGTCGAGCGGAGGGTCCTTCCCGGCCGGTCTGACGCTTGCTCCGAACGGGACGGTCTCGGGAACTCCGACGACACCGGGCGACGCGACCTTCTCGGTCACGGTGACGAACGGCTCGGGCACGTCGCAGCCGAAGCAGCTCACGCTGAAGATCGTGGAGCCGCTCAAGCTCACCGCGCAGCCCCCGCGCGCCCTCGAGGTCGGTGTCGACTTCAATGCCACGATCGCCGCGAGCGGCGGCGTTCCGGCGTACGCGTGGTCGGTGGGGGCGCTTCCGGCCGGCCTGATGTTCGACAGTGCAACGGGTGTTCTCAGCGGGACGCCGACGGTAGCGGGCGCCTCCACCATCAAGATCACTCTCGCCGACACGAACGCGTCGTCGGCCGAGCTCGACCTCAAGCTCGTGGTCGCCGACAAGCTCAGCCTGACGACGACGCGGCTCAAGGGTCTCAGGGCCGGGCGTGCGTACGCGGCGAAGCTGGTCGTCGGCGGAGGTGTTCGCCCGCTGAAGTGGGCGATCGCCGGCGGGAAACTGCCCGGCGGCATCCGGTTCAGCGCGAGGGCGGGCGCATTCGTCGGCGTCGCGCGGACCGCCGGCAAGTTCCGGGTCCGTGTCCGGGTGACCGACTCGCTCGGAGCGATCTCGACGCGGTACCTCCTCCTGTCCGTGCGCTAGGCGCTCAGACGAAAGCTGCGCAGGAAGCGCCGCGGGGGCGGCGCTTCCTGCCTGGTCCGAGCGACCCGCGATAGCCTCGGGCGCACCGCCCCCGGCAAATGAAGATCGCCTACGTCCACTTCCCCGGCCGCCTCTCTCGGCTCGCTGCGGCGCGCGCGGGAACCGGCCCGACGGAGTTCCTCTTCGGGGCGATCGAGCTCGACCGGGCCGGCCACGAGGTCGACCACTACGAGGTCGATCCCGACGCGCCCGTCTCGGGGGCGGTCAGGCGGCTCGTGGACGGGAACGCCGGCCGCGGGCACCTGCCGCCGCACCTCGCGGGCGCGGTTCTCGCAGGGACTCGCGCCCTCCTCCCGCGCCTGCGCGAGGCCGACGTCGTCGTCGGGACGACGACCGGCACGGCGATGGCGCTCGCCTGCTGGCGGCGGGCGGGGCTGCTGCGCGGCCCGCTCGTAGGCGTCGTTGCAGGTCTCCTCAACGAGCCCTGGCGCGGAACGCGGCGGCTGACCACGCTGCCGCTCCTCCGCCGGATGCACGTGGCTCTCTACGGCTCGGGCGAGCTGGCCGGACTGCAGGCCCTCGACGCACGGCTCACGGCTCGCCTGCACGTCGTGCCCTTCGGCGTCGACACGGGCTTCTGGACGCCGGCGGGCGAGCAGAGCTCCCGCGAGGTGCTCGCGATCGGGAACGACGGACACCGCGACTGGGGGACGCTCGTCCGCGCGGCGCGGGACATCCCGGCTCCCGTGCGCATCTTCACGCGTCACCGGCCGCCGGACGCGCTGCCCGGGAACGTGAGCTGGGAGCCGGCCGACTGGCGCCGGCGGCTCCTCGGAGACGACGCGGTCCGCGACCTCTACCGGCGGGCGGCGGTCGTCGTCGTTCCGGTGCGGGACGTCCCGCAGCCATCGGGGCAGAGCGTCACGCTGCAGGCGATGGCGTGCGGCCGGCCGGTCGTGCTCTCGCGGACGCGCGGCCTCTGGGCGCCGCAGACCTTGCGGGACGGCGAGAACATCGTGCTCGCGGCGCCCGGCGACCCCGCGGAGCTCGCGCGCTCGGTGCGCGGCGTTCTCGACGACGAGGCGCGGGGCCGCGCGATCGGCTCGGCCGCTCGAGCCGGTGTGCTCCGCGACGCGACGGTGGAGGCCTACGCCGAGCGGCTGCTCGAGGTCTGCCGCCTGGCGATCGAGCGTCCCTGATCTACGGTTCGAGCCGATGGCCCTCCGTACGAAGCCGCGCGCTGCGCTCGTCCGCGCCCGATCGGCGGGACGCCGTGCCGTGGCGCCGGCTCAGAGGCAGCTCGACTGGCTCTCGTCCAGGCGCGCGCGCGCCGACCTCGCCCTCTTCCACGAGTACGACCCGCCACCGTCGGGCGGCGGCAACCAGTTCATCCGCGCGCTTACCTGCGAGCTCGAGCGACGCGGACTGACCGTCGAGGCGAACAGCATCTCCGGGGGGACGACCGCCTGCCTCGTGAACTCGTTCAACTTCGACGCCGCGCGACTGCGCCGTTTCGCGCGCGCCGACGTTCGCATCGTGCACCGGGTGGACGGTCCGATCGGCGTCTATCGCGGCTTCGACGACGGTACCGACCGGCGCATCCTGGAGCTGAACGCGGCGTTCGCGGACGCGACCGTCTTCCAGTCCCGCTACAGCCTCGAGAAGCACGGCGAGCTCGGCCTCGAGCTCCGCCGCCCGATCATCGTCCCCAACGCGCCCGACCCGGCCATCTTCCACCCACCGCGAGAGCGCCGGCCGCTCGACGGCAGGAGGCTGCGGCTGATCGCCACGAGCTGGTCGGACAACCCGCGCAAAGGGGCCGACGTGCTCGCCTGGCTCGATCGGCGCCTCGACGTCGAGCGCTTCGAGCTCACGTTCGTCGGCCGCTCGCCGGTCGAGCTCGAACGGGCTCGCGCGATCGGGCCCATTCCCTCGCAACCGCTCGCCGATCTCCTGCGGGAGCACGACCTCTACCTGGCTGCAAGCCGCGACGACCCCTGCTCGAACGCGCTGCTCGAGGCGCTCGCCTGCGGTCTTCCGGCTGCGTTCCTGCGCAGCGGCGGCCATCCTGAGCTCGTAGGGGAGGGAGGTCTTGGCTTCGACGACGTGGAGGAGCTCCCGGAGGTGCTCGGCCGCCTCGCCGTGGAGCTCGACGATCGCCGCGCCCTGATCCGCGTGCCGGAGCTCGCGGACGTCGCCGACCGCTACCTCGAGGTGCTGCGCGGGTGACGGCCGCGGCCGTGCTCCGCCGGCTCGGCTCGGCAGGGTCGCGTGCGGCGCTCGGAGCGTACGTCCCGGCCCGCACCGGGGCCTGGCCGGAGGCGTCCCGACTCTTCGTCGTCGGCGATCGGGTCGGCTGGTCGATCGACGACGACTCGACCCGGCTGGCGGCGACCGCCCGCCGGCTCGGGTACGAGATCGCACCGGCCGGCTGGGCACGCTTCGCGCGCCGCCAGGCCGTCTTCCACCCAGAGCACTTCGCAGCCCTCCGACCGCGCTGGCTCGAGTCGTCGCACCGGCTCGGGCTCGCCTACCTCCACGGCCGCCCGGGCACGCCGGGCTACCCGGAGTTCGACGAGGCCTTCGACGTGCTGCGCCGCCATGCGCAGCGCATCGACCGCGTGCAGGTCACGCATGCGGAGATGCAGGAGCTCGTGGTCGCGGCCGGCGTCGATCCCGGCAGGGTGTTCCGCATCCCGATCGGGCTCGACCTCGAGCGCTTTCCACTCGGCGCAGAGCGCGAGCGCACGAGGGCGCGTGAGTCGCTCGGCGTGCCGGCCTCCGCCTTCGCGGTCGGCTCGTTTCAGAAGGACGGCGTCGGCTGGGGCGACGGCGTCGAGCCGAAGCTCGTCAAGGGCCCCGACGTGCTCGTGGCGACCCTCGCTCGACTGGGCGAGGAGATCCCGGAGCTCGTCGCGGTGCTGACCGGCCCCGCCCGCGGCTACGTGCGGCGCGAGCTGGAGCGATTGGGAATCCCTCATCGGCACGTCTATCTCGGCACGCGCGACGAGCTCGCCCTCGCCTACCACGCGCTCGACGCGTACCTCGTCACCTCGCGGCAGGAAGGCGGGCCGAAGGCCGTGCTCGAGTCGATGGCGACGGGCGTCCCACTCGTCGCCACACGAGTCGGTCAGGCGCAGGAGCTCGTCTCCGAAGGCGAGAACGGGCTGCTCGCGGACGTGGACGACGTGGAGGCGCTTGCAGCCTGTGTGGGCCGCCTGCACGCCGATGCGACGCTCACCGCGCGCCTGCGGACGGCCGGGCGCCGGACCGCCGAGGCCCACGCCGACGAGCGTCTGGACAGCCGCTGGGCGGAGCTCCTCGACGGCTTCGTGCGGAGGGACGAGCCCGGTGCCCGTTGACCGCGCCCGCGTCGGGCGCTACGCCGCCGCCGCGTCCCGCTGGGCGCGCCTGCTCGTCTCCCGGCGTTCTGCCTCCGGGCTGCGCGTCTTCTACGGACACGACCGCGTCCCAGGCCCGGGCGAGCCGGTAGCGGGCGGGACCGCGAAGTTCCAGCGCCTGGCCGGACGCTTCCCGTCGAGATCGACCGACTTCACGCTCCTCTACCTCGGCTCGACGTGGCTGCCCCGCGACCTCGGCCCGCTGCTCCGGCTCGCGCGGCGCCGCCGCGTGCCCGTCGTCCTCAACCAGAACGGCGTCGCGTACCCGGGCTGGGCGGGCGCCGCGGCGGAGGAGCTCAACCGGCCCAACCGGCGGGCGCTCCTCGCGGCTGACCATGTCCTCTACCAGAGCGCCTTCTGCAAGCGCTCGGCCGACGTCTTCCTCGGGGAGCCGCCGGCGTCGTGGGAGGTGCTTCCGAACGCCGTGGACGTCGAGCGCTTCACGCCTGCCGTGGAGCCCCCGCCTGACGGCCCCGTGCTGCTGCTCGGCGGAGATCAGACGCAGTCCTACCGGCTCGAGCTTGGGCTGCGGACGTTCGCCCGCGTGCTCGCGGCCGAGCCCGGCGCGCGCCTGCTCGTCACCGGCCGGCTCGTCTCGCCCGCGGAGCCGCTGCTCGACGAGCTCGGGCTCCGCGGCACGGTGGAGCTCGTCGGCCGCTATGCGCAGCGCGAGGCTCCCCAGGTCATCCGCCGCGCCCACATCCTCCTGCATACGAAGGTGAACGACCCGTGCCCGAGCGCGGTGATCGAGGCGATGGCGTGCGGGCTGCCGGTGGTCTACCCCGCGAGCGGCGGCGTCGTCGAGCTGGTCGGGGAGGAGGCCGGCGTCGGCGTCCCGCATCCCGACGGCTGGGGGCGCGACGAGCCGCCCAGCCCGGAGGCGCTCGCCGAGGCCGTCGCGCGGGTGCTCGCCGACCTACCGACCTACGCGGCGGGGGCGAGGCGGCGCGCGGTCGAGCGCTTCGCCCTTGGGCCGTGGCTCGACCGTCACGCCCGGCTTTTCGAGGATCTGCTCACACGCCGCGCCGGCGCCAGCCGGTAGCGGTTCCAGCAGCGGCGGGTCGTCACGCCGCCGCCCGGTAGCCGAGCAGTCGCCCGCGCAGGGTCGAGAGATGGAAGCGCGCCTGAGCGCCGTCACGACGTGCGAGCGCGAGCAGCGCGCCGCCGGCGGGGCGCGCGAGCATCCGTCCCACGGACCGAAGCGGGTACCGGTGCTTGCGCAGGATGTAGCCGACGCTCGCGCCGTCGCGCGCGCCCACCGTCCTCAGCGCCGCCGGTGTGAAGGTCGCCTGCTCGTGCAGGACGACGAGGCTCGCGTCGTACTCGATGCGGGCTCCGGAGTCGAGCGCGCGCACGAGGTAGTCGATCTCCTCCCCCGACGACCAGGGCGCACGCGACCCGAGCCCGAGCTGCTCGTCGAAGCCGCCGACGCTCGCCACGAGCGGTGTGCGCAGGAAGATCGTGAAGGAGATCGCCCGGTTCCAGAGATTTCCGCGCGTGAGGACGGCGGCGTCGCGCTCCCAGGAGGGAGAGGAGCGTCCGTGGGCGTCCGCCGCCCGACCGGTCAGCCCGTCGAGCGCCGCCTCGACCGCGAAGCGCCGCGCGACGCGCTCCAGCAGGTCGTCCGGGAACGCGCAGTCGTCGTCGGGAAACGCCACGAGGTCGGCGCGTACGTGGCCGAGGGCGGCGTTGCGCGCGCTCGAGAGCCCGCGCCCGGCGCGCAGCCGGGTCACGTCGAGCGAGCCGTGCTCGTGCAGGAGCGCGTCGAGCCGGTCGTCCGGGTTCTGGTCGACGAGCAGGACCTGGAAGGCGCGATGCGTCTGCCGTTCGAGCGAGGCGAGCAGCGCCCCGAGCTCCTCGACGCGGTCGACGGTCGCGACGACGAGATCGAATGACGGGAGCTCGCCGGCGGCCACGCGCCGTACGCTAGCGCCCGTGGCCGCCGCCGATCCTCCGCTCGTCTCGGTCGTCCTCGCCGTCCACGATGACGCGCGTTACATCCGCGTCGCGGTCGAGAGCGTGTTGCGCCAGACGCTGGCCGAGCTCGAGCTGATCGTGATCGACGACGCATCGACCGACTCGACGCCCACCCTGCTCGCGGCCGTCTCCGACCCGCGCCTGATCGTGCTCGCGAACGACGAGCGGCTCGGCCTCGCCGCCTCGCTCGACCGCGGCTTCGAGCGCGCACGCGCACGCTACGCCGCCCGGCTCGACGCGGACGATGTCGCGTTTCCCGAGCGCCTGGAGCTGCAGCTCGCGCGGATCCGAGCCGAGCCGCGCGTCGCGGTCGTCGGCACGGCCGTGCTCGACCTCGACGAGGCAAGGCGGCCGGGACGCCTCCACCACATGCCGAGCGGCGCGACGGCTGTGCGCTGGCACGCGCTCTTCGGCGCGCCGTTCTTCCATCCGACCGTCCTCGTCGATCGCGAGCTGCTCGAAGCGCACGGGCTTCGATACGACCCCGCGTACCTGGAGAGCGAGGACTACGACCTGTGGACGCGCGTCCTTGCGGTCGCGGACGGCGACAACCTGGCGCAGCCGCTCGTGCTCAAGCGCGTACACGAGGGGCAGGCGTCGAAACGGCGGAGGGATCTCCAGGCGTCGTTCCAGCGGCGGGTCTCTCTGCGTGAGATCGCGCGTGTGGCGCCCGAGCTGCCCACGGAGGACGCCGAGCTGGCGTGGGCTCTCGGCAGCGGGCGCGGCGTGCCGACCGGGTCAGGGAAGCGCGCCGCTGGCGCGTACCTCGAGCTGCTGCGGCGCTTCGAGCGCCGTCACGGCGTCGACTCGACCGTGCGCCGGGCGGCGGCGCGGGCGCTTGCGCGTGCAAGCGGCTCGTCCAGGCTGCGCGCGCTCGCGCTAGCGCCCGCGCTTCCTGCGCGGATCGCCGGCGAACGAAGCCGGCGCCGGCTGGATACAGGTGCCGCACACGCGCGCACGAGGTCTTGGCTCGCAGAGCTGTCGATCCCGCCCGATCCGGTCCGCGTGACCGTCGTCTCGCCGGAGCCGACGCCCTACCGTGCGCCGCTCTTCGACCGGATCGCGTCCAGGCCCGAGGTCGACCTGACGGTGATCTACGCAGCGCGAACCGTGGCCGGACGGACATGGTCGGTCGATCTCGGCCATCCCGCCGTCTTCCTCCACGGCGTCCCTCTCCCGGGCGCCCGGCGCCTCCTTCACCACGACTATCCGCTCACGCCAGGGATCCTCCGGGCGCTTCGCGACGCTCGGCCCGACGTCGTCGTCGTCTCGGGCTGGAGCACCTTCGCCTCGCAGGCCGCACTCGCGTGGTGCCGCGCGCGGGGTGTTCCCGATCTGTTGCTCGTCGAGAGCCATGACGTCGGCCCGCGCGCCGGCTGGCGCCGTGCGGTCAAGGGTGTCGTCGTCCCGCGGCTCGTTCGCGGAGCCGCGGGCGCGCTCGTCGTCGGCACGCTCGCGCGCGACTCGGTGGTGGCGCGCGGCGCCCCACCCGAGCGAGTCCGGATCTTCGCCAACACGGTCGACGTGCCCGCGTGGGAAGAGCGCGCCGGCCGTCTTGCCGGGCGCAGAGACGAGTTGCGGGCGGCGCTCGGACGAAGCGAGAGGGACGTGATCGTGCTCTCGGTCGCCCGCCTCGCTCCCGAGAAGGGGCTCGACACGCTCGTTCGGGCCGTCGCCGAGACGGGCGACGCACGCGTGGCGCTCGTCGTCGCTGGAGGCGGGCCGCAAGGGCCTGGGCTCACGCGGCTCGCGCAGGAGCTCGGGGTCCGGCTGCTCCTCGCGGGCGATCTTCCGGAACAGAGTCTTGCGGAGGCCTACGTCGCGGCGGACGTCTTCGCGCTCCTGTCGCTTCACGAGCCGTGGGGGGTCGTCGTCAACGAAGCGGCTGCCAGCGGCCTCCCGCTTCTGCTCTCCGAGCGCGTCGGCGCGGCGCACGACCTGCTCCGTGACGGCGACAACGGCGCCCTCGTCCCCGCAGGCGACGTCACGGCCGCGGCGGCGGCGCTGCGAGCCTTGGCGGCAGACCCCGGCGAGCGTGTGCGCATGGGCGCGCGCTCCCGGAAGCTCGCCCGCAGCTGGGGCTACAACCCGAGCGTCGAGAGCTTCGTCGCGGCCGTGCGCAAGGCGACGGCGCGGTAGATCTCCTCCTGCCGGTCGGTGACGGTGTCCCAGGACGTTCGCCGCGCGGCCGCGATCCCGCCTCGCGCGAGCTGCTCGCGCAGGCCCGCGTCCGAGAGCACGAGCCGGATGGCCTCGACGATCGCCTCGCGGTCGTACGGAACGACGAGCGCCTCGCCGTCCGCGAAGACGCCTGCGACGCCGCAACGGTCCGAGACGATCACCGGCGTGCCGGCCGCAGCGGCTTCCGCCGCGGCCATGCCGAAGCTCTCGCCCTCCGAGGCCAGGACGAAGACGTCCGCCTGACGGTAGAGCTCGAGCGGCGGCTCGCTCGTCACCGGCAGCGCATGGATCCTGCCCGCGGTCGCCGTACCGGTTCTCGCCTCGTGCATCGGAGCCATCGCCCCGTGCCGATCGTCCGGCCCGACGAAGACGAGGTGCGCCTCCGGGATCCGCCGCGCCGCCTCGAGCAGGTGCTCGATCCCCTTCCCGGCCGCGATCCTGCCCACGTACAAGACGACCGGGGCGCCGTCCGGGATCCCGAGCTGAGCCCGCAACGGTCCCTTCGCCGCGGCGTTCTCCACGGGCTCCGGAAAGCCGTTCCCGCGCACGTGCGCCGCCCCGGCCGCGACGCCGCCGGCGACGACGTCGGCGCGCTCGCGCTCCGAGGCTGCGACGACCGCCGCCGCGCCCGAGGCGACGCCGCGGTAGAGCGTCGCGTCGAGCGCCCGCTTCAACCGCACCTTGCGCAGCCGCGGGCGGAACATCCCGAGCGGCTCGAAGACGTACGGCACTCCGACAAGGCGGCACCACGCGGCCGTTCCCGTCGTGACGGGATCGCGGAAGCCGAAGACGTGCGCGATGTCCGGTCGCGGCCGGCCCGCGAGGACGAGGGGCAGCGTCGGGGTGACGCCCATCCAGCGGTACCGGACGGGAGTCGCCAGGTAGCGCACGGTGGCGCCGTCGACCGTGCGGACGGATGAACGGCGCGCCGGCCGGCCCTCGAGGTCGAGAATCGTGGTCGTGACGACGTCGACCGTGTGCCCCCGCTCGACGAGGCGCCGGACGAGCTCGCGCGCGGCCACCACCGGGCCCCCGAACGCGCGCGACGGCCACCACACGGGCGCGGCGAAGAGGATCCGGAGCGGCCGGTCTGTCACCGGCGAGAGGCTAGCCTTCCGCGGGTGTCGGCACCCCGGAGGCTGCGCCTGCTCGTCCTCAACCAGTACTACTGGCCCGGCGTCGAGGCGACCGCCCAGCTGCTCACCGAGCTGTGCGAGGCGCTCGCGGGCGAGCTCGACGTGAAGGTCGTCACCGGCGTCCTGCACGGCCACGAGCACGAGCCGCGCAAGCTCGTGCACAACGGGGTCGAGATCGTGCGCATCCCCTCGACCTCGTTCGAGCGCTCGAAGATCCTCGCGCGCGGAGTGAACTACGCGACCTACCTCACGAACGCGCTCCTCCACGGGCTGCGCGGGCCGCGTCCCGACCTCGTCCTCTGCATGACCGACCCGCCGATCGTCCCCGACGTCGCGCTGCTCGTCGCCCGCCGCTACCGCTCGCCCCTCGTCGTGATCAGCCAGGACGTCTTCCCGGAGATCGCGGTGCAGCTCAAACGGCTCGAGAATCCGGGGCTGATGAGCCTGCTGCGCATCCTCGTCTCGCTCTATCTCCGCCGTGCCGATCGAGTCGTGGCGATCGGGGAGACGATGCGCCGGCGCCTCGTGGCGAAGGGGGCGCCGCCCGAGCGCGTTCGCGTGATCCCGAACTGGGTGGACACGACGCGCCTCGAGCCGCTCGAGCGGGAGAACCGTTGGGCCCGCGAGCGGGGATACGACGACAGATTCGTCGTCATGCACTCCGGCAACGTCGGCCACGCGCAGGATCTCGACTCCCTCGTCCGGGCCGCGACCTTCCTGCGTGACCTGGACGACCTCGTGATCGCGATCATCGGCATGGGCGCGCGGCATGCCGAGCTCGTCGCGCTCGCCGAGCGGCTCGACGTCGACCCGGTGCGCTTCCTCTTCTACCAGCCGCGCGAGCTGCTCACGCAGTCGCTCTCGGCGGCGGACGTGCACGTCGTCGGCCTCGCCCGCGGCCTCGCCGGGTACGTCGTCCCGAGTCGGCTGTACGGAATCCTCGCGGTCGCGAGGCCGGTGATCGTGGCTGCGGACGGGAGCAGCGAGACGGCGCAGGTCGTCGAGCGGATCGGTTGCGGGATCGTCGTGCCGCCGGGTCGCCCGGAGCTCCTTGCCGCGGCGATCCGGGATGCGCACGACGGCGAGTACGATCTCGAAGCCATGGGCGCTCGCGGGCGCGAGTGGGTGGTGCGAGAGGCCGACCGCACGGTCGCCGTCCGCCGCTACCGCGACCTCCTGCTCGAGCTTGCGCGCTAGCACCCTCGTCCCCGCCGGGCTGATCGTCGCGCTGGCGCTCGTGGCGGGCTGGAACAGCGTCCGCTACCCGAGCTCGGCGGGCTACGACGTGCAGCAACACGAGCAGTACGCCGACCTGCTGATCCACCACGGCCGGATTCCCGGGCCCGAGACGCGCAGCGAGTACTACACGCCGCCCGGGTTCTATGCCCTTGCCGGCGTCGCGACCGCGATCGGGGAGCACGTGCATCCCGGCGATCCGCACAAGCTCGGCCAGGCGCTCAACTGGCTCGTGCTGCTCGCGACGGCCGCGGTGCTCTGGCTGCTCGCGCGGGAGCTCTTTCCGGGCCGCCTCTGGCTGCAGGCCTCTGCGCTCGGGTTCTTCTGCTTCCTGCCCGTCGTGCTCCGCGTGGCGGCGATGTTCCATCCGGAGCCGCTCTCGATGCTGCTGACCGCCGTCGCGCTCCTGCTCGCGGCGCGCATGCTGACGCGCCGGGTCTACCGCTGGCAGCTCGCCGCCGCGTGCGGGGTCGCCCTGGGGCTCGGGCAGCTCGTGCGCGCGTTCTCGCTGTGGACGTTCGCCGCCGTCGTGCTCGGCCTGCTCGCGGCCCGCGTTCCGTGGCGGACCCTCGGCGTGGTCGTGGTCGCGACGGCGGTCGTCGCCTCGCCGTGGTACATCCGCCAGGCGATCGAGTACGGCAACCCGGTCTTCGACCGGCCGACGCCGCACGGAGCGATCTGGAATCGGCGGCCGGCGCGCTTCTACGCCGGGCTCGGCCTGCCCGCCGTGCTGACGGACCCGTTCCGGCCGCACTTCGTCAACGAGGCGATCCCGACCACCTACAGCGAGGTCTGGGGCGACTACTTCGGCGTCTGGAAGGGCAACCGCGAGCGGCAGAGCCTCCTCGGGCTCCTGCCGACCCTGCTCGCC
>JBBSHO010000013.1:0-37316 GCA_038253005.1 Gaiellales bacterium
ACGTAGTTCGCGGTCGCGACGACGCCCCGGCCGTGGGGGTCGCCGCCGACCACGAGCGGCCTCGTGCGCAACTCCGGGCTCTCGAGCTCCTCCACCGCGGCGAAGAAGGCGTCGAGGTCGAGGTGCGCGACGATCACGCCGTCAGCCTAGAGCGATCGTCGGCGCTCTCAGCCGAGCACCCACTGGCTGGGCGCGCACCACCTCCTCTCCACGCTCGGCCCCTCGAAACGAAGCTCGAGCTCGCCATAGCGGCGCAGGAGCTCCTCGGAGGGCATTGCACGATTGTAGGCTCCCAACGTGGCCGTCCTCTCCTCGCAGGCCGAGCGCGGCTCCGACGAGTTCGCCCGGCGACGCGAGCTGATGGAGCGGCTCGTCGCCGAGCTGCGTGATCGAAGCGCCGAGATCGCGCTCGGCGGCGGCGAGCGGGCGACCGAGCGCCATCGCTCGCGCGGGAAGCTGACCGCACGGGAGCGGATCGACCGGCTCGTCGATCCCGGCGGCGCCTTCCTCGAGCTGGGCGCGCTGGCGGCCTGGGACATGTACGACGGCGCAGCGCCGGGCGCCGGGATCGTGACCGGGATCGGCGTGGTCGAGGGCCGCGAGTGCGTGATCGTCGCGAACGACGCCACGGTCAAGGGCGGCTCCTACTTCCCGCTCACGGTCAAGAAGCACCTACGCGCGCAGGAGGTGGCCGAGCAGAACGGGCTGCCGTGCCTCTACCTCGTCGACTCCGGCGGCGCGTTCCTGCCGCTCCAGGACGAGGTCTTCCCGGATCGCGACCACTTCGGTCGCATCTTCTTCAACCAGGCGCAGATGTCGGCGCAGGGCATCCCGCAGATCGCCGTGGTGATGGGCTCCTGCACGGCCGGGGGGGCCTACGTTCCGGCGATGAGCGACGAGACGATCATCGTCCGCGGCACGGGCACGATCTTCATCGGCGGGCCGCCGCTCGTGAAGGCGGCGACCGGCCAGGAGGTGAGCGCGGAGGAGCTCGGTGGAGCCGACGTGCACACCCGCCGCTCCGGGGTGGCCGACTACGACGCCGCCTCGGACGAGCACGCGCTCGCGCTCGCACGCCAGATCGTCCGGAACCTCCAGGGGCGAACGCAGCCGCCCTGGGAACTGGCCGAGCCCGAGGCTCCGTCGTCCGACCCGTCCGAGCTGTACGGCCTGATCCCGGAGGACTTCCGCCACCAGACCGACGCGCGCGAGCTGATCGCCCGCATCGTCGACGGCAGCCGCCTCGACGAGTTCAAGGCGCTCTACGGCGAGACGCTCGTGACCGGGTTCGCTCGCATCGAGGGCTATCCCGTCGGGATCCTGGCCAGTAACGGCGTGCTCTTCGCCGAGTCTGCCCAGAAGGGCGCGCACTTCATCGAGCTCGCGTGCAAGCGGCGCGTCCCGCTCGTCTTCCTCCAGAACATCACCGGCTTCATGGTCGGCCGGGAGTACGAGGCCGGCGGGATCGCGCGGGACGGGGCCAAGCTCGTGATGGCCGTCGCGAACGCCGCCGTGCCGAAGTTCACGGTCGTCGTAGGCGGCTCCTTCGGCGCGGGCAACTACGCGATGTGCGGCCGGGCGTACCAGCCGCGACAGCTCTGGATGTGGCCGAACGCCCGCATCTCCGTGATGGGCGGCGAGCAGGCGGCGACGGTGCTGACGATGGTCGGGGACGCCGACGCCGACGAGATCCGCGCCAAGTACGAGCGCGAGGGCAGCCCGTACTACTCGACGGCCCGGCTCTGGGACGACGGGATCATCGATCCGCTCGACACGCGACGCGTGCTCGCGCTCGGCATCTCGGCCGCGTCGAACGCTCCCATTCCCGAGACGACGTTCGGCGTCTTCCGGATGTGATGAAGCTCTTCGGGAGACGCCCACGACTGCCCCAGATCGGCGAGACCGAGGCGTACGACCGCGCGTACGGCGAGCCGCTTCGCGACGTCCGGATCGTCAAGCTCGAGCCGAGGCGGCCGCGGTACAGCGAGGTGCTCGCGGACGGAGAGCGGCTGCGGAAGGCGTTCCTAGCCAAGCTGGACAACCGAGAGAAGGAGGTGGACTAAGTGGCGAGCTATAGCGTCGCGGACGTCGGCGAGCTCGAGGCCGAGGGCCCCGGAGGCATGGTGCGCAAGGCGGTCGATGCGAAGGCGTTCGGCTTCAACTACTTCGTCTTCCCACCCGAGACCAAGGGCCACGAGCACGACGAGACGAAGTCGAACCAGGAGGAGGTGCTCTTCTGCGTGAAGGGCTCCGGGGCCCTCTGGATCGACGGCGACGAGGTCGACTTCGGTCCGGGCCGCTTCGTGCGGATCGCGCCGGAGGCGCGCCGCGTGCCGGTCTCGGGGCCGGAGGGGCTCGAGTTCATCACGATCGGCGCGCCGCTCGACAAGCAGTACGAGCCGCCTTCCTGGGGCTAGCCGGACACGGATCGGTTCGGGAACGAGCTCGTCAGAGGACGACGCGCTCCGGGAACGACGTCCGGCCGGCGAAGCGGTCGAGGCGGTACGGCGTCAGGTCGAGCGCGGCCGCGCCGAGGAGGATCTCCTCGGCCACGGCTCGTCCGACCGCCGGCGCCTGCATGAATCCGTGGCCGGAGAAGCCGCACGCCCGCATAGACGCCGCCCGCGATCGCTCCGACGATCGGGTGCGCATCGGGCGTCATGTCGTACAGCCCGGCCCAGGCGCGCACGACCGGCGCTTTGTCAGCGGTCGGAAACCGGTGCGCCAACCGGCGGCGCCAGTCCTCGACGAGCGCGTCGTCGACCTCCTCCGCGTCGGTCCAGCGGTGGACGGGCTCCGTCATCGCGAGCCGGAGCAGGTCGCCGCGGCGGCGGAAGTGGAAGCCGCTCTCCACCTCGACCACCATCGGCAGGTCCGCTCGTAGGTCGGCCACCGGGCCGACGTCGACGAGCTGACGGCAGAGCGGCCGGATCGGCAGTTGCGGCCACAGCTCGGGCGACGCGGCGCCGCAGGCGATCACGAGCAGGTCGCGTTCCAGCTCCCGCGCATCGGTGCGCTCTCGCACCTCGACGCCGAGCTCGACGGCGCGCCGCACGAGCTCCTCCGTCGCGGCCACCGGCTCGGCGATCCCGTCCTCCCAGCACGCCACGGCGCCGAGAACGTCGTCCGCTCGAAGCCCGCGGATCCGCGACGGGTCGATTCGCTCCACCGGAACGCCGAGCCCGCGCTGAAGGTCCGCGCGCCACTCGAGCTCAGCGAGTCCCTGCTCGGTCGTCGCGATGAAGACGTAGCCGACCTGCTCGAAGTACGGCGGCCCGAGCTCGCCGAGGAGCTTCAGCTCTCGCGCGCGAGCACGACCTCGGCCTCCGTGGAGAATTGCTGGCGGACGCCGCCCATCGCCTTGCCGGTGGCGCCGGAGGCGACGGCGGCACGGTCGGCGAGAACCACGTCCTCCGCCCCGAGCAGGGCAAGGTGGTACGCGATGCTCGCGCCTATCGCGCCGGCGCCGGCGACGACGATTCGAGCCACGACTCGAGCTCCGTCCGCTCCGCTTTGGTGAGCGTCCGCAATGGCCGGCGCACGTCGGGAGCGACCGGCGCTCCGCGCCGCGCCAGCACCACCTTCAAGGCCGCCTGGAGAGGGAAGCGCTGCATGGCGGCTCGCACGGGCCTGAGGTCGGCGGACTCCGGCTCGCGGACGGCTGCCACGACGAGCTCCGGGAACGCCGCGGCGAGAACGGACACCGCGCCGACGGCGCCCGCGGCGAGATCCTCGGGAATCAGCGCCTCGGGCCCGACGAAGACGTCGAGTCCCTCGAGCAGATACGGGGCGAAGCGCTCCCACGACGTTTCCGACACCTTCAGCCCGTGGAAGTTCGGTGCCGCCTCGCGGAGCCGCGCCAGGACCGGCAGCGGAACGGCGTACCCGCTGCGAGCCGCGAACTCGTAGACGTAGAAGGACGTCGGCGCGCACGCGTGCGCCGCGGCCTCGAAGTGGGCGAGCAGGGCGGTCTCGTCGAGCGGGAAGTAGGGCGGTGCGATCACGGCGACCGCGTCTGCACCGAGGTCGGCCGCCTGCGCCGCGAGCTGCACCGTGTCCCAGGTGGACTGGGCTCCCGCATGCACGGCGACCTGGAGCCGGCCCGCGCTCGCCTCGAGGAAGAGCTGGGCGGCGCGCAAGCGCTGCTCGAGCGGAAGGAGGAACCCCTCTCCCGTCGTCCCCAGCGCGAGCATCCCGTCGAGGCCGCTCGCCGCGAGGAAGTCGACGTAGGGGCCGAAAGCGTCCTCGTCCAGCGCCTCCCCCCGGTCGCGGAGCGGCGTCAGAGCCGCAGCGAACGCGCCCGAGATCGCCATGCGCGCACTCTACGCGCGCCGGTCGCGGAGAATCGTCACGAACCCGGCACGGACGCGACCCAGAATCCTCGGTAGCCTCGAGACAGGGGGTCTCGCACCCCCTGGGGGAGGTTGCGGCGACGGACGGTAGGCTCCGCCCGATGGGCGCGCTGAGGGTCGAGCGGGACGGCGAGATCCTCCGGGTCACGCTCGCGAGACCCGACCGGCGGAACGCCTTCGACGCCGCCCTGATCGCGGAGCTCGCCGAGGCGTTCGTCGACGTCGGGCGGGTCCGCGCAGTGGTGCTCTCCGGCGAGGGACAGAGCTTCTGCGCCGGCGCCGACGTCGAGTGGATGCGCTCCTCCGTCGACCTCTCCTACGACGAGAACGTCGCCGACGCCACCGCCCTGCGGCGGATGCTCGAGGCGATTGACTCCTGCCCGGCGCCCGTCGTCGCGCGCGTCCAGGGGCATGCGCTCGGAGGCGGCTGCGGGCTCGTCGCCTGCTCGGACGTCGCCGTCGCCGCCGAGGGCGCGGTCTTCGCGTTCTCGGAGGTCAAGCTCGGGATCGTTCCCGCGGTGATCTCGCCGTTCGCGCTCGCCAAGATCGGCTCCGGCGCGGCGCGGCGGTACTTCGTCACCGGAGAGCGGTTCGACGCCGAGACCGCGCTCCGGCTCGGCCTCGTCCACGAGGTCACCGCCGATCTCGACGGCGCGCTCGACCGGATCCTCGCGGAGCTCCTCTCCGCCGGGCCGAAGGCGGCGCGCGCGGCGAAACGGCTCGTGCTCGAGCGGCCCGACGGCCCGGAGACGGCACGCCGGATCGCCGAGCGGCGCGCGAGCGACGAGGGCCAGGAGGGACTGCGCGCCTTCCTCGAGCGCCGGCCCCCGAGCTGGGATTAGTGCGCCGCCTGCTGCTGCTCGTCGGGGCGATCGTCCTCGTCGACACGATGTTCTTCGCCGCCCTGACGCCGCTGCTGCCGCACTACGTCGACGACCTCGGCCTCTCGAAGGCCGGCGCCGGCGTGCTCTCGGCCGCCTACGCGCTGGGCGCCTTCGTGGCCGCCGTCCCGAGCGGGATCGTGGCCGCCCGCCTCGGCGTCAAGACCACGGTGCTCGTCGGCCTGACGCTCGTCGCCGCGACGACCGTCGCCTTCGGCTTCGCCCACGACATCTGGGTCCTCGACCTCGCACGCTTCTCCCAGGGCCTCGCGAGCTCGTTCTCCTGGACGGGCGCCCTCGTCTGGCTGCTCGGCGCGGCTCCCGCGAACCGGCGCGGAGCGCTGATCGGTACGGCGATGAGCGCGGCCATCGGCGGCGCCCTCCTGGGGCCGGTGCTCGGCGGCGTCGCTTCCCTCGTCGGGACGGGCGTTGCGTTCTCCGCCGTCGCGGCGCTCGAGCTGGTGCTTGCGGCCTGGGCGATCCGGACGCCGGCGGCGCCGCCCGAGGCGGCCGAGTCGGTTCGCGACCTCGTGCGGGGCCTCCGCGATCGACGCCTGCTGCTCGGAGTCTGGCTCGTGATGCTGCCTGCCGCGCTCTTCGGGACGCTGACAGTGCTCGGGCCGTTGCGGCTCGACCGGCTGGGCTTCGGCGCGATCGGGATCGGCGCCACCTTCCTCGTCGCCGCGTCGTTCGAGAGCGTCGTCAACCCTGTGCTCGGTCGGGTGTCCGACCGGCGCGGGCGGCTGATTCCACTCCGGGGTGCGCTGGTCGCCGCCGCGGTCGCGGGTATCGCGCTGCCCTGGCTGCACGAGCGCTGGCTCCTGGCCGGCGCCGTCGTGCTCGCGGCCGGCGCGTTCGGGGCGTTCTGGGCGCCGGCGATGTCGCTCGTCTCCGACCGCGCGGAGGAGCTCGGCCTCGGCCACCCGTACGGATTCGCGCTGATCAACCTGGCCTGGGCGCCCGGAGCCACGCTCGGGTCGGCGGCGGGAGGGTCGATCGCGCGAGCGAGCTCCGACGCCGTCCCCTACCTCGGCCTCGCCGCTGCGTGCCTCGTCACGCTCGTGGCGGTGTCCGGCTCCAGCGAGACGGCCTCCCCGGTCGTCGCCGAGCGGTAGAGCGCCTCGATCGTCCGCGCCTGGCCGACAGCGTCCGGGCGGCCGAGCAGCGGCTCCGCCTCGCCGCGGATCGCCTCGCTCAGGTTCTCGAGCTCGAGCCGGTAGCGGTCGACGTCCTCGATCTCGATCCACTCAACCTCCTCCCCGCGCCGGAGCTCGACGGCCGGGTCGCGGCAGAGCCACGGGTCCGCGACGAACGCCGAGCCCTCCGAGCCGACCGCCTCGAGCCCTGCGGAGAACGGCAGGTCGAGCCCGCATGCGAGCTGCGCGACGACCTCGCCGGGGAAGGCGAGCGTGCCCGCGAGACGAACGTCCACCCCTGTCGGTCCGACGACCTCGCGCCCGAACACGAGCTCCGGCTCTCCGGCCAGCAGCCGTACACCGTTGACGCAGTAGCAGCCGAGATCCATCAGCGATCCGCCGTCCAGCTCGGGCCGCAGGCGCACGTCCGCCGGGTCGAGGAGCGAGAAGGAGAACATGGAGCGGACGAGCCGAAGCTCTCCGATCGCGCCGCTCCGGACGATCTCTTCCAGCTTCCGGGTCTGAGGATGGTGCCGGTACATGAACGCCTCCATCAGCAGACGGCCGCAGCGGTCGGCCGCGTCGAACGCGCGCTCCACCTCGGACGCGCGCCGATCGAACGGCTTCTCGCAGAGCACGTGCTTACCTGCCTCGAGCGCCCGGATCGTCCATTCGACGTGCAGGGAGTTCGGCAGCGAGATGTAGACCGCCTCGACGTCGGGATCCTCGAGCAGCGCCTCGTAGCCGCCGTGCGCACGCCCGACGCCGTGCTCGCGCGCGTACGTCTCGGCACGCTCCCGGTCGCGGCTCGCGACGGCGACGACGTCTACACAGGCGGACTCGCTCGCGCCCGCGAGCACCGAGCGGTTGATGCGCGCGGTCGAGAGGATTCCCCAGCGGACAGGCTCCATTGCCAGTGATCTACCCTGCTTCGCATGCAGCTGCAAGAGCTCGCGCCGAATCTGTGGGGCTGGGAAGCGGCGCATCCTGACTGGGAGCTTGTTCCAGGCGGCGGTTGGAAGGAGCTCGACCGGCTCGCACGCGGCAGGCGCGTCCACGTCCTGACGACGATCGCATCCGATTCCTGGCTCGGCTCCCTCGGCGGCAGGATCACGCCGGCGCAGCTCCGCCGCGAGCTGAAGCTGCTGGTGGAGCTCCCGGTGCGGATGGTGCTCGTCTCGCACGGGCGGCCTGTGCTTCGCAACGGCCGCGCCGCGCTCCGGCGAGCGCTCACCGCGTGAGCGCGGTCGCCTCGGTCGCGCGAGACCTCCGAGCGCTGCTCGGCGAGGACTCCGTCGCGCCCGCCGTCGCGCCCTACCTCTCCGACGAGACGGAGACGCGCGGGCTCCGCGGCCGAGCCGACGCCGTCGTCCTCCCGCGGACCGCGGAGGAGGTCGCCGCGGTCGTCGCCTGGTGCTACGAGCACGGGGTCCCGGTCGTCCCGCGCGGCGGCGGAACCGGCTATGCGGGCGGCGCCGTTCCGGACGGGGGAATCGTCCTCTCGCTGGAGCGCCTCGACCGGGTGCGCAGCTTCGACCCGCTGCTCTGGCGGATCCAGGTCGAGGCCGGCGTGCGCACCGGCGAGCTCCGCCGGGTCGCGCGCGAGGGAGGGCTGCTCTTCCCACCGGATCCAGGCGCCGCCGAGCAGTCACAGATCGGCGGAAACATCGCCACGAACGCGGGCGGCCCGCACGCCTTCAAGTACGGCGTCACCGGCGCGTGGGTGACCGGCCTCGAGGCGGTCGTGCCTCCCGGCGAGCCGATCTCGGTCGCGGGCCCGATCCGCAAGGGCGTGGCCGGCTACGACCTCAAGAGCCTGCTGATCGGCTCGGAGGGAACGCTCGGGATCGTGACCGCCGCCTGGCTCAGGCTCGTCCCGGCGCCCGAGGCGGCGTGGCCGGTCGTCGCATTCTTCGACGGCACGGCCGCAGGGTGCGCGGCGATCGAGCGCGTACTCGGCAACGGCCTGCCGGTCGCGGCGCTCGAGTTCCTCGACGGCGAGACGATGCGCTACGCCGCGGCCGTCTTCCCCTCGCACGTCCCGCCCGGCGCCTTTGCCGTCGTCGCCGAGGCCGACGGCTCGCGCGACGAGGCGGCGCGGATCCGGCTCGATCTGCTCGACGTGCTGGGAGAGGACGCGGAGGTGCTCTACGCACCCGAAGACTCGGCGGAGATCGCAGCGCTCTGGCGCTGGCGAGACGGCGTGTCGGGCGCGGTCGGCGCGCAGCGAGGCGGCAAGGCGAGCGAGGACATCGTCGTCCCGCTCGACCGGCTCGCGGAGGCCGTGGAGGAGACGCTCGCGATCGGCCGACGGCTCGACCTGCCGGCCTGCTCCTGGGGCCACGCCGGCGACGGGAACCTCCATTCGACCTTCCTCCTGGGCGGCGACGACGCGGGCGGCCGGGAGCGTGCCGCCCAGGCGTCGGAGGCTCTGTTCGAGCTCGCGGTGCGCCTGGGCGGCTCGATCTCCGGCGAGCACGGCGTCGGCCTCGTCAAGCGCGGCCAGCTCGCGCGCCAGTGGGGCCCGCGCGCGCTCGAGCTGCACGCCGCGGTCAAGCAGGCGTTCGACCCCCAGAACCTCCTGAATCCGGGGAAGAGGCTATAGACAAGCTGCTTGTCGCCAACCGCGGCGAGATCGCGTTGCGTGTCTTCCGCGCCTGCCGCGGACTCGGGATCGCGACCGTCGCCGTGGTCGCGCCCGACGACGCCGGCTCGCTGCACGCGCGCTGCGCCGACGAGACCGTGGAGATCGCGAGCTACCTCTTCTCCGAGGAGCACATCCGGGCCGCCAGGAAGACCGGCGCCGACGCGATCCATCCGGGCTACGGCTTCCTCGCCGAGGACGCAGACTTCGCCGAGGCGGTCCGCGCCGCCGAGCTCGTCTTCGTGGGCCCGTCGCCCGAGTCGCTGCGCGCGGGCGGCGACAAGCTCGAGGCGAAGCGGATCGCGGGCGAGGCCGGCGTTCCCGTGGTCGAGGCCGGCGAGCCGGGAGCTGTCGGCTTCCCGCTCGTCGTCAAGGCGGCCGCGGGCGGCGGCGGTCGCGGGATGCGCGTCGTCCGCGAGCCGGCCGGGCTGGACGAGGCGCTCGCCGCAGCGCGGCGCGAGGGGAAGGCGGCCTTCGGCGACGACACGGTCTTCTGCGAGCGCTTCGTCGAGCGACCGCGCCACGTGGAGATCCAGCTCCTCGGCGACTCCGCCGGAACGGTCGTCGCCCTCGGCGAGCGGGAGTGCTCGGTTCAGCGGCGGCATCAGAAGGTGCTGGAGGAGGCGCCGTCTCCGGCTCTCGGCCCCGACCTGCGCGCGCGCATGAGCGAGGCCGCGGTCGCATTCGGAGGCGCGATCGGCTACGAGAGCGCCGGCACGGCGGAGTTCATGCTCGACGGGGCCGACTTCTGGTTCCTCGAGCTGAACGGACGGATCCAGGTCGAGCACCCGGTCACCGAGCTCGTGACCGGCGTCGACCTCGTCCAGGCCCAGCTCGCGATCGCCTCCGGAGAGCCACTCGACCTCCGCCCCGAGCCGCAGGGACACGCGGTCGAGGTACGCCTCTACGCTGAGGATCCGCGCACGTTCTTCCCGCAGGCCGGCCGCCTCGAGCGCCTCCGCCTGCCCACCGGGATCCGCGTGGATGCGGGCGTGGAGGAAGGCGACGAGGTCGGGCTCGCCTACGACCCGCTGATCGCAAAGCTGATTGCCCACGGCGGGAACCGCGACGAGTCGCTCGACCGGCTGAGCGCCGCGCTCGCCGAGACGGAGGTCGAGGGCGTGACGACGAACCTCCCGTTCCTGCGCTGGCTCGTCGCGCATCCCGCGCTGCGCGCCGGCGACACGACGACGGCGTTCCTCGTCGAGCATCCTCCGCTCTCACGGCCGCCGCTGCGTCTGCCGGCCCGATCGTGGCGCGGCGGCTTCCGGCTCAACCTTCCCTCCCCTCGGCCCGCGCCGCCGCCGGACGTCGACACCGCCGCTGTGGAGCAGCAGGGACCGGCGGGCAAGCCGGGCGCGGTCACGGCGCCGATGCCCGGAACGGTGATCCGCCTGCTCGTCGCCGCCGGAGATCCGGTCAAGGCGCGCCAGCCGCTCGTCCTGCTGGAGGCGATGAAGATGGAGACGCCGCTGAGCTCGCCCTACGACGCGACCGTGAAGTCGATCCACGTCGCCGAAGGAGACCAGGTCGCCGCCGGAACGGTGCTCGTCGAGCTCGAGGAGTAGACATGTCCTTGCATGGGCGCTATGCACGGAGCCGCGTCCTGCGATCCCGCCTGCCGTCGGCGATCCGCTGCTCGGGACACGTCCGGGGTCTGACCCCGTCTATGCAAACGCCCCGCCCCAAGTCCTCGACGAGGTCGCAAGACCTCGTCTAGAACAACTTCTGCAGCTTCATCGCAGCGCCCATGTCGCCCTTGACCTTGAGCTTGCCGGTCATGTAGGCGCTCGTCGGGTTCTGCTCGCCGCTCGCGATCTTCTGGAACGTCTCCTCGGACGTCGTGATCACGGCGTCGGCGCCCTCGCCGCCCTCCGTGACCTTCACCTTGCCGTCGTTCACGTCCACCGACCACGTACCGGCGCCCTCGATCTCGAACAGGTACGAGCTCGTCATCCCGGCGGTCTTGGCCGGATCGACCCGAGCCTCCAGGCCGTCGAAGAAGTCACGCACGCTTTCCATGGCGGCGGAGACTATCTCACGGGACGACGAGCTCGGGCTCGAGGCGGCGGCGCTCCTGCGAGGACGGCAGCATCGCCGCCAGGACGATCCCCAGGATCGGCGCCGCGGCCGAGACGAAGAGCGCCGTGCGCAGGCTCGTGGCGTCCGCGAGGCTGCCCAGGCCGACCGCCGCGACCCCGCCGAGGCCGACCGAGAGGCCGATCGAGAGGCCGGACGCCATCCCGATGTGCCGCGGCAGATACTCCTGGCTCATCACCATCGTGACGCCGAAGGTGCCGACGACGCACGCGCCCACCAGCGCGAGCGCGATCGCGCCCGGGATCCCGCCGACGAGGATGAAGAGGAGGATCAGCGGGCCGGTCGCGACGACGCTCGTCACCAGCACGGGGCGGCGGCCGAAGCGGTCGGCGAGCGGCCCGAGCGCAAGCGTCCCGATCCCGCCGGCAAGCAGCATCAGCGCGAGCAAATGGTTCCCGTGCGACTTCGAATGGCCGAGCGAGACCTCCCACAGCGGGACGAAGGCGATGAGGCCGAACCAGGCGACGCTGCGGAAGGCGATCACGCCGAGCAGGAGCGCCATTGCCCCGGGCCGGTCGTCGCCGGCGCGCGCCGCCGCGGCCGAGGGCTCGGGGACGAATCTCCGCAGGTACGGAGTCCGCCAGAGCAGGACGCCCGCGATCGCGAGGCACGGGATCGCCAGTAGGAGCCCGCCACGCAGGTCGAGCCCGGCGATCACCGCGGTCGCCACGATCGGCCCCAGCGCGTAGCCCATGTTCCCGCCAACCGAGAACCAGGCCATCCCGCTCGCCCGCTTCCGCCCGCTGGCGTAGCCGGCGAACTTCGACGCCTCCGGATGGAACGCGGCCACGCCGATCCCCGAGAGGAGGACGCAGAGGACGACGAGCCAGTAGCTCGGCGCGTCAGCCGCGAGCGCGATCCCGATCCCCGCCAGCGCGACGCCGCTCGGCAGCAGCCACATCGCGCCTCGCCGGTCCGACCAGAGCCCGAACAACGGCTGGATCAGCGACGACGAGGCCTGGGAGGCGAGAATCAGCGCGCCGACGAGCGTGTACGAGAGCGAGAAGCGGTCCTTGAGGAACGGCAGCAGCGCGGGCAGCGCGCCGTTGGCGAAGTCGGTCGCGAGATGGCCGGTCGAGAGCAGCGCCATCGCCCGCCTGTCGATCCCCGCACGCACAGGACGCAGGCTAGCGAGCCGCTACGCGCCGGCCGCTCGCCTCCGCGTGCAGCAGCGCCGCCTCGTTGCGAGTTTCGGGCGTCGGCGTGCGGAGCGTGCGCTCTACGCGGCGGTCCGCGCGGAGTCGCACGGGAGATAGCGCTCGATCAGTGCGTGGGAAAGCTCCCACTGCGCGCGTGCCAGCTTGACGCGGTTCCGCTCGAGCCTGACGCCGCTCGCCGTGTGCTCGCGCAGCCGCTGCCGCTCGGTGGTCAGCTCGGCGATCTGGTCGAGCAGCGTCTCGACGGACAGACGGGCGTGTCTGCGCCGGAAACGCGAGGGAACAGCGGGCCGCAGAGCCGTGGCGTTCATCTTCCCCATCATCATCGGCATCCGACGCGGAAACGTGACCCCGGTTGGGTCCATCTGTAAAGACACCGTAAAACCTGGGTCGGATAGCATCGCGCGGCGATGGAAAAGGTGGCGATCGAGGTCATGGCGCCCGGGGAGATCGAATCGGATCTCCTCGCAGTTCCGGTCGCGGAGGGCGATTCCTTCCGGTTCTCGACCGGCACGCAGGAACTCGACGAGGGCCTCCGCCGCGTGGCCGACTCCGGCGACCTCGAGGGGAAGGTCGGCAGCACGGTGCTCCTGCACCTCGACGGCGGTCGGGTCGCCGCTGCGGGGATCGGACCGGCCGGAGAGCTCGACGCGGACGCCCTGCGCACCGCGGCCTCCGCAGTCGCGCGGAAGGCGACGGACGTCGGCGGGACGCTCGCCTGGCTGCTGGACGACTCGCTCCCGCTGCCGCTCGACGAGCAGGCGCGCGCGATCGTCGAGGGCACGCTCCTCGGCGCCTACGAGCCGGGACGCTGGAAATCGGAGCAGCCGGGCCGCGGCATCGAGCGGCTCGTGCTCTGCGCGGTCGACTCGGACGGGCTCCCCGCCGCGGCGGAGCGGGCGGGTCAGGTCGGATGGTGGGTCAACTGGGCGCGCGACCTCGCGAACTCGCCGCCGAACGAGCTGACGCCGGAGACGCTCGCCGCGCGCGCGACCGAGATCGGCGGCGCGAACCTGAAGGTCGAGACGCTCGAGCCCGCGCAGCTCGACGAGCTCGGCATGGGCGCGCTCTCGGCGGTCGGACGCGGCAGCGCGAACGGCCCGCGCCTGATCGTCCTCCGCTACGACCCTCCGGAGCCGGCGCGCGGCGACCTGACGCTCGGCCTCGTCGGCAAGGCGATCACGTTCGACGCGGGCGGGATCTCGCTGAAGCCGGCGCTGAAGATGTACGACATGAAGGGCGACATGGCGGGCGGCGCCGCGGTGATCGCCGGGATCGCCGCGGTCGCCGAGCTCGGCCTTCCGGTCCGCGCCGTCGCCGTCGTCGCCGCGGCGGAGAACCTCGTCAGCGGCGACTCCTTCCGGCCGGGCGACATCCTCACGGCCGCGAACGGCAAGACGATCGAGATCACGAACACCGACGCGGAGGGACGGCTCGTGCTCGCCGACGCGCTCTGGTACGCGCGGCGCGAGGGCGCGACGCACCTGCTCGACCTTGCGACCCTGACCGGCGCGATGGAGCTCGCGCTCGGCGACCTCTACGCGGGCATGTTCGCGAACGACGAAGCGTGGCGGGAAGAGATCCTGGCCGCGGCGAAGACGAGCGGCGACCATGCGTGGCCGTTCCCGCTGCACCCGCGCTACCGCCGCTACGTCGACTCCGCCTTCGCCGACATGAAGAACTCCTCCGAGCTCCGCCAGGGCTCCCCGGTGCTCGCGGCCGAGTTCCTGCAGGAGTTCGCCGGCGAAGGGCCGTGGGCCCACGTGGACATGGCCGGACCCGGCTTCCTGGAGCGCTCGCGCGGCGACTACCTCACCCAGCGCGGCGGCACGGGCTACGGCGTCCGCCTGATCGTCGAGCTCGCAGCGCGCCTGACTTGAACTTCGACCTCGGGCAGGAGCACGAGCTCGTCCGCTCGACCGTGCGCGCCTTCGCGCTCGAGCGCGTCGCGCCGGTGGCGGAGGATCTCGACCGGGAGGCCCGCTTCCCCTACGACCTCGTCGCCGAGCTGGCCGAGCTCGGCCTGATGGGCATGACCATCCCGGAGGAGTACGGCGGCGCGGGGACCGACACCGTCTCGTACGCGATCGCCGTCGAGGAGCTGACCCGCGTCGACTCCTCCGTGGCGATCACGGTCGCCGCCCACCACTCGCTCGGCTCGCTTCCGATCTACTACTTCGGGAACGAGGCGCAGAAGCGGGAGTGGCTGCCGCGGCTCGCCTCCGGCGAGAAGCTGGCCGCCTTCGGGCTGACCGAGGCGGACGCGGGCTCGGACGCCGGCGCGACGCGCACGCGCGCCGAGCTCCGCGACGGGCGGTGGGTCGTCAACGGCTCGAAGATCTTCATCACGAACGCCGGCACCGACATCACCGCCTGCGTGACGATCACGGCTCGCACCGGCGACGACGAGGTCTCGAACATCGTCGTCCCGAACGGCACGCCCGGCTACACGATCTCGAAGCCGATGAAGAAGATGGGCTGGCACGCCTCCGACACGCGCGAGCTCTCGTTCGAGGACTGCGCCGTTCCGGAGGCGAACCTGCTCGGTCCGCGCGGCCAGGGCTTCCACCAGTTCCTCCAGATCCTCGACGGCGGACGCATCTCGGTCGCCGCGATGGGCGTCGGGCTCGCACAGGGCGCCTACGACCTCGCGTACGCATACGCGCAGGAGCGCAAGCAGTTCGGCAAGGCGATCTCGAGGTTCCAGGCCGTCCAGTTCAAGCTCGCGGACATGGCCACCGAGCTCGAGGCCGGCCGGAACATGGTCTACAAGGCCGCGTGGCTCAAGGACCAGGGGCGTCCGTTCGGCAAGGAGGCGGCGATGGCGAAGCTCTACACGGGCGAGCTCTCGAACCGCGCCGCGAACTGGGCGCTGCAGATCCACGGCGGCTACGGCTACATGGACGAGTACGCGATCTCACGACTCTACCGCGACCAGAAGATCCTGGAGATCGGCGAGGGCACGAACGAGGTGCAGCGGCTGGTGATCGCGCGGCATCTCGGGCTTCCTTAAGGGGCCGCCGGATCGGGCTGGCCGGCGCGGCCAGCGCGACCAGCAGGGAGAATCCGACGATGCGCCGCGCCTTCACTCTGGCGATTGTCGCGGCACTGACCCTTGCTCCGTCCGCGCTGGCGCACATCACGGTCACTCCTTCGCGCGTGGCGCCCGGATCGGATGTCGTCCTCAGCTTCGTCGTTCCGAACGAGGAGACCTCGGCGACGATCAGGTCCGTGACGATCGACCCTCCGGCGGGCTTCCGGATCGAGCAGACCGAGGACAAGCCCGGCTGGCGGCTCGCGACTCGCGACTCGAATCCGCCGGGCTACGTCTGGAGCGGCCGAATCCGCCCGGGATCGTTCACGACCTTCGCGGTCTCGGTCACGGCGCCGCAGCAGCCTCGGGCGCTGACCTTTCGAGCTTCGGAGTCGTTCGGCTCAGGACGGGTGCTCCGCTACACGCCACGGGTGACCGTCGCAGCGGCGCGCAGCACGGCGGCGCGGGACGCCTCGGCGCACGAGCTGGGCAAGGCCGCGCTCTTCGTCGCGATCGCCGCGGCCGCGCTGGCGCTCGGCGCAGGGTTCCTCGCACTCGGCGGTTGGCTGAAGCGCGACTGATCGAGAGCCCGCTCCGACCCGCTATGGAAAAGGCAGCGGACGGCGGTGCTACGGTCAGCGCGATGCTCTTCCGGCAGTTCGTCGACGACGATCTCGGCTGCGCGTCGTATCTCGTCGGCGACGCCGGGAGCGGCGAGGCCCTCGTCGTCGATCCGGCGTACGCGATCGAGCAGTACCTCGAGGCGGCGGCTTCCGAGGGCGTGCGCATCGGCCGCGTGCTCGAGACGCACACGCACGCCGATCACGTCTCGGGCCATGGCCGCCTGGCCCTGGAACACGGCGCGGCGGTGGCGATCCATCCCGGGGCCGAGCCGGAGTTCCCGTTCGATCCGCTGGAGGACGGGCAGGTCGTGGAGGCGGGGGCCGTCCGCATCCGCGTCATCCACACGCCCGGCCACCGCCCGGAGCACTGCGCGCTCCTCGCCGACGAGCGCGTCCTCCTGACCGGCGACTCGCTCTTCGTGGGCGACGCGGCGCGCCCGGATCTCGCGGTCGAGGCGCGCGAGGGCGCCGAGGGGCTCTTCCATTCGCTGAGACGGCTGACGGAGCTCCCCGACAGCGTCGAGGTCTATCCCGGCCACGTCGCCGGCTCGCTCTGCGGAGCCGTCATGAGCCAGGCCCGCTCCTCGACGATCGGTGCAGAGCGGACGACGAACGGCGCCCTCGCCCACACGGACGTGCTCGACTTCGTGAACGCCACCGCCTCGCTGAGCATGCCGCGCCCTCCGACGGCCGCCCGCGTCGTCGCGCTGAACCGGGAACCGTTCTTCGGAGCGCCGGCGGCGGTCGAGCGGCTGGCAAGCCCGGGCAACGCGGTGGTGCTCGACGTCCGATCGGCGGACACCTACGCGGAGGCGCACCTCGCGGGCGCGATCAACGTCCCGGTCTCCGGCTCGTCGTTTGCGACGCGGACCGCCTTCCTGCTCGACCCGGCGGAGCTGATCGTGCTGCATGCCTCGTCCCTCGACGAGGCCGAGCAGGCGGCCCGAGGCCTTCGCGCCGTCGGGTTCCTCGAGCTCGGCGGCTTCGTCACCGAGGCTGCGACGACCGAGAGCCTCGATCCGGTCGAGATCGGCGAGCTGGAGCGGCTGATGGAAGACGGCAAGGTGCAGGTGCTCGACGTCAGGGAGCTCGCCGAGCGCGACACCGGCTACATCCCCGGCAGCCTGCACATCCCCTACCGGCTACTGCGCGCCTGCGGTTGCGACGGTGTCGACGCAGGCAAGCCGGTCGTGACGATCTGCGAGAGCGGCGCCCGCGCCGGCATCGCGGCGAGCGTGCTCGCTGCGGCGGGCGTCGAGGCCCGCCCGGTCCTCCACGGCGGCATCCCGGACTGGCAGGGCCAGACGGTCGAGTTCCGCCGCTGCGGCCGCTAACGCACGCGCTCGACGGCGTAGCCCCAGCGCTCCATCGTCCCGACCAGATGGTCGCAGTGCGCCGGGTCGCGCGTGAGCAGCGTCAGCTCGACCTCGGTCTCGCCGATCCCGACCTCCATCCCCTCGCGGTGATGCTCGACGGAGAGCACGTTGACGAGCTCGGCGCCGAGTAGCTGGAGGAGCTGCGCGAGCTCGCCGGGCTTGTCGCGCAGCCGGGTTCGCAGGACGAGGTAGCGGCCCGCGACCGTCAGGCCGCGGCGCATCACCGTGATCAGCAGCGTCGGGTCGATGTTGCCGCCGGAGAGCAGGACCACGGTCTGACCCGTGCCTTCGATCCGGCCGGAGAGCAGCGCCGCGAGGGCCGCCGCGCCCGCGCCCTCGACGACCTGCTTCACCCGCTCGACGCAGAGGAGCATGGCCTCGGCGATCTCCTCGTCGGTCACCGCGACGAGCCCGTCGAGGAGCCGGTCGAGGATCGAGAACGTCAGCTCGCCCGGCTTCTTGACCGCGATCCCCTCCGCGATCGTGAACCCGCCGGCGGAGCCGTCCTCGCGCGGAAGGCAGTTCGCCGCCTGGACGCCGATCACCCGCACCTCGGGCCGGAGCTCCTTGACCGCGGTCGCGATCCCCGCCGCGAGACCGCCCCCGCCGATCGGGAGCACCACCGTCTCGACCTCCGGGAGCTGCTCGAGGAGCTCGAGCCCGATCGTGCCCTGACCGGCGATCACGCACTCGTCCTCGAACGCGTGGATGTACGTGGCGCCCGCCTGCTCCGACAGCTCGAGCGACGCGGCGAGCGCCTCGTCGTAGCCCTCCCCCGTCAGCTCGACCTGCGCGCCGTAGTTCCGCGTCGCGTCGACCTTCGCCATCGGCGAGTCCTGCGGCATGAAGACCGTGGCCGGAATCTCGAACTCGCGTGCGGCCCACGCGACCGCCTGGCCGTGGTTGCCGGCGCTCGCGGTCACGACGCCGGCCGCGCGCTGGGCCTCGGTCAGCGTCGCGACGCGGTTGACGGCGCCGCGAATCTTGAACGCGCCCGTCCGCTGGAGGTTCTCGGCCTTCAGCAGCAGCTCGCGACCGGTCATGCGCGAGAACGTCTCGGAGCCGAACACCGGAGTGACGCGCGCGTGAGCGGCGATCCGCTCCCGCGCCGCCTGGATGTCAGCGAGTGTCGGCGCCGTTCGAGTGGCCAAGTTTGAACACCTTCTCCATGATCTCGCGCACCGCCGACAGAGGATCGAGCTCGCGACGCTGCACCTCGTCCAGCAGCCGGCGCAGCTCTGGATCGTCGGCGACGGCCTGCTCCAGGTGCGCCTTCGCTCGCGCGGCTGCGACGGCGAAGACCTCCCCTGCCAGGTTCGTGCGGCGTCGCTCCTCCAGCAGCCCGTCCGACTCGAGGTGCTCGCGATGGGCCTCGATCTTCGTCCACAGCTCGGGAACGCCGTCCCCCCGCGTCGCCTCGGTCAGGACGATCGGCGGCCGCCAGGACCGCTCGCGGTCGAGGGAGAGGATCGAGCGCACCTCGTTCAGCATCGTCTTTGCGGCTGGATGATCCTGCTTGTTGATCGCGATCACGTCCGGAATCTCCATGATGCCCGCCTTGAGCGCCTGCACGGAGTCGCCGGAGCCGGGCATCAGCACGAGCACGACCGTGTCGGCGATCCCGATCACCTCCACCTCGCTCTGCCCCGCTCCGACCGTCTCGATGAAGACGAGCTCCTTTCCGGATGCGTCCAGCACGAGCAGGGCCTGGAGCGCCGCCTCCGCGAGCCCGCCGAGGTGGCCGCGCGTCCCCATCGAGCGGATGAACACGCCGGGGTCGAGGAAATGATCGGCGAGCCGGATCCGGTCGCCGAGCAGCGCGCCGTGCGAGAAGGGGCTGGACGGGTCGACCGAGATCACTCCGACGGTCCGCTCCTGCTCGCGCGCGTGGCGGACGAGCGCGCTGATCAGGGTCGACTTGCCGACTCCCGGCGGCCCGGTGACGCCGATCGCGTAGGCGCGGCCGGTCTCCGGATAGAGGTCGCGGACGAGGTCGTACGCGAGCGCGTCGGAGTTCTCGACGAGGCTGATCGCCCGGGCGAGCGCCCGCCTGTCGCCGGCGCGGACGCCCGCCGCGAGCGACTCGCGCGTCCACTCCTTCCGGCCCGCCAACGTCAGACCGCGGGCTCGGGCTCTGTGGAGGCGGGCTCGAGCCGAGCACCGCGCACGAGGCCGTAGGCCGTCAGCGCCGCGATGGCGAGCAGGATCCCCGCCGTGCCCCAGACCCAGCGGGCGCCGATCGCGTCGCGCATCAGCCCGGCGCCCACGAGGCCGGCGCCGAAGAAGACGTAGTTCACGCTCATGATCACGGTGAAGGCGCGCCCGCGCAGCCGGTCGGGGGCGCCGCGCTGGACAAGCAACGCGTTGCAGACGTTCGCGCCGCCGTTGCCGACGCCGGCGACGACGCAGAACGCGGCGGCGACCCACACGCTCGGGGAGACGGCGGCGAGCCCGTAGCCCAGAGCCGCGACGGCGATCGCCCCTCCGTAGACCGATGCGATCGGGCGCCGGTCGACCGAGAGACCCGCGCCGAAGCTTCCGATCGCGAGGCCCAGGCCGATGCTGCCGAACAGCAGGCCATAGCCGAAGTCTCCCGCGCTGAACGTGTCCTTGGCCAGGAAGGGCTCGCCGACGTCCACCGCCGCGACCGCCGTCGTGCCCACGGTCCAGGCGACGAGCACCGTGAGCAGCGGCCGCGAGCGCCGGACGAGCTGCAGACCCTCGGCGAGGTCGCGCCAGTGTCCCTTGCTGATCCCCGCAGCGACCTGGAACATCCGGCGCGGGATCCCGGCGATCAGTGCGGCCGAGAGGAGGAACGAGACCGCGTTGACCCAGTACGCGGCGTGCGGACCGGCGGCCGCGACCACCAGCCCGGCGATCGGCGGCGCGAGCGTCCAGCTCAGGTTCTCCACCGTCTGGAGGAGCCCGTTCGCGGCCGCAAGGTCGGCTTCCTCGACGAGGTTCGGCAGCCCCGCGTAGACGGCGGGCCGGAAGAAGCCGGTGGCGAAGCCCGCCACGGTCGCGAGCGCGACGATCGCCCAGGCCGAACCGACGAACGGCAGCGCGCAGAAGACAGCGGCGCGGACGAGATCGGAGCCGACCATCAGCGTCCGCCGGGGCAGGCGGTCGATCAGCGGGCCGATCAGCAGTCCCGTCGCGACCGAGGGGAGGAACTGCGCGACCATCAGGGCGCTGACCCAGGCGCCGGAGTTCGTCCGATCCTTCACGTCCACGGCCAGCGCGAGCAACGCGAACAGCGTCCCGAAGCTCGAGCCGAGGGTGGCGAGAAACAGCAGGCGGAAGCTGCGGACTCGCCGCACGAGGCCGAGCTGGCGGCGCGGGATCCTCACGCTTCGAAGTCTGTCAGGAAGAGGGCACGGTCGCCCTCACCCGGACGAGTGCATCGGCGAGGAAGGCGTGCTCGTCCGGTGTTCCAACCGTCACGCGGATCGCGCCCGGCGCTCCGAAGCCGGCGAGCGGGCGCACGATCACGCCCTGGCGCAGAAGCTCCTCGAACAGCGCCTCGGCGTCCCCCCGCGTCTCGGCGTAGAGGAAGTTCGCCGCCGCCGGGCCCGCGAGCTCGAACCCGTGCCGGAGGAGGATCCCTGCGAGCTCTGCGCGGCCCTCGACGTTCGCGCGCCGCCGCCGCTCGAGCTCGGCCGCGCCGTCGAGGCTCGCGAGCGCCGCCTCCTGCGCCTGCGTCGTCAGATCGAAGGCCCGTCGCGTCTTGCCGATTCCGGTCACGATCGCCGCCGGCCCGACCCCGTACCCGACGCGCAGCCCGGCGAGCCCGAAGATCTTGGAGAAGGTGCGCAGCACGACGACGTTCCGTCCGGCGCGGAAGAGCTCCGAGATCGCGTCCGGGTAGTCCGGCTCGTCGACGTACTCGAAGTACGCCTGGTCGATCACCGTGAGCACGTGGGGCGGGACCTGATCCAGGAACGCCTCCAGCTCGGCCCGGGAGTTGATCGTGCCGGTCGGGTTGTTCGGATGGCAGACGTAGACGAGCCGCGTGCGCGGCGTGATCGCCTCGAGCAGCGCGTCGAGGTCGTAGCGCCCGCCTCGCAGCGGCACGCGCACCGGCGCGGCGCCGAGCTTCAGCGCGTAGATCGCGTAGCTCGGGAACGACGGCCAGCCGCAGACGACCTCGTCTCCCGGCCCGAGCGTCGCCTGGGACAGTGCGTCGACGACACCGTCCGCACCCGCCCCGACCGCCACCTCCTCGAAGGCGACGCCGTGCCGATCCGCCAGCGCCGCCCGCAGCCTGTACGCGCCGCCGTCGGGATAGCGATTCAGCCCGGGCGCGCCGCGTGCGAGCGCGTCGAGCGCCTCCGGGAAGGGCCCGAACGACCCCTCGTTCGACGCGAGCTTGACGACTCGCTCCAGCCCGAGCTCCCGTTGCGCCTCCTCGACCGGCTTGCCCGGCTCGTACGGGACGAGGCCCGCCAGCTCGGGCCGGAGAAATCGCTCGGCGCCGGCGGGCACGCTCAGGAGCCCGGGTTGTCCCCGTCCGACTGCTTGCGCCAGAAGAGCAGCGCGCCTCCGACCGCCGCGACGATCGACACGATCGCCGACTTGTTCAGCCCCACGTGCTCCCCCGTGCCCGGCACCGCGTCCTTCGCCTTCTTCTTCCCCATGCGCTTGGCGAAGTTCCAAACCGTCCAGCCGAGCACGGCGTTCCGCCTGTTCACGATCCCCATGCCGTCTCCTTTCCTCGGGCCGCGAGGCTACCGCAAAACGGAAACACCGCCCTGCGGTGGCGGCGCTAGCCGGGGAGAAGAGAGGCCCCCGGAGTCCGCGGGCGGCGTGACTCCGGGGGTTTGGGACGAGGGCACGTCCTATGGATAAGACGCCGCCGAGCCGCGTTTCTTGCGCGGTGACTTCGTCTTCCCGTGCGCGCTCGGCGCGTGCGGCTTCGGCGCGCGGACGCTCGGGACGCGCGCGCGCCCGGGCTTGGCCTTCTGCGCAGGATGCGGGCCGCGGTGGCCGCGCATCGCGTCGCGCCGCTTGTGCTCGTGCCTCGCTACGGCGCGGGCGCGCTGCTGGGCCGTTGCGCGCCGGCGCGCGGCCGCAACGTGCTGCGGGCTCGAGGATGCGGGCTCGGTGGGCGCTTGGACGGTCGCGATCCGCGCCGGACGTGCAGGCGGCCGGGCACGATGATCCGGCAGCCCGCGCTGGACGCCCTCGTACCCGGCGCCGCCGATCACGAGCCCCGCGGTCAGCGCGGCCGCGGCCTTGACCGCCACGCCCGTCCCGACGGCCGCCCCGCCACCGCCGAAAAAGGACGAGAGGGTGGTCGGGAGCGGGGCAGCGGCGAGAGCCTCGAGCGCTGTCCGCTGCGCGCGCTGCCGCCGCGCGAAGGTGGCGCACTCCCTGCACTCGCGCAGGTGGGCGCGAAGCGCTCCCTTCTCCTTTCGGGGCAAGCGACCGTCGAGCTGCCGCGAGATCGCGAGCTCGGCCTCCCCGCAGGTGAGCGACCCGTCGAGCTGCTCGCGCAGGGCGCGGCGGGCACGGAAGATCAGCGTCTCGACGGCGCTCGTGGAGAGCTCGAGGATCTCCGCGATCTCGGCGTAGGAGCGGCCCTCGAGCTCGCGCATGACGAGCGCCGCGCGCTGGTTGAACGCCAGGTGGCCGAGCGCGCGACGGATGTCCTCCCCGCTCGGGGTGTCGTCCTCGATGATCCGACCGGCGACGTCGTCGTCGAAGGCGACCTCGGCCGGCCGGCGTGCGCTCTGCCTGAAGCGCTGCCGGCAGACGTTGTGAGCGATCGAGATCAGCCAGTTCTGCGGCTGCCGTGGTCGCTCCCCGCGCTCGAAGGCTCGGTAGGCGTTGAGGAAGGTCGTCTGCGCGACGTCCTCCGCGTCGGCGGGATTTCGCATCACCGCCAGGGCGTAGCGGTAGACGTCGCCGACGTGACGCCGGTACAGGCGCTCGAAGGAACGGTCCGTGCGCGGCCGCTGCGCAAGGAGAGGCGTCATGTCTCAGTAGATACCGACGGCGATCGAATCTTGCGGTCTCGTCGGCGGCGCGAGCTCAGGGCAGAGACGGCGCCGGCGGCGCGGGCGGCAACTGGAGCGGCGGCGGGGTCGGAAGAGCCGGCGCCGACACCGGTGGCGCCTGGGGCAAGGAAACCGGCGCCGCGGGCGCCGCGCTCTTCGCAGCCTCCACCGCCTGCGCAATCTGGACGACCGGCGAGGGACCTGCCTGCGGCTCGTGCCCCGCCGGCCGGCCGGCCGCCGTTCTCGCTACCGGCGTCGGCGTGAACTCGGGTCCAGGCTCGGATGTCGGCGGAGCCGCCGACGAGGCCGCGGCGCCGATCGCGCCACCCGACGAGGCGGCAGCGTCGATTCCGACACGGGTCTCGTCCGTGCGCGAGTCCGGGCTCCCCGTGCCCGTCGATGACCGCCCACCGGCGGCGGTGCGGCGGGCGGGCACCGTGGCGTTGCGGCCGCCGAGCCCTCGAGCGGAGAAGACGCCGCCGGCCGGCAAACCGATCTGCTGCTGCGCGAGCGCCCCGCCGAACGTCCTGGGCGCGTTCGCGGCCTTGGCCGAGACGGTCCTGTCGCCGCCGACTCCCGTCGCGACGACGCCGGCTACGACCGCGACGACCGCCTTGATCAGCAGGCTCGATCCCGCCAGCACCCCCCCACCCGCGACGACTCCCGTGCCGCTCTCGAACATGGAAGCGAGGGACGTAGGCAGCGGCACGACCGCAAGCGAGCGCAGCGCCGAGGCCTTCATTCGGAGCGAGCGGCGGGCGCGAAAGATCAGCGTCTCCACCGCGGAGACCGAGACTTCGAGCGTCTCGGCGATCTCCTTGTAGGAACGCCCCTCGAGCTCGCGCATGGCGAGCGCCGCCCGCTGGTTGAAGGGCAACCGTCCCAGCGCGTCGAGCACGCCGTGGAGGTCCGGCTTCTCCTCGTCGAACACGGCCAGCGCGTCGAGGTGATCGTCGAGCGGAACTTCCTTGACGCGCCGGCTCGCCCGGGCATACCGGGTGCGAGCGGCGTTGTGGGCGATCTTGATCAGCCAGTTCTGCGGCTTCAGCGGCTCCTCCCCGCGCTGGTAGGCGCGGTAGGCGTTGAGGAACGTCGTCTGCGTGACGTCCTCGGCGTCGGCCGGGTTGCGCAGCAGCGCGAGCGCGTAGTGATAGACGTCCTCGACGTGCCGGCGGTAGAGGAGCTCGAATGCTCGATCTCGAAGCGCGGGCCGAAGCTCCGGAGCCACCGATGCCATTGCGGAAGGAAAACGCCGGCGGTCGCGGGGCGGATACGGCCCTGTTGGATCGTTCGACTACGCCTTCGCAGCGGCCTTCCGCTTCGGCGGCAGGTGGATCGCCCGACCGAGTGCGACGAGGCCCGCTTCCTTGATCGCCTCGGAGAGGGTCGGATGCGCCGCCATTCCGTCCGCAACCGTCTCGACCGTCGCCTCCGCGTCGATCGCGACGACGCCCGCCTCGACCAGGTCGGTGACGTGCGGGCCGACCATGACGAGGCCGATCAGCTCGCCGTAGCGGGTCTCGTGAATCGACTTCACCCAGCCGACGGTCTCGTTCTGCATCACAGCGCGGGCGTTCGCGACCCAGGGGAACACCCCGGTCGCGACATCGTCTCCGTACTGCTCGCGCGCCTCGGCCTCGGTCAGCCCGACGCCGGCGATCTCCGGGTCGGTGTAGATCGGGCGCGGGACGGCGCGGTTGTCGACGACCGCTTCGTGACCGAGCGCGTTCTCCGCGGCGACCTCGCCCTCGCGGAAGGCGGTGTGCGCGAGCTGCCAGTAGCCGGCGCAGTCGCCGACTGCGTAGATGTGCGGAACGGTCGTGCGCCGATGCTCGTCGGCGGCGATCCCCTTCCGCTTGTCGAGCTCGACGCCGATCGCCTCGAGGCCGAGGTTCTCGACGTTCGGGCCGCGCCCGACCGAGACGAGCATCAGGTCCGCTTCGACGGTCTCGCTCTCGCCGAAGTGGACGGTGAGCCCGGAGCCGGTCTCCTCCACCTTCGTGCACTGCTGCTCGAGCTGAAGGACGATCCCGCGCTTGTCGAAGTGCTTGGCGAGCTCCTTCGCAGCGTCGGCGTCCTCCTGTGGGATCAGGCCCGGGAGCAGCTCGATGATCGTCACCTCGGAGCCGAAGCGCCGGAAGATCGAGGCGAACTCGCAGCCGATGACACCCCCGCCGAGGACGACCAGGCGCTTAGGCACTTCGGTCTGGGCCAGGAGGCCGGTCGAGTCGACGCAACGCTCCGAGTCGAGCCCCTCGATCGGCGGGCGCAGCGGAAACGAGCCGGTCGCGACGATCGAGCTCTTGAAGCTCACGTCCTCCCCGCCGTCGACCGCGATCGTGTTCGCGTCCTCGAAGGCGCCGGCCCCCTTGACCCACTCGACCCCGTTCGCCTTCAGGAGGCTCGCGACGCCGCCCGTCATCTGCTCGACGACGCTCGCCTTCCACTCGTTCGCAGTCGCGAAGTCGAGCTGCGGCCCCGCGATCTTGACGCCGAGCTTGCCGAAGGTCTCCTCCGCCTCCTTGAGCGCAAACGCGGTCTGCACCCACGCCTTCGTGGGGATGCAGCCGACGCGCAGACAGGTTCCGCCGAGCTCGGGGTCGCGCTCGATGCAGGCGACGCTCGCACCGAGCTGCGCCGCGCGGATCGCCGCGGTGTAGCCGCCCGGCCCGCCTCCGAGGACAGCGACATCGACTTCCATCAGGGCCGATCGTACAGGCCGATGAGCTCCCTCCAGAGGTGGGGTCTCGTGAGGACGTCCGTGTTGTCGGAGACGGCGTCGATCGAGCCCGCTGGCTGGTCGGTCGCGCGCAGCGCCGGACCGGAGATCGCCTCTCGCAGCGCGTCGACGAATCGATCCGCAGCCAGCACGCGGAACGGCCGATCATGGAACGCGCGCACGGTCGGATCGACCTGCTCGGAGACTCCGAGCGCATTGTGCGCTCCCGCGACGAGCTCGTACGCCTCGACGATCGCAACCTCCCGCTCGGGCCACGTGGACGCGGCGAGAGTCGCCGCGAGCGCCGGCGACTCGGGCCGCCCGAGCGAGGCATACGCGGCCCCTAGCCACTTCCAGTACGGCGGATAGCGCCGCTCCTGCACGAGCGCGAGCCGCATCAGGTCGCGGACGAGCGACGCTGCGATCAACCGCGACCCGAGCTCGTCGCCACGCGACCCGGTTCGGCCGAGGAAGTGCTCGAGCTGCGCGACCCGCCGCCAGAGGCCGGCCATCACGAAGAGCCAGACGCCGTGCGGGTACCAGGCGAGCAGCTCCCGAACGCGCGTCAAGTCGCCGATCGGATCGGCGAATACCTCGCCCGCGGTAACTTCGAGCAGGCGCTCGGACGGTGTCACGAGCCAGTCGGCGGTCGTGAAGGCCTCCAACGGATCGACACCGATCAAGTCGCGGAGGTAGTCGCCGAGCACGAGCGCCTCGGCGCGGTGGTCGACGGGCCCCTCTGCCACGGGGACGAGCAGACGTGAGCCGCCCTCCTCGTCCGGAGGTCCGAAGTTCGTCGGGAGGCCGGCGAACTCCGTGGGCAGCTCGGCCGCGAGCACCGACTCGAGCTCGGCGGCTGGCGCGCCTTCGCCGACGAAGAGCTGTACCCGCGGGCCCCAGTGGTGATCGGTCGAGGTGTCGTCGTCGTAGCCGAGGATCTCCGAGCCCGTGCCGATCAGCGCGGCCGCGTGCTCCAGACCCGGGAAGCGTCGTTCGAGGGCGGGCCGCACCGCCTCGAAGTAGAAACGCCGCGCGAGCTCGAGCCCTCGCACCCTTACAGCTCGGCGCGCATCGTCACGGTCTCGTCTTCCTCCTCGAACGGACCGAAGCCGTAGCGCTCGTACAGCCCGGTCCGGCCCTGCTCCGCGCTGAGGCTGACGGCCGCGTGACCCTCTTGCCGTGCGCGCTCGAGCAGCGCAGTCATCAGCTCCGTGCCGAGACCGGCGTTGCGGCGACTCGGGACGACCGCGATCGTCAGCTCCGGCGTCCGCTCGTCGACGAAGCCGAAGCCGGGCTCGGCGGCGGTGAAGAGGCGATACCAGGCGGCGCCCACGGGACCGGCCTCCCACGCGACGAGCCCGGAGTCGCCGCGGCGCCCCCACGCGTTCACGTACCGCGCGACGGGGAGGTCGGGGTCGCTGTTCAGCCGCCAGTGGTAGGCGTGGCGGAGCATGTCGCGGAGGAAGCGGACGTCCTGCGGCCCGGCCGGGCGGATCACGCGGTGAGTGTAAGGCCAAGCTCGCGCGCGGCCCACGGCAGCGCGACCTCCGCCTGGCGGAGCTGGAACTCCCGCACCGTCGGCGCGCCTGCGGGTGGCGGCAGGCCCGCCCGGGAGGCGAAGAACCCGGCGACCACCACGGCGACGCCTCTCGTCTCCGCGACGATCGTCCAGGGCTGGGGGCCGCCTTCGAGGCGTAGGCTCGGCAGCCAGAACGCGAGGTCGACCAGCGGGTTGCCGACGCGTGCGAGGTTCCAGTCCACGAGCTTCACGGACTCGCCGACGAAACAGAGGTTGTCGCTGCGGACGTCCAGGTGGAGGAAGGCCTCGCCACCGAGCTCGCCGGACGCACTCGCCTCGCGGAGAACCGGCAGAGCGCGCTGGAGCCACTCCTCGCTACAGAGGCCTGTCGCCAGCAGTGGCCGCGGATCGTCTGCAACACGTCCCCAGCCGGCAAAGTCTTCCCGGACGTCCTCGAGCGCCGGAGTGCCGGGCGCGGGCGCGGCGCGATGGACGTCGTCGAGCGTCGATCTGACGGCGTCGATGCGCTCAGGCGTCCAGGGTGGAGGCCAGAACGCATCCCCCAGGTCCTCGATCGCCAGCACCGTCGAGCCCTCGTCGTCGTACCAGCCGACGAGCTCCGGCATGAACGATCCCGTCACCGACGAGTAGACGCGGAATTCGTCGCGGAGCCAGGAGACCGCGTCGTCGTCGAGAGCGACCTTCGCGAAGACGCGGCGGCCGTCCGCGAGCTCCACGCGCCAGTGGGACTTGTTGCGGCCGTACCCGCGGCTGGCGACCGGCTCCCAGCGAACGGGCGCCGCCCCCGCCGCGGCGGCGACCTCAGCCTGTGGAAAGCTCCTGGGCAAACTGGATCCGGTTGCCGTCGGGATCGAATACGTCCAGCAGCCGCATCTCGCCGTGGAGCTCGAACACGACCCCGATCTCCACGCCGGCGGCGCGCAGCTCCTCCGCGATCGCCTTCACGTCCGCCACGTCGACGTGCGCGACTCCGCCGTCCTCCTCGGGCTCCCCCTGGGCCAGGCCGATCTCCATGCCGCCGCGCTCGAGCTTCGCCCAGCGGGTCTGCGCGTCGAAGGAGGACTCGGTGAAGCCGAGCTTGCCCTTGTAGAAGGCGCGGGCCGCCTCGAGGTCGCGGACGTGGTACCAGACGGCGGTCACAGCGCCAGGCCGGGCTCCTCGAGGAACCGCTTCACGGTCGCGAGGAACTCGGCCCCGGTAGCCCCGTCGATCGCGCGGTGGTCGCAGGTCATGGTCAGCTCCATGCGCGGGCGGACGACGACCTCCCCGCCGACGGCAACGGGCTGCTCCTCGATCGCGCCGACGGCGAGGATCGCCGCCTGCGGCGGGTTGAGCACGGCGATGAACCGCCCGACGCCGTACATGCCGAGGTTCGAGATCGTGAACGTCCCACCCTCGAGGTCGGACTGCCGGAGCTTCCCGCTCTTCGCGCGCTCGACCACGGCTGCGCGCGCGGCGGCGATCTCCGCGATCGAGCGGTGCTCGCAACCGGGGATGACCGGGACGACGAGGCCGTTCGGGATCGCCACCGCGACGCCGATGTTCGCCGTTGGATGCAGCTCCACGGAGTCGCCCCGGTAGAGCGCGTTCACGGCTCGGTGGCGCATCAGCGCCGCGGCCGAGACCTTCGTCAGCAGGTCGGAGATCGTCGGCCTCGCGGTGCCATCGACGTTCAGCTCGACGAGCTGCTCGCGGAGCTCCAGCGCCCGGCTCATGTCGACTGTCATCGCGATCTGGAACACCGGCGCCTGCCAGGCCTCGGTGAGCCGCCGCGCGATCGTCTTCCGCATCGAGGAGAGCTGCTCGACCTCGATCCCTTCCGGACCTTGGAACAGACTGTTCCCTGGGACGGCGGGGGCGGTGGCCGCAGCCGGTGCGCCGGCTGCGGCCGTCCGCTCGACGTCCTCGGCCACGACACGTCCTTCCGGCCCCGTGCCCGCAACGCCGGCCAGCTCGATCCCTCGCTCGCGAGCGATGCGGCGGGCGAGCGGCGAGGCCTTGACGCGGCCGCCGTTCGACGCTGCCGGCTCGCGAATCTGCGTCACCTGCTGGTCCGGATCGGCCGGGGCCTCGCGGCCGCGCTCGCGCTCCTCCTCGCGCGCGGCGCCCGGTGAGCCTTCCTCCTGATCGTCCTCGTCCACCTCGGGCTCGCCCTCGACCTCGGTCTCCTCGATCTCCTCGCCGGACTCGCCGATCACGGCGATCGTCTTGCCGACCTCGACCTCGCCCTCGGCGACGGCGATCCTCAGGAGGACTCCTCCCGCGTCGGCCTCGACCTCCTGCGTCACCTTGTCGGTGTCGAGCTCGTACAGCGGCTCGCCCTCCTCGACCGGGTCGCCCTCGGACTTCAGCCACTTGACGATCGTCCCGGACTCCATTCCCTGGCCGAGACGCGGGAGCTTGATCTCAGTCGCCATTCGACCTCCCCACCGTCCTGTGGATCGCTTCGAGCACGTCCTTGGCGTGCGGGACGCACCACTCCTCCATCACGGGCGCGAACGGCAGCGGCGTGAACCGCGCGCCCACGCGCTCGATCGGGGCGTCCAGCCAGTCGAAGGCCTGGTACTGGATCACGGCCGCGACCTCGGCGCCGAAGCCCATCCGTGTGACGGCCTCGTGGGCGACGACGCATCGGTTCGTCTTCTTCACGGACGCCACGAGCGCGTCCTCGTCGAGCGGCTGGAGCGTCCGCGGGTCGACGACCTCGACGCTCAGGCCCTCCTCCTCCGCGTCCGTCGCAGCCGCCAGCGCCTCGTGCACGAGCCGGCCGGTCGCGATCACGGTCACGTCCTCGCCCTCGCGATGGATGCGCGCCTTTCCGAGCGGGATCGGCTCGATCTCCTCGGACGCCTCCTCCTTCAGCCCGTAGAGCGTGCGGTGCTCGAAGAAGACGACCGGATTCTCGTCGTAGATGGACGAGTAGAGCAGGCCGCGGACGTCGGCCGGGGTCGAGGGGAAGACGACCTTGAGTCCCGGGATGTGGACGAACCAGGCTTCGAGCTGCTGCGCATGCTGGGCCCCCGGGCTCCAGCCGGCCCCGCCTTGCGTGCGGAACGTGACGGGGACGCTCACCTGCCCGCCGGACATGTACCGATGCTTTGCGGCTTGGTTCACGATCTGCTCGGTCGCGAGCGTGAGGAAATCCTGGTACATGACCTCGGCGACCGGCCGCATGCCCTGCATGGCCGCACCGATCGCAGCCCCGACGAGCGCCATCTCGGAGATGGGCGTATTGCGGACCCGCTCCGGCCCGAACTCGTCGAGCATTCCCTGCGTCACGCCCATCGAGCCGCCCATCTCGGCGATGTCCTCGCCCATCAGGAAGACGTCGTCGTCGCGCCGCATCGCCTGGGAGAGCGCGTCGCGCACCGCCTCGCGGTAGCTCAGCTCAGGCATAGACGTTCTCGAGGGCGTCCTCGGGCCTGGGATCCGTGCCCGCCTTTGCGAACTCGACCGCCGCCTCGACGATCTCCTGCACCTCGGTGTCGAGCTCCTCGAATTCCTCGTCCGAGAGCTCGAGCTCGGCGCGCAACCTCTCGATCGGATCCTGACGCTCGCGAAGATCCTTCAGCTCGTCCTTCGGGCGATAGACCTGCGGATCGCCGATGTAGTGACCGACGAGCCGGTAGGTCTCGACGTCGAGGAAGACGGGGCCCTTACCGGAGCGCGCGTGCTCGAGCGCGCGGCGCGTCGCCGAGTAGACCGCGCTCACGTCCTGGCCGTCCACCTTGACCGCCTTCATCCCAAACGCGAGGGCCCGCTTGGACACGTCGTCGATCGGCATGTGCTGCGAGGACGGAGTCGACTCGGCCCAGTGGTTGTTCTCGCACACGAAAAGGGCCGGGACGCACCAGAGCTGGGCCAGGTTCAGGGCCTCGTGGAAGGTGCCGATGTTCGTCGCCCCGTCGCCGAAGAAGGCGACCGCGACGCGCGGCTCGGCGCGCAGCTTGAACGCGAGCGCGGCGCCGGTGATCGCCGGAAGGCCGCCTCCGACGACGGCGTTCGCGCCCATGTTGCCGCGCTCGACGTCGTAGAGGTGCATCGACCCGCCGTAGCCGTGCGAGCAGCCCTCGAGCTTGCCGTAGAGCTCCGCCATCAGCTCGTTCGGCGGCGTCCCCTTCGCGAGCGTGTGGCCGTGCGCGCGGTGCGTCGAAGCAATCACGTCACCGTCCTCGAGCGCCCGGCAGACCCCCACGGCGGCCGCCTCCTGCCCGATCCCGACATGCAGGAATCCGGGCAGCTCCCCGGCGCGGAACCGCTCCTCGACCTTCTCCTCGAACCGCCGAATCAGCAGCATCTCGCGGAAGAAATCGCGGAGCTCCTCCTTGCCGAGCGACCCTCTCTTCTCCACCTTCGCCACGAGCCTGAGTCTATGCTCAGCCTCGTGAAGCTCGCCGATAGCTGGAACGCGATCGAGCGCGACCTGCCGCCCGATTGGGGGGACGCGCGGCTGCTGCTGACCGTCGATGACGACCGCCGCTGCGACCGGGCCGCAGCGCTGCTCGGGCCGGCGAATCCGGGCCGGCTCGGCAAGAGGATCCGTTTCTCAGCGGCACGGCGCGGTGGCGGTGTCGGGCCCGAAGCCGCCCGCCGCCTGCTGAGGCGCCTCGACGACGAGGGCGTCGTCGGCAAGCTCGACCTGGTCGGGTCGACCGAGGCCCCCGCTTCGGAGCTGCAGGTGACGGAGTCGCTCCACGACGCGTGGCGGCGCCAGCTCGCCGGGCTTCCGCCCGACTGGAGCGACGCCTACGTCGAGGTGCGGCTCGATTCCACCGACTACCTCGAACGCGGGGCCCTGATGCTCGCCCCGGTGAACCCTGCCCGCTACGGCGGACCGACCGGCTTTCGCTTCCGCTCGGCCCGGCGGTTCGGCTACGGCGTCTCGGCGGAGATGGCGGCCCGCTGCCTCGAGCGCTGCGACGACGAGGGCGTCACGGGCGAGGTCGAGATCCTGCGGACACTCTCGGACACCTACCCTGCAGCGACCCAGGGGCCCGTCTGGCACGTCGGCGGGCGCTCGGTATGAGCGGGGATCCCGTCTCCTGGCTCGTGATCGAGCCCGGCTGGTCCGTGACGGCCTCGGACGGGAGCGAGGCGGGGAAGGTGCACGAGGTGATCGGCGACAGCGGCAAGGACATCTTCAACGGCCTCTCGATCTCGAGCGGCCTCCTCTCTGCCCCGCGCTACGTCCCCGCCGAGCAGGTCGGGACGATCACCGACGGCGCCGTCCAGCTCGACTTGACACCCGAGCAGGTAGAGCGCCTCGGTGGCTACGACGAGCCGCCGCCGAGCGAAGAGGTCCGGCCCGACACGACCGATCTTTAGAGCCCGTCTCAAACGAAGCACCGTGCCTTCGGGCCGGTCGTCGTTCCGAAACGGGCGCTCTAGCCGAGCTGGTCGGAGAGCTCGCGCGCGAGCGCGCGCGCGTCTCGCTCGGTCGGCCCGATCACGAGGCAGGTGTCGTCACCCGCGAGCGTTCCGACGATCCGCTCGTGCTCGAGGCGGTCGAGCGCCCGCGCGATCGCGGGCGCGGAGCCGAGCTCCGACCGGACGACGACGATGTTCCCGGCCGGCGTCACGTGCCGTCCGAACTGTCCGAGGATCGTCCGCAGCGCCTCGACGGGGTCGGTTCGCCGCCCGCCCTGCGGGGCGACGTAGCGCGGCCGTCCCAGCGGATCGTGGGTTTTCTCGAGGCCGAGCTCGCGGATGTCGCGAGAGACGGTCGCCTGCGTCACCACACAGCCCGAGGCGGAGAGCGCGTCGAGCAGCTCGAACTGCGTGCCGACCCGCTTGCGCGTGACAATGCTCTGGATCAGCCGTTGCCGCTCGCCCTTCGCGAGCAGTCTTCCGTCCTGCATAGAACGAGCATACGTATTCAGGTTTTGAGCTGACGCGGCCCGGACAACACGGACCCATGTTGCGGAAGACCCTGTGGACCGTGCTCTTCGGCGGCCTGAGCGCCGTCTCGACGATGGTCTCGCGCCGGACGGCCTCCATGCTCTACCGGACGCTCACCGGCGAGGAACCCCCGATCCGGAAATGACGGCCGCCGACGAGAAAGTCGAGCGCGCGGCCGACAGGCTCCAGGAGCTGGCCGATCAGGCCGCGACCGAGGGCGGCGTGAAGGCGAAGCTGGCGCAGCCGCTCGCAGACGACGCCGATTTCCTGCGCAAGCTCAAGCCGACCCTGATTCGCGCGCGGGTCAAGGGAGACGCGCCGACGACCCGGAAGCCCGGCGAGGGCGCCGTCGCTCCGTCGAGCCCGCAGCTGGGCTCGCGCCCGAAGCCGAAGCGGAAACGGCGTGGCGGCGGCCCGAACCCCTGGCTCGTCGTGGGCGCGGCGCTCGCCGCCGGGATCGTCCTCGCCAAGTGGATCGACTGGAGGGGTCATGCGCACCCGAGAGACTGACGCACAGGGCAGTCCCGGCCTCGGCCGGGCCGCAAAGCTCGTCGCCGAGCGCGCGAGCGCTATCGTGCGGCTCGAGCTCGAGCTCGCCACGATGGAGCTCAGGCGCAAGGTCGTCGCGCTCGGGCTCGGGATCGGCCTCGGGCTCGGAGCGGCCGTCTTCGTCCTGTTCATGCTCGGATTCCTGTTCGCCACGATCGCGGCGGCGCTCGCCACGGTGCTGGCGACCTGGCTCGCGCTCCTGGTCGTGACCGCAATCCTGCTGCTGATCGCCGGCGCCCTCGGCGCGCTGGCGCTGGTGAGCATCAAGAAGGGCACGCCCCCCGTGCCCGTGCAGGCGATCCAGGAGGCGAAGTTGACCACGAACGCGTTGAAGAGCGATGGCACCCGCGCGTAACACCCGCACGACGGAGGACGTCCGTCGCGACCTCGAGACCGAGCGCAACGAGCTCGCGACGGCCGCCGACGCGCTCCGCGAAAGCTTCGCCGAGGCGACCGATCTCACCGGGAAGCTCCGCTCGAAGCTCCCGGTCGTCGCCGGCGGCGCGCTCGGCGCGGGGTTCTTCCTCGCCGGAGGGATCGGCGCGACGGCGCGCCTCGTCATGCGGCGCGGGCGCGAGGGATCGACGAAGGCCCGTGTCGGGCGCTTCCGCATTGTCGACGACGACTGAGGCCCGGAGCACCGGCCACCCGCCCCGCGGCCCGGAGCGTCTGAGCGGTCGGGAGTGGATCGCAGTCGTCAAGCGCACGTTCGCCGAGTTCATCGGCGACGACTGCATGGGCCTCTCACAGGAGATCGCGTACAGCTCCCTGCTCGCCTTCTTTCCCGCCGTCGCGTTCCTCGTCGGCCTGCTCGGCGTCTTCCACCTCTTCCACGCGGTCGAGAGCCTGATCGGGACGGTCGCGCCGCACGGGGTGATCAAGTTCATCGAAACGCTTCGTCAGGACTCGCAGTCCGGAAGCACGAAGGCGCTCGCGTTCGTCGTCGGCTTCTTCGGCGCGGTCTGGGCCGCGAGCGGCGCGATGGGCTCGGTGATCAAGGCGGTCAACCGCGCCTACGACCGGCTCGAGACGCGCCCGTTCTGGAAGGTACGCGGAATCGCGATCCTCCTCGTCGTCCTGAGCGGGGTCACGACGGCGGGCCTCTTCCTCCTGATCGTGATCGGCGGATCACTCGGTGACGCGATCGCGAAGAAGGCGGGGCTCGGCGGCGCGTTCACCCTCGTCTGGAACCTGCTGCGCTGGCCGCTAGCCTTCGCGGCCATCCTCATCTTCTTCGCGCTCGTCTACTACCTCGCCCCGAACAAGGAGCAGCGGAGCTGGAAATGGGTCAGCCCCGGCTCGCTGGTCGGCGGGATCCTGTGGCTCGGGCTCTCCGGCCTCTTTGCGCTGTACGTGACCTTCGCGGGCCACTACTCGAAGACCTACGGGACGATCGCGAGCGGGGTGATCCTACTGCTCTGGCTGAACTACTCCGCATTCGCGCTCCTGTTCGGAGCCGAGCTCAACTCCGAGCTCGACCACGAGGCGGACATCCACGCGGCCGGCGGCCCGACCGCGGGACTCGTCACCCCGGCGCGGAGGACGCGGACACGGTGAAGCCGCCATGCAGGCGCTTGTGCCTGTCGGAGCGGTACGTGTAACGACCCGCCCGGAGCGTCACCTTCCAGGTCGCGCTCCCGCGAAACCCGACCCCGGTCGCGCGGTTCACGCCTGGGCCGGCGAGGTGGAAGTCGTCCGTTCGGGAGCGATCGCGAACATGGACGACGAATGCGCCGGGTGTCGGGGCCGCGAGCTTCGACCCATCCGCCGCGCGGAGCGAGATCGTCTTTCCCGGACCGACCCTCCCGCTCAGGTCGGTCGGCGCAGGAGGCTGCGGCGCCGTCCCGACCGTGAACGTCCCGCGCATGACCGTCGAGTGCGGGTCGCAGACATACCGGTAGGCGCCGTCCGAGAACGTCACCGTAAAGGTCTCGTCGCCCGTGAAGTCGACATCCGTCGCGACGTCCACTCCCGGACCGGTGAGATGGAAGTCGTGGATCGACGAGCGATCGTGGACGAGCAGCGTGTACGTGCCGGGGTCGAGGTGGGTCACCCTCGCTCCGGTCGCATCGACGAGGGTGATCCGGAAGGCGTCGCCCGCGCCGACGTCCCCGACGAGCTGTTGCGGCCCCGCCGGTGAAGCGCCGGCCGGGACGAGCAGCGCGCAGAAGACGGCGAAGACGAGGAGACGAACGGGCACGGACTCCTGTACGGAGCCCGTGCCGGTTCGGTTTGTGTGCGGTGCGACCTAGACGGTCGCGCGGCCGCGGCGCCTGATCGTGAGCCCGAGCGCGATCAGCGCGAGCGCGATCAGAACTGCGACCCAGATCGGGAAGCCGGTGAACGGCAGGGTGCCGTGTCCGACTGTCGCCAGGGCGCCGAGGACGCCGCCCGCCGAGCCCGTGCCGCCGGCCTTCGAGCCCGACCGCGCGGCCGTCGCGCCGAGCACGCCACCGCCGGGTGTCGAGCCCTTCGAGACGGTGGCGGTTGCGCCGCCGACGCCGCCGCCGGCCTGCTTCGTCGAGCCACCGGCCAGGGCGCCGCCTGCGGCGCGCGTACCGTTGGACGACGTGCCGGCGAGAGGAGCGCCCGAGACGGACGTACCGGCCGAGAGCGTCCCGGACGAGAGCGTGCCGGACGTGGGCGTCGAGCTCGAGCAGCGCTGCCCGTTCGGGAACGCCGTGACGATCTGCTCGATCGCGCTCTTGCTCTGGTCCTCCCCACGCTTGTCCTCGCCGTAGGCGTGGCCACGCTCTTCCTTCGCGTCGGTCGACTGCTGCTGCGTCTTCGTCACGAGAGCGGAGCCGCATTGCGTCTGCACCGTCGAGTTGCCACAGGCCGCACCGGTCGGGACAGTGCTCGAGTCGGTCTTCGTCTGCGTGTTCAGCGGCCTACCGTGCTTCAGGCGTCCGTACGCATGACCCTTCTGCGGCGTGACGGTCGTGCTCGTCGTCGTCACCGAGGAGCAGGTGGAGGTCTGCTGCAGGGAGCTCGAGGGCTTGGCGGTCGCGGACGATTCGCAACCTGAGACCTTGCCCTTGGTTCCAGCGGGCAGGTACGGGTCGCCGTGCTTGAAGTGATGCGTCATCGCACCGTGCGCGTCGATCGTGATCGCGTGCCCGTTGTGACAGACCGTGACCTTGTGCAGGCCGCTGTTGCCGGGGCCCGACCAGCTATTCGCCGGAGCGGTCGCCGCCACCGGCGCCGGGATCTTCCGGGGCTTGCCGGAGCCGTTGGTCGCAGGGCCGGCCTTGGTGATCGAGGTCGTGGCGGAAGGCGACGAGTCCTTCTTCGCCTGGCCCTGGGAG
>JBBSHO010000014.1:0-33653 GCA_038253005.1 Gaiellales bacterium
ATCGATGTCGACGGTATGCGTGACGTCGCCGAGGTCAAGAGCCTCGCGGCCGATTGGCACGAAATCGTCACGGTGCCAGGCACTGTTAACGAGGCACTGTTAAAGGTCACCGCCATGCCGCGGCCGAGCGGATAGTGCTGTTCCGCTGACCCCGGCCGGCCGTCGCCCGGATACGCTGACGGCGTGGCGACGACCGTTCAGCCCCGCTCCGACGAGCGTGCCTGGCTCCTTCGCGCGCTGCTCGTCCTGCAGAGTCCGCGCGCCGTTTTCGCGGCGCTGCGCGACGACTCGGACGAAGCTGCCGGCGCGCGGCACGAGCCGGTCATGGCGCTCGTCTGGCTCGCCGGGATCGCGGCCGTCCTCGCGACTCCGGTCGCCTCCACGCTGCTCGACGATCCGGCGCGGGACGGGCTCGTGGTCGCGGTCTGGGCTTTTCTCGGAGGCGGGATCGAGGGGCTCGCCTTCTATCTGATCGCCGGCGGCGTGCTCCACGTAGCCGCTCGCCGGCTCGGGAGCCGCGGCAGCTACCGCCGCGCCCGTCACCTGCTTGCGTTCGCGTCCGCGCCGCTCGCGCTGTCGCTCCTCCTCTACTGGCCCATCCGGATCGCGGTCTACGGCGGCGACCTCTTCCGAGCCGGCGGGAGCGATGCAGGCGGCCACATCTTCTCGTCGCTCTTTTACGGCTTCGTCGCCTGGGCGGCGGTATTGCTCGCGATCGGTGTCCGCACCGTCCACGGCTGGAGGTGGCCGCGCACGCTCGCGGCGGTGACTCTCGCCCTTGTGGGCGCCGCGCTAGTTGCGGTCGCGGGCGCCTTCCTCTAGCTCGAGCAGGAACAGCTCGAGCTCCTCCTCCGGAATCGCATACGTGTGCTGCTCCTCGGGAAAAGCGCCGCAGCGCACCTCGGCCGCGTAGCGCTCGAGCGCGGACTGGATCTCCGGCCCGAGGCGCGCGTACTGCTTGACGAAGCGCGGACCGCCCTCCTGGTAGCCGAGCAGGTCGTGGTAGACGAGCACCTGTCCGTCGCAGGCCGCGCCGGCCCCGATCCCGATCGTTGGGATCGTCAGGTCGTGCGTGACCCGCTCCGCCACGGGCGCGGGCGTCGCCTCGAGCACGACGGCGAAGCAGCCGGCCCGCTCGAGCGCCCGCGCGCCCGCGTAGAGTTCGCGCGCCTTCGCGGCCGTCCGCCCCTGCGCCTTGAACCCGCCGAGCATCGTCGCGGACTGGGGTGTGAGGCCGACGTGGCCCATCACCGGGATCCCCGCCTCGACGATCCTCCGCACACGGGAGAGCGAAGCGCTGGCGCCCTCGAGCTTGACCGCGTCCGCGCCGGCCTCCTTGACGAAGCGAATCGCGTTCTCGAGCGCCTGCTCGTCGGAGACCTGGAACGAGCCGAAGGGCATGTCCGCGACGACGAGCGGCCGTGCGGCGCCCCGCGTGACTGCGCGTGTCAGGACGATCAGCTCCTCCATGGTCGCCGGGACGGTCGAGTCGTAGCCGAGCACGACCATTGCGGCCGAGTCGCCGACCAGCACGATGTCCACTCCGGCGGCGTCCGCGAGCCGTCCGCCCGGAGCGTCGTACGCCGTCACCATCACGATCTTCTGGCCGCGGCGCTTCATCTCCGCGAGCTCGGTCAGCGGGAGCTTCCCGTGCGTCCACGACGCGTAGCTGGGCGGCTTCTGCTCGGTCACGAAGGATCTCCTTCCAGGGGGACGTTGTCGATCAGGCGGGTCGAGCCGACGCGCGCGGCGGCGGCGAGGACGGGCCCGCTCTCGAGCTCGAGCACCTCGACGTAGTCGGGCTCGAGGCCATCGAGGGCGGCACGGGCGGCCGCAGCCGGATCGCGTCCCTCCGCGTGTGCGGCGCGGCCCGCCTCGAGCGCACGCGGGAGGGCAAGAGCGCGTTCCCGTTCCCTGCGCGAGAGGAACGCGTTCCGGGACGAGAGCGCGAGCCCGTCGGCGTCGCGGACGGTCGGGAGGACGCGCAGCTCGAGCTCGAGATTCAGGTCGCGAGCCATTCGCCGCAGGAGCGCCGCCTGCTGGGCGTCCTTGCGGCCGAGGTACGCGCGCTGCGGGCGGACGACGTGAACGAGCTTCAAGCAGACCGTCGCGACACCGCGGAAGTGACCGGGGCGCGCCTCGCCTTCCAGCCGCGCTCCGAGTTCTTCGACGTCGACCCACGTCTGGAAGCCGGGCGGGTACATCTCCTCGGCGCGTGGAACGAAGAGGACGTCGACGCCGGCCTCCTCGGCGAGCCGAGCGTCCTCAGCCTCGTCGCGCGGATAGCGCTCGAGCTCCTCGCCCGAGCTGAACTGCGCGGGATTGACGAACAGGCTCACGACGACCGAGTCGCACTCTTCCCGAGCGGCGTGGAAGAGCGAGAGGTGGCCCCGGTGGAAGGCGCCCATCGTGGGGACGAGGCCCAACGTCGAGCCGGCGGGCAAGGGCTCGAGCCGCTCGCGAAGCTGCTGGATCGTCCGGAGGGTCTTCACCGTCTCGTCGCCTCCGCCAGCACGTCATAGAGCGGCTCGAGCTCCGGGCGCACGGATCGGATCGCGCGGCGGTGCGCCTCCACCGTTCCCCAGTCGCCGCGCTCGATCGGCCCGGTCAGCTCGAACCCGTTCTCGATCACGCGCTCCATCAGCGCGGCGAGGCCCTCGACCGGCGCCCCCGCCGCCTCGAACAGCTCCGACGCGGCGCGGTGCAGCGTCACGAGGTAGTTGGACGCGATCGCCGCGCCCGCGTGATAGAGCGGTCGCGCCTCGTCGGCGAGCTCGAACGGGCGCAGCCCCAGCGTTCTTCCCAGCGAGAACCCGGCCGCCCGCGCCTCGTCCGTCTCCGCGGTGACCGCACCGTAGGCGCCGTCCAGCTGATCGGCCCCGCGCCCGAGGGTGAACGTCTGCAGAGGATGGACGCCGAAGCGGCGCGCGTGCGGATCGAGCGCGGCGAGCGGCGTCGCCCCGCTCACGTGCGCGACCCAGGGGCCGACGGCGATCCCGCGCGCGACCCCGGCGATCGCGCCGTCGGGCACGCAGAGCAGCACGAGCTCGGCCCCGCCTTCGCGAAGCTCGACTCCGCGCTCGGCCAGACGCGCGGCGACCGCCGACCCGACGCGACCGGCGCCGATCACCTGAGCTGTCTCGATCAAGAAGCTCCAGTTCCGTAGTGGATACCGGGCAGCGCCAGTCTAGCCCTTGGCGGCAAGCCTCCGCTCGAGCGCGGCCTTCACCTCCGGCCAGTCGTCGTCGATCACGCTGTACCAGGCCGAGTTCCGCCGCTCGCCTTCCCGGACCAGCATGTGCTTGCGATGGAGCCGCCTCGAATCGCGCCGGCAGCGCGGCCGGGGCGGCGCGCGGAGCGTTCGTTGCGTGCGTCGGTCTTGCGGCGCGCCCGTCGCAGCGTCGCGCGTGACGAACGGGCCCTCGCGCCCGCTGCGGCCTCGGTCACTGCGGCGTCGAACCAGCCGTCGAAGGTCTCCCGGCCGTCCCCTGCCCGCTCGCGCATCCAGGCCCAGACCTCCGGGTCGGCCGCGGCGGCCTCCCACAATGCGTCCGAGTCCTCGGGTCGCAACGGATCGAGCACGACGATCCGCCCCTTCAGTCGCTCGGTCAGCCTCTCCCACATGGTGTCCAGAACGATGTCTACACTCCCCGAGCGATGCCGATGTACGAGTACGTCTGCATGAGCTGCGAGGAGCATTTCGAGGAGCTCGTGCGCGGGGACGAAGAGCCGAGCTGCCCCGCGTGCGGCGCTGCCAAGGTCGCCCGGCAGCTCTCGACGTTCGCGTTCGCCGGCGCCGCCGGGCAGACCGGCGCAGGAAGAGGCGGCGGCTGTTGCGGCGGGAGCTGTGGCTGCGGCTGAGCTGACACCCGCCGCCGAGCTGCACGCTTTCGGCGAGCTCGTCGCAAGCTGCGTGAAGTGCCCGCTCGCCGCCGGACGGACGCAGGTCGTCTTCGGGGCCGGCGATCCGGCCTCGGACCTGATGTTCGTCGGTGAGGCGCCCGGCTTCCACGAGGACAAGCAGGGCGTCCCCTTCGTCGGCGCGGCCGGGAAGCTGCTTGAGAAGCTGCTCGCCGGGATCGGCCTGCAGCGCAGCGACGTCTACATCGCGAATGTGCTCAAGTGCCGTCCGCCCGGGAATCGCGATCCACAACCCGAGGAGATCGAGGCCTGCGAGACGCATCTCTTCCGGCAGATCGAGCTGATCCGGCCCAGCGTCGTGGCGACGCTCGGGAACTTCGCCACGAAGCTCCTCTCGGGCGGCCAGCTCGGGATCACGCGCGTCCACGGCCAGGAGCAGGAGACGACGCTCGGCGGCCGCCGCGTGCTGCTGTATCCGCTCTACCACCCGGCGGCGGCGCTCTACACGCCGCGCATGCTCGAGGTGCTGGAGGCCGACTTCCGGCGGCTGCCCGATCTGCTCGGTCGCGACGCCGGACCGCCCGCGCCGGTGCTCGCTCGGCCCGTCCAGCATCCCGAGGCGGCCGTGCAGCTCGGCCTCTTCTAGCCTCCCGCGCGTGACCGAGCTGGGCTCGTCCTCTCCGGAGGAGACGGAACGCGCCGCCGCGGGGCTGGCGCGGGAGCTGCGGCGCGGCGACGTCGTCACCGTCTTCGGAGAGCTCGGTGCCGGAAAGACCACCTTCGTCCGCGGCGCCTGCCGTGCGCTCGGGATCGAAGGGCCGGTTACGAGCCCGACCTTCACTGTCGGCCACCGCTACCGCGGCTCGGTCGACGTGTCGCACCTCGACCTGTACCGCTTCGCCGGGGTCTCGGCGGCCGAATGGGGCGATCTGGAGCCGTACTTCGACGGGGCGATCGTCTTCGTGGAGTGGCCGGAGGCGGGCGAGGGCGTGATCCCGCCGCCGCGGTTCGCGGTGCGGATCGAGCACAGGGGCGGCGATGCCAGAATCATCGCGATCGCCGATGCTGACCCTCGCCTTCGACACCGCCACTGACGTCGCCACGAGCGCGCTCGTCTCGGACGGCGAGGTGCTCGGCGAGCGGGTGTCGCGCGCGGTGACGCTGCTCGAAGACGTGGACGCGTTGCTGCGGCAGGCGGGGGCGCGGCCCGAGCAGATCGACCGGCTCGCGGTGGGCGTCGGGCCCGGGAGCTTCACAGGCGTCCGCATCGGTCTGGCGACCGCGCGCGGCCTCGCGCTGGCGCTCGACCTCCCCGTCGCAGGGGTGTCGACGCTCGAGGCGCTCGCAGCGGGCGCCCCGGGCGCGACGGCGGTCGTCGACGCACGGCGGCGGGAGGTCTTCGTGCGCCAGGGCGAGCCGCGGGCGCTCGCTCCCGCCGACCTCCGCATCGCCCCGGGCACGCTCTGCGTCGGCAGTGGCGCCGTCCGTTACCGCAGCGTGCTCGAGCAAGCCGGCGCCGAGATCCCGCCGGACGGCGACGAGCGGCATCTCCCGCGCGCCCGCTTCCACGCCGAGCTGGCGCGCGACTACGGCCCGGCGGAGCTCGTGGAGCCGCTGTACCTGCGCGTCCCGGACGCTGATAGAACGCCGCCATGAGCGTCGAGTACCGCCGTCTCGACCTTGACGACCTGAGCTCGATCGAGCGGATCGAGCGCGCCTCGTATCCAACGCCGTGGTCGCGCTCGATGTTCGCGGGGGAGCTGGCCAAGCCGTCCTCGATCTTACTTGGCGCCTATGACAGCGACTCGGGCGAGCTGCTCGGCTACCTGATCATCTCCCGCTACGTCGACGCGTGGCACGTGATGAATCTCGCAGTCGACCCGGCGCACCGGCGAGGCAGGATCGCAGCGACGCTGCTCGACCGTCTGTTCGAGCAGACGGCCGGTGAGGGCCGGCGCGGCTACACGCTCGAGGTGCGCGTCTCGAACGAGGTCGCGATCCGGCTCTACGAGCGAGCCGGCTTCAGGCCGCGCGGAATCCGGCGCGCGTACTACACGGACAACCGCGAGGACGCGCTGATCATGTGGAAGGACCCGGCGCCGGTGCGGGTCGCGGAGTCCGGGTGATCCTCGGGCTCGAGACCTCCTGCGACGAGACGGCGGCCGCTCTGGTCGCTGACGACGGCCGGATCCTCGCCAGCGTCGTCTCCTCCCAGGCCGCCCTGCATGCCCGCTACGGCGGTGTCGTACCGGAGGTTGCGGCCCGGCGGCACCTCGAGCTCGTGATCCCGGTCGTGCGGGAGGCGCTCGCCGAGGCAGACGCAACCCTCGAGGACGTCGAGCGGATCGGCGTCACCGCCGGGCCCGGGCTGATCGGCGCGCTCCTGGTCGGCGTGGCCGCGGGCAAGGCGATCGCCTGGGGACGCCGTCTGCCGTTTGTCCCCGTCGACCATCTGCACGGCCACGTGGCGGCGCTCTATCTCGAGCCGGAACCCCTCGATCCCCCGTTCCTCTGCCTGCTCGTGAGCGGCGGCCACACGCTGCTGCTGGATGTCCGCGAGCGCGGCGGGCGGGGCGACGTGCTCGGCACGACCCTCGACGACGCCGCCGGCGAGGCGTTCGACAAGGGCGCGCGACTGCTCGGGCTCGGCTACCCGGGCGGCGCGGCGATCGACCGGCTCGCGCGCGACGGCGATCCGGAGGCCTTCGCGTTCCCGGTCGCGCGCGTCCCCGCTCTCGACTTCTCCTTCTCCGGTCTGAAGACGGCGCTGCTCTACGCCGTTCGCGGCTTCGAGGACGAGGAGCTCGAGGAGCGGCGGGCGGACCTCGCGGCGAGCTACCAGCGGGCGATCGTGCGGGCGCTCGTCGAGCGGACCGAGGCGGCGGCGGAGCGGATCGGCGCCGAGCGCGTCGCGGCCGTCGGCGGCGTCGCGGCCAACTCCGAGCTGCGGGCCGCCCTTCCCGACGCGGCGTTCGCGCCACTCGAGCTCTGCACCGACAACGCCGCGATGATCGCCTCGGCCGCACGCTACGCGAAGGCCATCTCCTATCCGCGTTATCTTGGGGTCGATGCATACGCCTCCTCGGCGTGAGCCTTTTCACGCGTTTCCACTCGCCGTGCTCGCGGCGGTCGTCACGCTGGTCCTGGTCGCGGCCGGTGGACGTGGAGCGGGAGGAGCGCCGCCGCAGCTCGGGACCGACTGGCAGGGGCTCGCGGGGAGCCAGCGACCGCACGTCGCCGTCGGCCAGCGGATGCTCGTCGTGCTCGAGGCTCCGGCTCTCGCCGATCGCGTCGGCGCCGCCGGTGGACTCGCGACCGGAGAGCAAGAGCGACGTTGGGCGACCTCCGCGCTCGCCTCGCAGAAGCTGCTGATCTCTCGCCTGGGCGTCCAGGGCGTGGTCGTGCAGCCCGAGTACAGCTACACGCGCGTTCTCAACGGCTTCTCGGCGGCCTTCGACGCGCGGGGCCTCGCGCTGCTCGAGCGCGCGCCGGAGGTCGCCGGCGTCTATCCCGTCCGCGCCGCGTATCCGGCCTCGATCTCCGCGGGCGTGCTCGGAAGCAGCGACTTCGCCCCGGGCAGCGGCCACCGTCCGGACATCGGTTTGTCAGACGTGGACGGACGCGGCGTCACGGTGGCGCTCCTCGACACCGGGGTCGATCGGGCTCAGCCGTTCCTGCGCGGGCGCGTGACCTCGGGCATCGACATCGTGGGCGGCGACGCGGGCGCGCTGGCGGCGCCCAAGCCGGACGATCCGTCCGAGCTCGAGCGCCACGGCACGCAGATGGCCGGGCTCCTCGTCGGCAGCGGCGGGCCGTTCGGGCTTTCGGGCGTCGCCCCGGGCGCGTCGGTGCTTCCGATCCGCGTCGCCGGGTGGCAGCGGGACGCGACCGCGCAGTGGTCGGTCTACGCCCGCACCGACCAGGTCGTCGCCGGCCTCGAGCGGGCGGTCGACCCGAACGCGGACGGGGACGCCCACGACGCCGCGCGGGTCGCCCTCGTTGCCCTCTCGCAGCCCTTCGACGCCTTCGCGGACGGACCGCTCGCCCGGGCGGCCGCGGGCGCGCTCCGGCTGGACACCCTGGTCGTGGCTCCCGCCGGGAACGACGGCCCCGCGGGCCCCGGCTACGGCAGCGTCTCGGGCCCAGGGGGCGCGCCGGCTGCGCTGACGGTCGGCGCGGCCGACCTGCGGGCGCGCACGCGCGAGGTGCAGGTCGTGGTCAGGGCCGGCCTGCGCACGGAGCTCGATCGGCTGCGGCCGCTCGCGAGCGACATCGTCCCGCGCGAGCCGCTCGACGTCGGGGTCGGAGCGTCGCGGCCGGCTACGACTGGAGCGCCGGCCCAGGCTCGCTCGGCGCCCCTGCTCGACTTCTTCGACAGCCGGGGGATGAGCCTCGTGGCGGGTCGCGCCGCGCTCGAGCCCGCCGGCGCGGATCCGGATACCACCGTGGCGAACGCCGCACGCGCCGGTGCGTCCGCGGTGCTCCTGTACGGCGACGAACTTCCCGCGGGCGGCCTCGGTCTCGACGAGCGCGGACCGATCCCGGTCGTGGCGGTCCCGGTCGACGTCGCCCGGACGCTGCTCTCGGAGCTGCGCAGGGGGATCCCCCTCACCGCCTCGATCGGCGCGCCGCGCGCGGCGCCGAACGGTGGCGAGGACCGCGTGGCGGAGTTCTCCTCCACGGGTCTCTCCTTCGACGGAAGGGTCAAGCCCGAGCTCGTCGCCCCGGGCGTCGGCCTCGAGACGGCGGACCCCGGGTCGAATCCCGACGGCTCGTCGCGCTTCGGCACGGTCAACGGGACGAGCGCCGCCGCGGCGATGGTCGCCGGTAGCGCGGCGCTCCTCGCCCAGGCCCGCCCTGCGCTCGGCGCGAGCGAGCTGAAGAGCCTGCTCGTGGGCTCGGCCCGGCCGCTCGCGGACGGGCCGATCACCGCCCAGGGCGCGGGCCTCGTCGACGTCGGCGGGGCAACCGCGTCGGAGGTCGCCGCCTCGCCGACGTCGTTGGCGTTCACGCGGGCGGAGCGGCCCGGCTGGTCGGACACGAAGGAGGTCGTCCTGGAGAACGTGTCGGTGCGCCGGGTACGGCTGGCGCTGGACGTGCACGTTGTGGACGAGGGCGCCGCTGCGGTTCAGTTTCAGGTGAAGCCCAAGCAGCTCTTCCTCGGTGCGGGACGCACGGTGCGCATCCACGTGCGCGCGCGCCTCGCCGGCGTTCCGATCGGCTCCGCGCCGACGGAGGGCGCCCTCGTGATCGTGCCGCAGGCCGGTCGTGCCGTGCGCGTCCCGTGGGCGATCGTCTTCGGCCCGCGCAGGCCCGCCGTCCTCAGCTCGGTGCGGTTGAGCGTTCCGGGCCGCGGCTCTCACGGACGGGCGGAGTTCGCGCCCTCGGACGCGCAGCCTGCGCTCCTCAGCTTCGTCGCCGGCGCCGTCGTCCGCTCGGGCGACTCTCCGGACGTGCAGCCGCTCGCGCGCCTCGACCTCGAGCTCTGGACCGCTCAGGGGAAGGAGCGCGGCCTCCTGGCGCGCCTGCGGGACGTGCTGCCCGGTCGCTACTCCTTCGGCGTGACCGGCCGCGACTCGACGGGCGGCGTCCTCCCGGCAGGCAAGTACTGGCTCCGTCTCCGCGCCTATCCGACCGACGGCGGACCTCCCACACTCGGAACAGTCGCCTTCGCGATCAAGTAGGGTCCGGCCGATCGGGGCGAAAACCGCCCGTTTGCGAGGGAAAAGGAGCCACGAGTGACCACGGTCGAAGCCCCCGTCTCTCATCTGCGCGAGAACCCGTTCGAGATCGCGCGATCGCAGCTGCACAAGGTCGCCGAGGTCTTCGCGATCGACCAGAACCTCGTCAACGTCCTCCAGGAGTGCAAGAAGGCCGTTTCCGTCTCCGTCCCCGTCGCGATGGACGACGGCTCGACGCGCGTCTTCGAGGGCTTCCGCGTCACGCACAACATCGCGCGCGGCCCGTCGAAGGGCGGCATCCGCTACCACCCGGACGTCACGCTCGACGAGGTCAAGGCGCTCGCGATGTGGATGACCTGGAAGTGCGCTCTCGCGGGCATCCCGTTCGGCGGCGCGAAGGGCGGTGTCGTCTGCGATCCGAAGCGGATGTCGGAGCGCGAGCTCCAGGGTATGACCCGTCGCTTCACCAGCGAGATCATCAACGAGATCGGCCCGGAGAAGGACATCCCGGCGCCGGACGTCGGCACCGACGGGCGCGTGATGGCGTGGATCTTCGACACGTACTCGATGAACAAGGGACACTCCGTGCTCGGCGTCGTGACCGGCAAGCCGCTGACGATCGGCGGCTCGCTGGGGCGCGAGGAGGCGACCGCGCGCGGCGCGCTCTACTGCGTCCGCGAGGCGGTGCGGAAGCAGCAGATGTCGCTGCAGGGAACGCACGCGGCGGTGCAGGGCTTCGGCAACGTCGGCAGCTTCCTGGCCAAGTTCCTGACCGAGGACGGCGCGAAGGTGATCGCGATCTCCGACTCGAGCTCGGGCCTGCACAACCGAAACGGGATCGACGTGCAGGCGGCCCTCGCGCACAAGCGCGAGAGCGGCTCGCTCGGCGGGTTCCGCGGCGCGGACGCGATCTCGAACGAGGACCTCCTGCTGCTCGAGTGCGACGTGCTCGCACCGTGCGCGCTCGAGCAGGTGATCACCGAGGGGAACGCCTCGAAGGTCCGGGCGAAGATCGTCGTCGAGGGCGCGAACGGTCCGGTCACGCCCGCCGCCGACGAGATCCTCGAGGCGAACGGCGTCCTCGTCCTGCCTGACATCCTCGCGAACGCGGGCGGCGTCGTCGTCTCGTACTTCGAGTGGGTGCAGGGTCTCCAGGAGTACTTCTGGAAGGAGGCCGAGGTGAACGCGAAGCTGAACGACATCGTCACGCGCGCGTTCAACGAGACCTGGGCGACGATGGAGAGCCGGCAGGTTTCGATGCGCCTGGCCGCCTACGGCCTCGCGGTGCAACGCGTCGCCGAGGCGACGACGACGCGCGGCATCTATCCGTAAGCCGCAGGTCACGCTTTACGGCGCCGAGGGTTGCCATCTCTGTGAGCGCGCCCGCGGCGTCATCGAGGATGTGCGCGCGCAGGTCGACTTCGACCTTCGGCAGGTCGATATCGGCGGCGATCCCGAGCTCGGGGAGCGCTACCGAGAGCTGATCCCCCTGGTCGAGATCGACGGTGTCAAAGCCTTTCAGTATTACGTCGACGCTGATGCGTTTCGGCGCAAGCTGGCTGCACAAAGTCAATCGACGCGGCCGCCGGGCGCCGCGTGATAGAACGCCTCCCGCCTGTTACAAACTTCGACTCGAGGAGCGGCGTGGCGGATCGGTTGACGGTGGGGGTGGCGGCGCGCCTGTCCCGGTACCTGCAGGTGCTGACGCAGGCGAAGAAGATGGGCAAGGACCAGATCTCCTCGCAGGAGATCTCGGACTACACGAACGTGAACGCCACCCAGATCCGTCGCGATCTGTCCGCCTTCGGGAAGTTCGGCAAGCGCGGCGTCGGCTACAACATCGATTCTCTGCTGGGGGAGATCCGGAAGATCCTCCGGACCCAGGGCCAGCACAACATCGCGCTGATCGGCGCCGGCCGGCTCGGCCAGGCGATCGCGAGCTCGCCGATCTTCGCCGAGCACGGGATCAACATCGCCGCCGTCTTCGACACCGACGAGGAGAAGGTCGGCCGCTCGGTCGGCAACCTCCCCGTCAGCGAGTACGGACGGCTCGGCGAGACGATCCGCGAGAAGAACATCATCGTCGGCGTCCTCGCCGTCCCGGCCGAGAACGCGCAGCAGGTCGCGAACGACCTCGTCGGCGCCGGGATCAAGATCCTCTTCAACTACTCCGAGGCGCTGCTGTCCGTCCCGCAAGACGTCGCCGTGCACACGTCCAACCCTGCGGTCGAGCTGCTCTACGCGCTCTACTTCTATCTGACTTGACCCGACACGTCCGGCGCCTGGCGCCCGACCTGTCCGAACGGCGCGTACCCCTGCGATGAGGATCCTCGTCTGGCACGGCTACCTGCTCGGGGGTACGGGGTCCAACGTCTACACACGAGCGCTCGCGCGAGAGTGGAGCCGGGCCGGGCACGAAGTCGTCGTCTTCTGCCAGGAGCCGCGGCCGGGAAGCTTCGACCTCGGCGGCGCGGAGGTCGTGCGGCCGGAGATCGGCGGGCTCCTACCCGTGTTCGTGCTCGACCGCTACGAAGGCGTCGAGGCGCGGCTGCTGCAGGATTGCACGCCGGCCGAGCGGGAACGCTACGTCGAGCTCAACGCCGCCGCTCTGTGCGAGCGCCTGCCGGCGGACGTCGTGTTCGCGAACCACGTCCTCCTCGGCGCGCCCGTCGGCGCCGCGACCGGCGCTCGCTTCGCGGTCAAGGCGCACGGCTCGGAGCTCGAGTACTCGATGCGCGGCAACGCCGAGCTCCAGGCATGGGGGAGGCGGACGCTCGCGCGCGCAGAGGCGGTCTACGTCGGCTCCGGCCATATCCGCGCGGTGCTCGAGGAGGTCGTCGGTCACGTGGAGCCCGTGTACGAGGTTCCCCCCGGGGTCGACGTCGACGAGTTCGTTCCCGAGCCGCGCGACCAAGCGCTCGAGCGGCTCCTGGATGAGGCCGCCCACGACCGGCCGAACCCGGACAATGCCGAGGAGCGGCTTCCCGACGCGGGCAACGCAGCTCGGCTCGCGGCCTTCCTCGCCGAAGACGAGCCCACGGTCGTCTACTTCGGCAAATTGATCCGGAACAAGGGCGTCCACGTCCTGCTCGAGGCGCTGCGCGAGGTCGACGCGCGAACTGTGATCGTCGGCTTCGGCGACTACCGCTCCGAGCTCGAGCGGATGGCGCCGTCGCGCACGCTCTTCACGGGGCCGCTCGAGCATCGTCACCTCGTCCACCTGCTCCCGCTCGCCGACGCGACCGTCGTCCCCTCGATCTTCCCGGAGGCCTTCGGCATGGTCGCCGCCGAGGCCGCCGCCGCCGGATCGCCGCCGCTCGTCGCCCGCCACTCGGGCCTGGCCGAGGTCGCTGAGGGCCTCGAGGCCGCCTACCCGTCCAAGCACCGCGACCTGACGAGCTTCGCCACCGGCGCTGCGGAGGATCTGGCGGTGAAGCTCAACCGGCTCCTCTCGCTCTCTCCGCAGGAGCGCGCCCAGCTCGGCGACGCGGCCCGACGCGCGGCCGTCGAGCGCTGGAGCTGGAGCGGCGTCGCGCGCAGGCTGCTCGAGCCCCTTCAAATACGATAGTCCAGTGGGAGACGCGCAGCGCCTGACCCCCGACGAGCAGCTCCGACACGCTCGCGAGGGCTTCGAGGACGGCTCCGACCTCACGATCGCCGTCGAGGAGGAGTTCGCCCTCCTCGACCCCGAGACGCTCGAGCTGACGAACCGCTTCGAGGACATGAAGGAGGGCGCCGCGGGCACCGAGCTCGACGAGCACCTCGTCGGCGAGCTGATCGCCTCCGAGATCGAGGTCAAGAGCGGCCGCTCCGAGACTTTCGCCGAGGCCGCGGAGAAGATGGCCGAGCGACGCGTGCAGCTCGGCGCGCTCGCCGACGAGCAGGGCATCGCGCTCGCCGCCACCGGCACCCACCCGTGGAGCCGCTGGGAGGATCAGCGCATCATCGACACGCCGCACTACCGGCGGAACAGCGAGATCCTCCAGTACGTCGTCTGGCGGAACAACAGCTTCGGCGTCCACGTCCACGTCGGCGTGCGCGGGGCCGACCGTGCGATCGCCGTCTGCAACGCCTTCCGCAACGTCCTCCCGGAGCTCCTCGCCGTCTCCGCCAGCTCACCATTCGTCGAGGACTGCGTCACCGGGCTCCACTCCGCGCGAACCGAGATCTTCACGCGCCTCTTTCCGCGCTGCGGCGTGCCCGACGTCTACTTGGGCTGGGCCGAGTACGAGAACTACGTTCGCTTCCTCTACGGCACCGGATCGATCGACGAGCACACGCAGATCTGGTGGAGCGTCCGGCCACACCTCGCGTTCCCGACCGTCGAGATCCGGATCTGCGACGCGCAGCCCGAGCTCGCCGACGCGCAGGCTCTCGCCGCTCTGATCGTGTCGCTGGGCGCGCGGTTCGTGCGGGCGCTCGACGAGGGGGAGCCGCTGCCGAGCCTGCCGAACCGGCTGATCGAAGAGAATCTCTGGCGCGCGACCCGCTACGGCCTCTCCGACGGGCTGATCGACTTCGAGCGGCGCGAGACGGTGCCGGCGCGCGCACGGATCGAGGCGCTGCTCGACTGGGTTCGGCCCGTCGCAGAGGAGATCGGCACGGCGCCGTATCTCGCCGTTCCGGCGGCCAACTCGGCGGAGCGCCAGTACGCGCGCGTCGCCGAGGTCGGCTCGCACCGCGAGGTCTTCGCCGAGCTCGTCCGGCCCAGGGAGCCGGTGGCCTAGCGTGGGCGCCGACGAGCCGAAGCAGCCGAACGACGAGGAGCTCCTCCGCCAGGTCGAGGACGAGCTGAAGAGGCTGAAGGTGGTCGACCTGCTCGTGCAGATGCTCTACACGGTCTCGTCGCTCGGCTACCGGAAGCTCGGGGTCGACGACCGCGACCTCGACCAGGCGCGGCTCGCGATCGAGTCGCTGCGAGCGCTCCTTCCCGTCCTGGAGGGACAGGTCGGCGAGGACGTGATGCGCGACTTCAGGCAGGTGACGGCGAATCTCCAGCTCGCGTATGCGGACGTCTCGAAGGAGCCGGCCGGCGATGCTCCGGCCGAACCGATCAAGTAGGCTCGCGCCCCGGACTTTGTGATAGAAAACTCGCCGCGCCGAGCGACCTCGGCGCTGACTTTGTGAGGGGGCGGCAGATTTGATCGTCGGGAGCTTTTTCAACGACCACGCCGTGCTGTTCGCGCTCGTTTGCTCGGGTGTCGCGGTCGCGTACGGCATCGGCCTGACCGTCTGGCTGCTCGGCCGCCCTGACGGGAACGAGCGCATGCGCGAGATCGCGCGGGCCGTCCAGGAGGGCGCAGCCGCGTACCTGCGCAAGCAGTACACGACGATCGCCGTCGTCTCGATCGCCCCGTTCCTGCTGCTCGGCTTCTACGACAAGCTCGGCTGGGGAACCGCGATCGGGTTCCTCGTCGGCGCGATCCTGTCCGCCGGCGCCGGCTTCATCGGGATGAACGTCGCCGTGCGCTCGAACGTCCGCACCGCGGAAGCCGCGCGCCACGGCCTCAAGCCGGCGCTGAACGTGGCCTTTCGCGCGGGCTCGGTCACCGGCCTGCTCGTCGTCGGGCTCGGCCTCTTCGGTGTCGCCGGCTACTACGGCGTGCTGACGAGATTCTTCCACCACTCGCAGGACTCGGCGATCAAGGACCTCGTCGGGCTCGCTTTCGGCGGCTCCCTCATCTCGGTCTTCGCCCGGCTCGGCGGCGGCATCTTCACCAAGGCCGCCGACGTCGGCGCCGACCTCGTCGGGAAGATCGAGGCGGGCATTCCGGAGGACGACCCGCGCAACCCGGCCGTGATCGCGGACAACGTCGGGGACAACGTCGGCGACTGCGCAGGCATGGCCGCCGACCTGTTCGAGACCTACGCCGTGACGGCGGTCGCCGTCATGCTGCTCGGACGGAGCTTCCCGTCGGCGAACCTCGCGCTCTTCCCGCTCGCGATCGGCGGTATCTCGATTCTGTCGTCGGTGATCGGGACGTTCTTCGCCCGCGTCGGCCGCAACGGCTCGATCATGAACGCGCTCTACAAGGCCGTGATCGTCGCGACCCTGCTCTCGGCGGCCGGCTTCATTCCGGTGACGATGGCGTTCGACAACGGGAGCTTCGGCTTCCGCGATCTGTACGTCTCGGCGATGGTCGGTCTGATCGTGACCTTCCTGCTCGTCGCGATCACCGAGTTCTACACCGGCACGCGCTGGAATCCCGTCAAGTCGATCTCCCGCGCCTCGCAGACCGGGCACGCGACGAACATCATCGAGGGCTTGGCCGTCGGGATGCAGGCCACCGCGGCGCCGGTGATCGTGATTGCGGCCGGGATCCTCGTGGCGCACCACTTCGCGGGCCTCTACGGGATCGGCGTCGCCGTGATGGCACAGCTCTCCATGACCGGCCTGATCGTCGCGCTCGACGCGTACGGCCCGGTCACGGACAACGCGGGCGGGATCGCCGAGATGGCCGATCTGGACGAGTCTGTGCGCGCGATCACCGATCCGCTCGACTCGGTCGGCAACACGACGAAGGCGGTGACGAAGGGGTACGCGATCGGCTCGGCCGCGCTCGCGGCGCTCGTCCTCTTCGACTCGTACACGACCGGCTTGCACGACCAGGCGAACCCGAACAGCGGGCTCGCGTCGATCACGTTCAGCCTCAGCGACGCCTGGGTGATCGCCGGCCTGCTGATCGGCGGCCTGATGCCGTTCCTCTTCGCCTCGCTCGCGATGCAGGCGGTCGGCCGCGTCGGCGGCGAGGTCGTCACGGAGGTGCGCCGCCAGTTCCGCGAGCACCCCGGGATCATGGAACGGACCGAGCGCCCTGATTACTCCCGCGCGGTCAGCATCGTCACCGGCTCGGCGATCAAGAGCATGCTCCTGCCGGCGCTCATCCCGATCGCGTTCCCGATCATCGTCGGGATCATCAACCCGAAGATGCTGGGCGGGCTCCTGATCGGGACGATCGTCACCGGCCTCTTCCTCGCGATCGCGATGACCGCGGGCGGAGGGGCGTGGGACAACGCGAAGAAGCTGATCGAGGACGGCGCCTACGGAGGCAAGGGCTCGGAGGCCCATGCCGCTTCGGTCACCGGCGACACCGTCGGCGATCCGTACAAGGACACCGCGGGACCTGCGATCAACCCGATGATCAAGATCACGAACATCGTCGCGATCCTGATCATCCCGCTGCTCGTCTCGATCCACGGCTAACTGCCTCCGGACTCCAGCGATAGCGGGTCCCGTCGCGCCCTTTACATCCTCTTTACGGTGCCTGGCACCGTGAGGCGGAGAAAGGTCGACGAAGGCAGCTCTTCTTCGAGCCTCCACACGACTCCTCGCCTTAACAGCGCCTGGCGCCGGACGGCGCCGCCGGACGGTGTCGACGGCGTCGGAAGCGGCCGCCGGGCGAGGGCGTAGAGTCCCGCCGTGCCCAGGCGGCGTCAGCAGGGGCTTGAGCGCGTGCTCGGGACGCCGGCGCTCTTCGCGACCGCGTACGGGAACGTCGGCTCCTCGATCTACTACGCGCTCGGCGTCACGGCGGGGATCGCGCTCGGCCTCACGCCGATCGTCTTCTTCATCAGCGGTCTGATCTTCGCCGCCACCGCCGCGACCTACGCCGAAGGCACGGTGCGGTATCCCGAGGCCGGGGGCTCGTCCTCCTTCGCCCGCCACGCGTTCAACGAGCTCGTCTCCTTCGGCGCGGCCTGGGCGCAGATGCTGAACTACATCATCACGATCGCCATCTCGGCGTTCTTCGTTCCGCACTACCTGTCGATCTTCTGGACGCCGCTGAGGACGAACCCGTGGGACATCATCGGCGGCGCCGTCGTGATCGTCCTCCTCGTCGGCCTGAACGTGGTGGGGATCCAGGAGGCCGCGAAGCTCAACATCTTCCTGGCCGTGGTTGACTTCGCGACCCAGCTGTTGCTCGTCGGCGTCGGCTTCGCGCTGATCTTCAGCCCGCACCGGCTCGTCGCGAACGTCCATCTGGGCGTCGCTCCGAGCTGGGGGAGCTTCGCGCTCGCGATCCCGGTGGCGATGATCGCCTACACGGGGATCGAGACCGTCTCGAACCTCGCCGAGGAGGCGCGCGATCCGATCAAGAGTATTCCTTCCTCGATCCGGTTGGTGGCGATCGCGGTCTTCGCCATCTACTTCACGCTCCCGCTGATCGCGCTCTCGGCGCTCCCGGTCGAGAAGGACGCGGCCGGCCACTTCGTCACGAAGCTGGGCCTCCCGCCGTCCAAGGGCGGGTTCGAGAACGATCCGGTGCTCGGCCTCGTGAACAACCTGGGCCTGCACGGCTCCGTTCTCCGAGCCGCGCAGTACTACGTCGGCGTCCTCGCGGCGACGATCCTCTTCATCGCCACGAACGCCGGCGTGATCGGGGCGTCGCGGATCACCTATTCGATGTCGAGCTACCGCCAGCTACCGGAGGTCTTCCGCCGGCTCCATCCCCGCTTCAAGACGCCGTGGCTCTCGCTGCTCGTCTTCGCAGGGTTCGCCTCGATCATCTTCCTGCTTCCCGGCAACGTCGACTTCATCGGCCGGATGTACTCGTTCGGCGCGATGCTCTCGTTCACGATCGCGCACGCGTCGGTGATCCAGCTACGGCGTAAGCACCGCAACGAGGAGCTCGTCTTCCGCGCAGCTCCGAACGTGCGCTTCCGCGGCGTCGACTGGCCGCTCTTCGCGGTCTTCGGCGGGATCGGGACCGGGATCGCGTGGTTCGTCGTCGTCGAGCAGGACGCGCCCACCCGCTACGCCGGCCTGGCCTGGCTCGCGATCGGGTTCGTGATCTACGCGGTGTACCGGCGTCGTCTCGCCCAGCCCCTGCGCGAGACGGTCCGGGCCCCGGTCGCGATCGGCCCTGGGGCCGCGCTCGAGTACCGCAGCATCCTCGTCCCGGTCAAGCCCGGACGCGAGTCGGAGGAGGCGATCGACTTCGCGTGCCGGCTCGCGGGGGAGCGGCGTGCCTCGATCGCCGCGGTCAGCGTCGTCGTCCTCCCGCTCGAGCTCCCGCTCGACACGATCCTGACCGAGGAGGAGGCGCAGGCCGACCATGCGCTCGACGCCGCCACGGCGATCGGAGACTTGTACGGAGTCACCGTCACGGGACGACTCGTGCGCGCGCGGAGCGCCGGGCGCGCGATCGTCGACGAGGCCGAGCGGCGCAGGACGGAGATCATCGTCATGGGAGCGCCGCGGCGAGGGGGCGCGCGACGGGCGATCTTCAGCGACACCGTCGACTTCGTGCTGAAGAACGCGCCGTGCCGCGTGATGGTCGCCGCCGGCCGTAGGGCCGCGTGAAGGCGTACCGCGTCGCCGTCGTCGCGCTCGCGCTCGGGTTCGTCGCAATCGGGATCGCGCTCGTCGTCGTGACGGCGATCCACAGAGGTGGGATCGGCTACCTGCTCGGGCCGCTCTTCGTCGCGCTCGGGCTCGGCCGCCTCTACCTCCTCCGCGCCCGGAGATAACCTCCGGCCGTGGCGCGCAAGCTGCCCCGTCTTCAGCGTGTGCTCGGCGCGCCGACGCTGTTCTCGATCGCCTACGGCGAGATCGCCTCCTCGATCTACTTCGCGCTCGGGATCATCGCCGTGAAGGCGCTCGGCTTCTCGCCGTTGATCCTGCTCGTCGCGGGCTCGCTCTTTCTCCTGGTCTCGCTCTCGTACGCCGAGGGGACGGCGTCGATTCGGGAGACCGGGGGCGCCGCGACCTTCGTCCGGATCGCGTTCAACGACCTCGTCGGCTTTCTCACCGGCTGGGCGCTCTTCCTCGACTACCTGATCGTGATCGCCCTGTCGGCGCTCTTCCTGCCCCACTACCTCGCAGGCGCCTTCTTCACGCGGATTCAGCGGCCCTGGGACGTGGTCGCCGGCTGCGGAGCGATCGCGGGTATCGCGGTCTTCCGCGTGATCCGCCGCGAGCGCCTCTACCGTTTCGCCCTCGTCGTGGCGCTCGTCGACCTCGGCACGCAGATTCTGCTCGTCGGGCTCGGGGCGGCGCTGCTCTTCTCCCCGCACGCGCTGACGCGCGGCACCTCGCTCGGGCACATGCCGTCCTGGCACTCGATCGCCTTCGCGCTTCCGCTCGCGATGCTCGCGTACACCGGCCTCGAGTCGGTCGCGAACCTCGCGGAGGAGGCTCGCCGGCCGGGCCGCGACCTGCCGCGGAGCCTCTTCGGCTCGATCGGGCTCGTCGTCGTCCTCTACATCGCGATCGCGGTGGTCGGACTCTCGGCCTTCCCGCCCAGGCGGGGGACCGAACTGGGCTCGACGTGGTTGCGCTCGCCGCTGATGGGGATCGTCTCCCGGCTGCGCGACCACGTTCCGGACTGGCTCGGCGCGCCGCTGCAGGTCTACGTCGGCCTGTCCGGCGCGCTCATCCTGCTGACCGCCGCGACGACCTCGATCGGCGGATTCGGACGGCTCGCGTACTCGCTCGGCGAGCATGGCCAGCTCCCGCGGGCCTTCGGCCGTCTGGGACGCCGCTCGGTCGTCTCTCCGCAGTCGATCCTCGCCGCCGCCGCGATCGCGATCGCGTTGCTCGTCGGCACGGCGCGGGTCTCGCATCCGGTCTTCTTCCTCGCGAGCCTGTTCAGCTTCGGCGTCCTGCTCGCCTTCACCGCCGCGCAGCTCGCGGTCGTGAAGCTGCGCATGAGCGAGCCCGATCGGCGGCGCCCTTACCGCGTGCCGTTCAGCGTCGGCCGAGTGCCCGTGCCTTCGGTCGTCGGGGCGCTCGCCACCTTCGCCGTCTGGATCGTCGCGCTGGCCACGCACGTCGGGGCGCGCTACGCCGGGCCGGCGTGGCTCGCGCTCGGCCTCGTCGTCTACGGGCTCGTCCGGCGCGGCCGCGGCGAGGGCCTGCTGCAGCACGTCGTCTCCTCGGACGAGCACACGGGTCTCACGGAGGCCCAGTTCTCGCGCATTCTCGTCCCGATGAAGCTAGGGGAGATCGGCGAGGAGATGATCGCCACCGCCGTCAAGCTGGCCCAGGAGGGCGGAGGCGCGACCGTCGAGGCGCTCTACGTGATCCGCGTTCCGCTCGAGCTGCCGATCGACGCGGAGCTGCATGACGAGGAGGAGCGCGCCGCCGCGTCGATCGCGGAGGCGCGGCTCCTCGGCGCCGACCACGGGGTCGAGGTGAACGGCGAGACCGTCCGCGCGCGGTCGATCGGCCGGGCGATCGTGGACGAGGCCGGGCGGCGCGGAGTCGACCTGATCGTGCTCGGATCGTCGCCCCGCTGGCGCCGGCAGTCACGCTTCTTCTCCCCGACCGTCGAGTACGTGCTGAAGAAGGCGCCCGCCGAGGTGCTGATCGTCGCCTTCCCGCAGGGAGTCTTGGAGGAGGAACCGAGCCCGGCGTGAACTGTGGTCGTGGAGCTAGTCTGAGCCCATGAAAGCGATCATCATCGGCTGCGGCCGCGTCGGCTCGACGATCGCGAAGCGCCTCGCCGACGACGGCTGGGAGGTGACCGCGATCGACGAGAAGGAGGAGGCCCTCTCCCGGCTCGGCGAGAACTGGACCGGCGGGTTCATCGTGGGGCACGGCATGGACACCGACGTCCTGCGCGAGGCGGGAATCGAGGAGGCCGAGGCGATCGTCGTCGCGACCGACGGCGACAACACGAACATCGTGATCGGCCAGGTCGCCCAGAAGCGCTTCGACATCGGCTGCGTCGTCGTCCGCGTGCTCGACCCGGCCCGCGCCGAGTTCTACTCCGCTCGCGGCCTGCGGACGATCTGCCCGACGAAGACGGCGATCGAGGCGCTCACCGACGCGGTCCGCGCCTGCGAGGTCCCGCAGCGTTCCGAGGAGGCGACCGTCTAGCGTGCCTCTTGGACGACATCACCGGAAGGGGCGCTGATGTATGTCCTGATCGCGGGCGGCGGCAAGGCGGGCGCGAACGTCATGCGGACCCTCCTCCGGCACAACCACGAGGTGACGCTGATCGAGCAGGATCGCGATCGCTTCGAGCGGCTCGAGCGCGAGTTCGAGCACCAGGCGATGCCGGGCGACGCGACGGAGCTCTTCGTGCTCGAGAAGGCGGGGATCAAGCGTCCGCCCGACCTCGTGCTCGCGCTGACCGGCGACGACGAGGACAACATGGTGATCTGCCAGATCGCGCGTGAGAAGTACGGCGTCGAGAAGGTGATCGCGCGCGTGAACGACCCGCGCAATCAGGCGCACTTCGACCTGCTCGGGATCTCGCCGACCGTCTGTGCGACCTCCAGCATCCTCGGCCTCGTCGAGCACGAGGTGCCGGAGCACGAGCTCGTGCACCTGCTCGAGCTGCGCAAGGAGAACCTGGAGATCGTCGAGGTGCAGATCGACAAGGGCTCGCCCTGCGCCGGCAGGACGGTGGAGCGGCTGACGCTGCCGGAGGGCGCCCGGCTCATCTCCGTCATGCGCGGCGGACAGGCGGAGATCGCGGTCGGCTCGACCGAGTTGAAAGCGGGCGACCAGGTGCTCGCGATCCTCCAGCCGGGCAAGGAAGACGAGCTCCGGCAGGTTCTCCTCCGGAAGTAGCTTCAAGTCGCACCGCCCGGCCCTCGGCGCTACCCTGAGGCGGGCGTGCCCAGTCCCCGCCCGACCCCTCCGAGAGCGATCGCCCTCGGCGCGCTCGTCGCCGGTGCGATCGGGATCGCCTCCGCGCTGACGCCGGAGTTCACGAACCGCTTCGACGTCGTTCGCGGCGTGCTCCCGCCCGGCGTGCCCGAGGCGGCGCGGATCGTCGCGCTCGCCTTCGGGATCGCGCTAGTCTGGCTCTCTCGATCGCTGGCGCGGCGCAAGCATCGCGCGTGGACCCTCGCCGTCGCGCTCGTCGTCGTCGCGGCGCTCGCGCATCTCGCGAAGGGCCTCGACTTCGAGGAGGCGGCGGTCTCGCTCGCCCTCCTCGCAGCCCTGTGGCGCTACCGCCGGGAGTTCTCGGCGCCGGGCGAGCCGGCGGCGCTACGGCCCCTCTTCCGCGTGCTCGTGGCGCTGAGCGCCCTCGGCGTCGTCCTCGTCGCGCGCGCCACCGACCACGCGACGGTCTCGGAGCACCTCGAGTCGGCGCTCGTCCTCCTCGCGCTCCTGCTGACCTTCCGCGCGCTCTACCTCTGGTTGCGCCCGCTCGCCGACCGCGGCCACCACACGGAGGTCGAGCGCGACCAGGCGCAGCTCCTCGTCCGCGAGCAGGGCCGCGACAGCCTGGCCTACTTCTCCCTCCGGCGCGACAAGAGCTACTTCTTCTCCCCGACCCGGCGGACGTTCCTCGCCTACCGCGTCGTCAACGGGACGGCGCTCGTCAGCGGCGATCCGATCGGCGATCCCGGGGAGTACGAAGAGCTGCTGGCCGAGTTCCGCCGCGTCGCTCGTGCCCGTGCCTGGCGGGTGGCCGCGCTCGGGGCGAGCCAGGACGTCCTGCCGCTCTATCACCGGCTCGGCCTCAAGGCGGTCTACCTCGGCGACGAGGCGGTCGTTCGACCGGCCGCCTTCTCCCTCGAGGGCCGCCCGATTCGCAAGGTGCGGCAGTCGGTGACGCGCCTGCGAAAGGCGGGATACACGACGCGTGCGCTCCGGGTGGCGGACGCCGGCGAGGGGCTCCGCAGCGAGATCGCGCGCGTGTCGGCCGAGTGGCGCGGGCGCTGGCCGGAGCGCGGGTTCACGATGACGATGGACGCCCTCTGGGACTATCCGGAGAGCGTGCTCGTACTGGCCGAGAGCTCCGAGGGCGAGCTCGGCGGCTTCATCCACCTCGTCCCTGCTCCGGCCTGCGCGGGCTGGTCGCTCGCGACCATGCGCCGCCGCCGGGCGACCCCGAACGGGCTGATGGACTTCCTGATCGTGGAGACCGTCGACTGGGCGCGACAACATGATGTCGCCGAGCTGTCGCTCAACTTCTCCGTGTTCGCGAACGTGCTCCGCAGCGACCAGTCCTCGCCGCTGCGGATGCGTGCGTTTCGCTACGGGCTCCTCCGCTTCGACCGGTTCTTCCAGCTCGAGCGGCTCTTCAGCTTCAACCGGAAGTTCTTCCCGGACTGGCGGCCTCGCTACGTCTGCTTCGAGCGCTGGACGGACGTTCCGCTCGTCGCGCTCGCCTATCTCCACGTGGAGCAGCTCCTGACCCCGCCCGGGCCGTGGGTGCGGGACGAGGACCTGGCGGCCGCGTGATCACAGCGATCCTCGCCGCGGCCTGCGCCCTGACCGGTCCCTGCGGCGCGGGGCACGCCGAGCTCAGCCTGCGCCCCTTCGCCTCGGGCCTCGCCAGCCCGGTCGACGTCGCCTCGACGGCGGCCGAGCCGCGACGTCTGTACGTGGTCGAGCAGGAAGGCCGCGTCCTCTATCTCGTGAACGGCAAGCCCGGCGGCGTCTTCCTCGATGTCCGCAAGCTCGTCTCCGCCGGCGGGGAGCGGGGGCTCCTCTCGATCGCGTTCCATCCGGCCTACGCGCGGAACCACCGCTTCTACGTCGACTACACCGATCGCAACGGCGATACGCGCGTCGTCGAGTACCGTTCGAGGAACGGCCGTGCGCTGCCCGCGAGCGCCCGCAAGCTCCTCTTCGTCAAGCAGCCCTTCGCCAACCACAACGGCGGACAGCTCGAGTTCGGCCCCGACGGAAAGCTCTACGTCGGGATGGGAGACGGCGGTTCCGGCGGGGATCCTGGCAACCGCGCCCAGAACCTGTCCGTACGGCTCGGGAAGCTGCTGCGGATCGACCCGCTACGCGGCGGCGCGCGCTGGCGGATCGCCGGCTACGGCCTGCGGAACCCCTGGCGGTTCTCCTTCGACCGCTCGACCGGAGACCTCGTGATCGGCGACGTCGGCCAGAGCGCCTACGAGGAGGTCGACTTCCGCCGGCGCGCCCAGCTCGGCTCGCTCGCGAACTACGGGTGGAATCTGTTCGAGGGCCGCTCGCGCTTCCGCAGCGGCGCGCCGAACTCCGCCGGCGAGCTCGTCCAGCCGGTCTTCGTCTACGGCCACGACGCCGGCTGCTCGATCACCGGCGGGTACGTCTATCGGGGCCGCGCCGTCCCTGCGGCGGCCGGTCGCTACTTCTTCGGCGACTACTGTCAGGGGACGATCTGGAGCATGCGGATCGCGAACGGCGCGGCCGCCGACGTCCGCAAGGAGCCGTTCACGGTTCAGAACCTGACCTCCTTCGGCGAGGACGCCGCCGGAGAGCTGTACGCCGTGTCGGGCGGCGGCCGGATCTACCGGCTCGCACCCTAGCCGACGCTTCGCCGGCCGTCAGCCGGTGCGACGGCGGCGGACCGACGGGGCCTGCTGGCCGAGGGCGGCGTACGCGAGCGCCTGGAGCGATTCGTTCAGCGTCGAGAGCTCGCGGGAGATCCGCATCAGGTGCTCGCCGTTGTCGAGGCGCCGGTTGAGCCCGTGCACCTCGTCGCAGAGCCGGTCGAGGCGCTCGAGCAGCGCGTCGAGCTGGCGGTCGCTGGGCTCTCTCTCCACGGAGTCATCTTAGGGCGATGAGCTCGTCGCGTGTGCGGACGACGAGCGCGTCGGCGCCGAGCCGCCCGAGCAGCCGGGGGAGCGCGTCGCCGCCGGCTTCGACCGCCTCGAGTCGGCGCGCCGCCCCGAGCTGGGCGAGCGCGACCCGCGCGAGCTCCTCGGGCGCGTCGGTGAAGGCGCCGAGACGGGCTCCCGAGCCCGCAAGCGCGCGCAGCGCCCGGCTCGTCTCCGCGTTCGGGCGGAGGTAGACGGGCGCGCGATCCTCCGCGAAGCGCTCGAGCAGCGGACGCCAGTTCCCAATCCGCTCGTCCAGCTCCGCCGCGGCGGCGCCCCGATCCCGGGGAAGCGCCAGGTCCCCGAGGCGCAAGCGCCGCTCCGCGTCGTCGAGCCAGTCGTCCCAGAGCGGCCGCGTGTTCCCGAGCGCGCCGTCCAGGTCGATCGCCACAGCCCTCACCGGCGCACGCGCTGCCAGGCCAGGAGACCGAGCAGGAGCCCAACGGTGTCGATCCCGACGTCGATCGGCGAGGCGTGCCGCCCGCGGACGAAGTGCTGGTGCAGCTCGTCCGTCGCCGCGTAGACCACCCCCGCTGCGAGGGCCGGAGCCTCACGCCCGAGCGCACGCACGAGCAGGACGGCGAGGATCGCGTACTCCGTCGTGTGCGCGCCCTTGCGCAGGACGTAGTCCCAGGCGCCGAGGCCCGTGGAGAGGCTCGGGATCGAGGAGAGCGCGAAGATCACGCCCGCCCACGCGACGACCGGCAGCCACACAGAGACGAGCCGGGAGCGGATCATGCGGCCATGCTAGTCTCGGGCCTCAAACCGGCGAGCGGTCAGGGAATCCGGTGCGAATCCGGAACGGTCCCGCCGCTGTAAGGGGAGACGCTCCCGCGTCGACATCGCCACTGGCCCAAGGGCCGGGAAGGCGGCGTCGGGAGGGCGCCCCGAGTCAGAAGACCTCCGCCGCCGGAGCCGATCGAACCCCTCGCGGAAGGAGGATTCGTGATGAGAGCCCTTACCCTCGCCGTCGCGACGCTCGTCGCGCTCGCCATCGTTCCGGCGGCCCTCGCCTTAGAACCCGTCTCGAAACGAGGCGCCATGCCCTCGGGCCGTCCCGAGGGCGGGTCGTCATTCCGAAACGAGCTCTTGGGCGTCCATGTCAGGGTGGAAGGAAAGACCCGGACGATCTTCGGCGCCGCCGAGCCGCTGCTCGAAGGGCCGTACGACAATCCGCTGACGGCGCTCGAGGCGGCCAGCGCTGCGGGCGAGTTCTACTACCACGTCCAGAGCACCTCGTTCGGACGCTACGTGGACCAGATCGGCCGCTACGCCGGCTCCGGCTCGAGCGGATGGGTGTTCAAGGTGAACGGGGTCTCGCCGCCGGTCGGGGCCGATTCCGTCTCGCTCGGCGATCGGGACACCGTGCTCTGGTACTACGCGACGTTCACCGCCACCGGCGGCCCGCCGACGCTGGATCTCGCCCGGGCGGCGCGTAACTGCTACCGGCTGCTGGCGCGGAACGACTCGGGCGCGGGCTCGACCGCCGTCGGCGGAGTGCTGCACGTGGACGGCCGATCGGCGCGGGTCCGGTCGCGCCGCACCTGTGTCGGACCGCACCGCGGCCTCGTGCGCGGCACGATGACCGGCGCGATCCGCTCGAACGAGCTGCGGTGAGGCTCCGCGCGGTCGCTGCTCTCGTCCTCCTCCCGCTGCTCGCCGGGTGCGGAAGCGGGAGCAGCGGCCGCGCCACGCTCTGGATCACGCGCGACCGCGGCGCGCACGTGCTCGCCGTGCGGAAGGTGCCCGCCGGACTGACGGCGATGCAGGCGCTCGAGCGCGTCGCGAAGGTGAAGACCCGCTACGCCGGGAGGTACGTCCAGGGGATCGACGGGACCGAGGGCTCGCTCTCCCAGCAGCGCGACTGGTTTTACTTCGTCAACGGCTACGAGTCCGATCGGAGCGCCGCCGAGTACCGCTTGAACGCGGGCGACGTCGAGTGGTGGGACTACCGCTCGTGGAAGGAGCGGCTGCAGGAGCCGGTCGTGGTCGGCGCGTTCCCGGAGCCGTTCCTGCACGGCTGGACCGGCCATGTTCGTCCGGCGGCGGTCGTGTACGACGATCCGTCGCTGGCGGCGAGCGCGCGCAGGCTTGCGCGTGTGATCCACGCAGCGACCGTCGCCTCGTCCAGGGCAAAGCTCTTCGAGGACGTGAACCTCCTCGTCCTGGAGAGAGGCAAGACGGCTGCCTGGGCGGAGTTCCGCGGCGGAAGCTCGCCCGGCGACGCGATTCGCCTGGTCGTCTCAGGGAGCGCGGCCACCCGGCTCGCACGCGATCCCGGCTTGCTCCGCTACCGGTATTCGACGCTGCGATGAGGGCGGGGCCTGCGCTCGCCGGTCTCGCCGCGCTCGTCGCTGCGGCGCTGCTCGCGCGGCACACGCTCTCGGTCGCGGCGATCGCGGCGGCGCTGCTGGTCGTCTGTCTCCGCGCTCCGGCCTCGCGGCGGCGCCTGTACCTCGTCGGGACGCTCGTTTCCGCGCTCGGCCTTTTCGTCATCACGCCGTTCGTGGAGACGCTGGGCTCTCATCCGCTCTGGACGGGCCCGATCGTGCCAGTGCTCGGCCAGCTCGACGTGACCCGGGAGGAGCTCGCCAGCGCGGCGCTGAACGCGCTCCGCCTCGGCGCGGTCGGGCTCGCGTTCGCCGCCTACGCGCTCCTGCTCGACCACGACCGCCTGCTCCAGGCCGCGGGGTTCGCACGCCGCTCCGTGCTCGCGGTCGCCCTCGCCACGCGTCTCGTTCCGACGCTCGAGCGAGACGCGGCCGGGCTCGTCGAGGCGATGCGAGGGCGCGGGCTCGAGGTGGCCGGCGTGCGCCGCCGCGCGAGGCTCCTCTCGCCGCTCCTCGCCGGCTCGCTCGAGCGCGGTCTGAGCCTCGCGGAAGCGATGGAGGCTCGCGGCTACGGCAGGCCGGGGCGGACGTCTGCGCCCAGGCCGGGCTGGACGGTCCTCGACCGGGTCGCGCTCGCGGGCGCAGTCGCGGTCGTCGCGATCGGGGCGTTGTGGCTCTAGCCCGCGCGCAGGGCCTTTCGGTTACCTATCCGGGCGCCCGGTCGCCGGCGCTGGAGGACGTCTCGCTGGCGATCGAGCCCGGAGAGCTCGTGCTCCTGCTCGGCTCCTCCGGATCGGGGAAGTCGACGCTCCTCCGCGCCTTTGCCGGCCTCGTCCCTCACTTCCACGGCGGCCGGTTCGCGGGGCGCGTCGAGATCGCCGGCCTCGACACGCGCCGGCGCCGTCCGGCCGACCTGGCCGGGACGGTCGCGAGCGTCTTCCAGGATCCCGAAGATCAGATCGTGCTCACGCAGGTCGCCCGGGAAGTCGCGTTCGGGCTGGAGAACCTCGGCGCCCCGCCGGCGGAGATCGTGCCACGGGCAGAGCGGGGACTCGAGGCCGTGGGCGCCGTTCACCTGCTGGACCGACCGGTCGCAGAGCTGTCCGGGGGCGAGCTCCAGCGTGTCTGTCTCGCCTCGGCGCTCGCGCTCGAGCCGGCGCTCCTGCTGCTCGACGAGCCGACCTCCCAGCTCGACCCTGCCGGGGCGGAGGCGCTGCTCGAGCTCGCTGCGGCGTGCGGCGCGGCCGTGCTCGTCTCGGAGCAACGGCCGAGGCCCGCGCTCGAGTACGCAGACCGGGTCGTCTTCCTCGAGCACGGTCGCGTCGTGCTCGACGCTCCGGCGGCCGAGACCGAGGGTTGGCTCGCCGCGCACCGTCCCGCCTGGGTGGACGACCCGCCCCCGCCTGAGCGCGCGCCTGTGGGCGATGTCGTCTGCCGGCTGCGCGGCGTCTCGTTCGCGTACCGGCGCGGGCTGCCGGTCGTGGACTGCGTCGAGCTCGAGCTCCACCGCGGTGAGATCGTCGCCCTGACGGGCCGCAACGGCACGGGCAAGACCACGATCGCGAAGCTCGCCGCGGGCCTGCTCGAGCCCCTCGACGGGACGGTCGAGCTCCGCGGCCGGGCTGCGCTCCTGCTGCAGGATCCGGGCCGCTACCTCGTGCGCGAGCGTTCCGACGAGGAGGTGGCCCTGTCCGCCGGCGGGGACCTCGAGCGCGCCCGTCGCTCGCTCGCCGCCGTCGGCCTCGCCGGCGTTGACGCGCGCCATCCGCGCGACCTCTCGAGCGGCGAGCGCGAGCGCCTCGCCCTCGCCACGGTGCTCGTGACCGAGCCCGACCTCCTCGTCCTCGACGAGCCGACGCGCGGCGTCGACCCGCAGCGCAAGGCCGAGCTCGCGGCCGAGCTGCGCCTGCACGCGCCCGAGCGCGCGACGCTCGTCGTCACGCACGACCGGACCTTCGCCGCGGCGGTCGCAGACCGCATCGTCTCGCTCGACCGGGAGCTCGTCCCTGTCTAGGCTCGCTCTGCTCGGCGCGGGCACGGCGGCCTTCGGCGCCGCCGTCTGGGCAGGGCTCGACCGCGGCCACGACGGCCTCTCGCTGCTGCTGGTCGCGGCCGCCTTGCTGACCGCCGGCGTCGCTTGGCTCGAGTCGGGCCCCGACTCGGCGAAGGAGCTCGCCGTGATCGCGACGCTCGGCGGGGCGGCGGCGGCGGGACGCGTCCTCTTCGCCGCGATCCCCGGCGTCCAGCCGGTCACCGTGATCGTCGTCGCCGCAGGCGTCGCGCTCGGCGCGCGCGCCGGGCTCGCGGTGGGCGCCACCGCCGCGTTCGTCTCGAACTTCTTCCTCGGGCAGGGCGTCTGGACGCCGTGGCAGATGCTGGCCTGGGGCGCGTGCGGGGTTGCGGGCGCCGCCGCTGCGCCGCTGCTCCGCCGCCGCATCCCCTTCGCGGTCTTCTGCTTCGCGCTCGGCCTCGCCTTCAGCAGCTTCATGGACGTCTGGAACTGGCTCGCGTTCTACGACCAGCACACGTGGGCGACCTTCCTCGCGACCCAGGCGCGCGGCGTTCCGTTCGATCTCGCGCATGCGGTCGGCAACCTGGCGATCGCCCTCGTCGCCGGGCCGGAGCTTCGACGTCTGCTCGACCGCTACGGCCGCCGGCTGCGAACGGAGGTCGTATGGGCCTGACTGCGATCGTGGCCGCCGCCGTGATCGCCGGGTCGGCCCCCGGCTACGTCCAGGCCCACCAGCAGCCGGACGGCGGCTTCGCGGAGCCGGGCGGGCTCGCCTCGCCGGGCCTGACGGCGTGGGCGGTGCTCGGCCTCCGCGCATCCGGCAAGCCGGTCGACCGCGCCGTCGGCTACCTCGACGCGCACCAGTCGGAGCTGAGCTCGCCGACCGACGTCGCGCTCGGGGTGCTCGCCGAGGCGACCGTCGGGCGCGCCTCGGAGCCGCTCGTCTCCCGGCTACCGCGCTTCGTCCGCCCGGACGGGAGCTACGGCGGGGAGGTCAACTCGACGGCGTGGTCGATCCTCGCGCTCGCGCAGCTCGGCCGGCCGTTACCGGGCCTCTCGGTTCGTTACCTGCTTCGCCGTCAGAGCCGCTCGGGCGGCTGGGCTTGGAGCGGGCGGATCGCGCCGGACTCGAACGACACCGCCGCGGTGATCGAGGCGCTGCGCGCGGCGCGCGTGACCGGCCGGCCGATCCGCCGCGGCCTCGCCTACCTGAGACGCCTCCAGAACGCCGACGGCGGCTTCGAGCTCTCGCCCGGCCGCGGCTCGGACGCTCAGTCGACGGCCTGGGCGATCCAGGCGCTCCTCGCCGCCGGAGCGAGGCCCGGCGCGGCTGCGTCCGCCTACCTGGCGCGGCTCCGGCGGCCCGACGGCGGCTACCGCTACAGCCGCCGGTACACGACGACGCCTGTCTGGGTGACCTCGCAGGTCTTGCCGGCGCTTGCCGGGAAGTCGTTCCCGCTGCGGTAGGATTCCCGCGGCGCTCCGGCGCCCGCCCATGACGGACTGACGAGACAGACCCGCTCCCGCGCCGCGACCCGCTCGCCGCGCCGTCTCGCCAGGAGGTCGTCCCTTGCACCGTCCGTCCGGCACGCTCGCCGCAGCCAACCTCACCAAGCGCCACGCAGCCCAGCTCGTGCTGGCCGACGTCACGCTCGTCGTCGGCCCGGGCAGCCGCATCGGCCTCGTCGGTCCGAACGGCGTCGGAAAGTCCTCGCTGCTTCGCATCCTCGCCGGGCTCGACATTCCGGACGCAGGCACGGTGCGACGCAGCCCGCCGGAGCTCGAGGTCGGCTACCTGCCGCAGGAGGCCGACTCGCGTCCCGGCGAGACGCTCGGCGGCTACCTCGGGCGGCGCACGGGAGTCGCGGAGGCCGAGGCGGAGCTGGACGAGCTCGCGAGCCGGCTCGAGTCGGACGAGTCCCAGATCGAGGCCCACGCCGCCGCGCTCGACCGCTTCCTCCAGCTCGGCGGCGCCGACCTCGCTGCGCGCGCGGCGTCGGTGTGCGCCGAGGTGGGGTTGGCGGCGCCGCTCGACGCCCCGCTCGGCGCGCTTTCCGGCGGCGAGGCGGCCCGGGCGGCGCTGGCGGCGATCCTGCTCGCGCGCTTCGACGTCTTCCTGCTGGACGAGCCGACGAACAACCTCGACTTCGCAGGCCTCGCCCGGCTGGAGCGATTCCTGCACGCGCTCGAGGGCGCGGTCGTCCTCGTCTCGCACGACCGCGACTTCCTCGATCGCACGGTCACGCGCGTGATCGAGCTCGAGGAGGGGAGCCGCCGGGCGGTCGAGTACGCGGGCGGCTGGAGCGAATACGAGCAGGCGCGGACGCACGCGCTGCGCCGGCGGTACGAGGCCTTCGGCGCCTACACCGGCGAGAGGGCGCGGCTCGAGCGGCAGATGCAGCGCATGCAGGGCTGGGAGGAGCGCGGCTATGGGCAGGGCCGCAAGAAGAAGAAGACGAAGGACGTGAAGAAGGCCTACGCCGGCCGGATCGACCGGCTGGGCTCGGCCGAGAAGCCGTTCGAGCCATGGGAGCTACGCCTCGAGCTCGCGCCCCGGCAACGAAGCGGCGACGTCGTCCTCCGGCTGGAGGGAGCGCTCGTCGAGCGCGGCGCGTTCCGGCTCGGGCCGGTCGACCTCGAGCTCGGCTGGGGCGACCGGCTCGCGATCGTCGGTCCGAACGGCTCCGGCAAGACGACGCTGCTCGAGGCGCTGCTCGGCAGGCTCCCACTCGCGGCCGGACGGCGGTTCCTCGGCCCGGGCGTCGTGCTCGGCGAGCTGGAGCAGCGCCGGAGCGCATTCACCGGCGGGCGGCTCTTGCAGGCGTTCGTGGACGATTCGACCCTGCCGCCGGAAGAGGCGCGGACGTTGCTGGCCAAGTTCGGGCTCGGCGCCGACGATGTCCTGCGCAACGGCTCCTCGCTCTCCCCGGGCGAGCGGACGCGCGCCGTCCTCGCGCTCCTGGCCGCGCGTGGCGTCAACTGCCTCGTGCTCGACGAGCCCACGAACCATCTCGACGTGCCCGCGATCGAGGAGCTCGAACGTGCCCTGGGCGCATTCGAGGGGACGGTGTTGCTGGTGACCCACGATCGGCGCTTCCTGGACGGCTTCGCGGCGAGCCGGACGCTGGAGCTGTCGTGCGGCCTGCCCGCGTCGCGCCGTCAGTGAGTGGCGATCCGGCCGACCGGCCAGTAGGTCAGGAAGACCTCGCCGATCAGGTTCTCGCGTGGGACGAGGCCCCACTGGCGCGAGTCGCAGGAGCTCGCGCGGTTGTCGCCCATCATCAGGTAGCGATCCTTCGGAATCCGCTCGAGGCCGGGCTGGATGTCGGAGAGGGCGAGCGACTGGTGGTCGCGTCGCTCGGGCCGCACGTACGGCTCGTCGAGCTTTCGGCGGCCGATCGAGACGTAGCCGCGCCGCTCGCTCCAGGCGTCGCCGGGCACGCCGACGATCCGCTTGACGAAGACGCCGCCGCCACCGGGGCACTGGAGCCTCGCGCGCGCAGGCGCGTTGAAGACGACGAGCTCGCCTCGCTTGGGGTTGCGGAAGCGGTAGATGAAGCGGTTCGCGAGCACGCGATCCGAGGAGCCGGCCTCACAACCGGGATCGGGCTTTCCGCAGTGCAGGGTCGGCTCCATCGAGGAAGACGGGATCCGGTACGGGTTGACGACCCAGGTCTTCAGGACGAGGACGAGCGCGACGGCGCCCGCGATCGTCAGCACCCAGTCGAGCAGCGAGCGTTGGCGGTTGGAGAGGTTCGGGAAGAGGCGCTGGAGCGGGCCGCGCATCAGGCGACGGCAGGTCCGAGCTCGCGGCCGATCAGCGCGACCGTCTCGAGGTCTCGGTGGAGCAGGTGCTGGAGCATCGCGCGCTCGGCGCCCGCGTCGGCATAGGCGCGCAGCCGCTCGGCGATCTCGTCGACGCCGCCGACGAGGGCTCGCTCGCGGTAGCGGGCCGCGAACTCGTCGTACGCCGTCTCGCGCGGCCGGGCGGCGTAGAGGGCACGGAGCCGCTCGTCCGCCTCGGCCACGTCCCGTCCGAGCACGCAGCCGATCATCAGCGAGAGTCGGAGCGTGTCCGGGTCGCGGCCTTCCTCGGCGCAGATCTCCCGGATCCTGCGCCGGCGCTCCGCGAAGTCCTCGAGCGAAGGAAAGGTGGTGTTGTACTCGTCGGCGAAGCGGGCGGCGGACGCACCGTGCCTGGCTTGCCTGCGCCTCCGACGATCAGCGGCGGATGCGGGCGCTGGACGGGCTTCGGCAGCGCGGTGCAGC
>JBBSHO010000015.1:0-32473 GCA_038253005.1 Gaiellales bacterium
GCGGGAGCGGGCGCGAGAGCGGCAACGGCGGGCGCACACGGCGCTCGGCTACCCCTCGTGGGGCGGCTACTTCGAGACGGAGTTCGGGCAGTCAACTCGCCATGGGTACCGACTGCTCGACGCGGGCAAAGCACTTGAAGCCGTCACGAGTGACCCACGGGTCACTCAGGTTCCGAACGAGCGTCAGGCCCGCGAGCTCGCTCCGCTGCTCGACAAGCCGGCAGAGCTACGAGAAGCGTGGTCTGAGGTGGTCGGCCTGCACCTGGAGCCGATCGCCGCGACCGCAGTTCGCTGCCACCCCAGCGATTCGCCCCATCCGCACGGCGACGGGACGTAACAGAAAAGGGCCGCGCTAGCAGCCCTTTTCCTGGTGCCGGGGGAGGGACTCGAACCCTCACGCCCCCATGGGGGGCACCCGATTTTAAGTCGGGCGCGTATGACCAGTTTCGCCACCCCGGCCGGGCAAGGATAGCCCTGGCGATACGGCTATTCGCCCTGCGGGAAGGCGTAGCGCTTGGGGATCGTCTTCGGCGGCTTGCCGGAGACGAGCACGATCTCCTCGTGCGAGGAGAGCACGATCCGACTCGGGTCTCCGGTGCGGCGCCGGCCGTTCACATACGCCTTCAGGGCTCCGCAGTAGCCACCGATGCAGCGCGCGTCGAGCCGCAGCCCCCAGACCCCGAAGAAGTCGCCGAGCGTGTAGTCCCGCTGCTTCTCCGACTCGATGTGGATGACCCCGGACGAATCGTGCGTGTGCAGCTCGGTCAGGTAGGTGTTGTCGTTGATCCCGATCGACGCCGGCACCGCGACCTTCTCGCCGTTCACGTAGATGTCGAGGTGCTGGTGGATGTGGAAAACGAGCTGCTCCTGGCTCAGCGCCTTCAGCCCGAGCGGAAGGAGGCGATCGGCGAGGTGGGCGTACTCCGGCTGCCACGGCGCCTTCGTCGTCTGCATCCCGGGCAGCGCGTCGTAGTTCACCTGGTCCGGCTTCGAGCTGGCAGAGCCGTGGTGACGGAGGACGAGGAAGAGAACGACGGCGATCGCGAGCGCGACGAGGGCGCCGCCACCCGCATACAGGAGCGTATTTCGCCCGGCCGCGGCGCCGACCGTCGCCGTCTTCCGCGTCTCCCGCCGCCTCGGCGCCTGGACGGGCCGTCTCGGAGGCGGCGGAGTGCGTGCTTTCTTCGCCAAGGCGGGGCGATGCTATCGGAACGACCTCGCCGATCCGGGGAAGTTCGCAACGAGCGCCATTTTCTCCGCTCACCGCTCTTGACCGCCGTCGCGCGACGGTCATATGCTGCGCGAGCCAGATCCGATGGACCTCCGGGTTCGTTGGATCTGGCGTTTTTGCGCCCGTGCATCCTCGATTGGCGTTTCGAGCGCGGGTGACGGATACTGGGCGCTCACCTAGGTATTCCCAACCCTTGGAGGTCAGATGGGATTCCTCGACAAGCTGCTCGGCCGGGGCAAGAAGGCGGCCGGCGACATGACCGGCGACGCCTCGATGCGCCGGGAAGGAGCGGCACAGGAGCGTCAGGGCGCCGCGCAGGATCGCGCCGCCGAGCACGAGGAGATGGCGCAGGAGCAACGCGAGCAGGCCGCAGACGCTCGCGTGGAGCGCGACACGACGCCGTAGCTCTGCGAGGGGCGGCGCGAGCCGCCCCTCGTGTCGTCCGACCCCGCCTCTAACGTGCGTCGGCCCGATGGTCGTCGCCGTTCTCATCGCCGTTCTCGCGCTCGCAGCAGTGGGCGGGCTCGCCCTCTGGCTGGCCCGTTTTCTGCGCACCGAGCTCGGGGGGCTGCGATCCGACTCGGGCGCGCAGCTCGCCGAGCGCACGACCGAGGTCGACCGCCGCCTCCAGGGCGTGATCGAGACGATGGACCGGCGGCTGTCGGAGCTCGACACGAAGGTCGACCGCCGCCTCGAGAGCGCGAATCGCACCACGAGCGAGATCCACGAGCGCCTGGGGAAGCAGGCCGAGGCGACCGCGCAGATGATCGAACAGGCGAAGGGGCTCTCGCGGCTCGAGCATGCGCTTCGGCCGCCGAAGGCGCGTGGAGGCTTCGGCGAGCTGCTGCTCGAGAACCTCCTGCGGGACCGGCTCCCGCCCGGCTCCTACGAGATGCAGTACGGGTTCAACGGCGGCGAGCGGGTCGACGCCGTGATCAAGGTGGACAAGCTGGTTCCCGTCGACGCCAAGTTCCCGCTCGAGAACTTCGAGCGGATGGTCGAGGCCGGCGGAGACGAAGAGCGGCAACTCTACGAGAAGGCGTTCGGCCGCGACGTGAAGGTTCACGTGGACGCGATCGCGTCGAAGTACATCCGCCCCGGCGAGGGAACGTACGAGTTCGCCCTGATGTACCTCCCAGCCGAGGGGATCTACTACGAGTTGATCTGCGGCAGGACGGGCTCGCTGCTCGCCTACGCGCACGAGCAACGCGTCTTCCCAGTGTCGCCGACGACCTTCACCGCACAGCTCCAGGTGATCGCGCTCGGCCTGAAGGGCCTCCAGATCGAGCAGAACGCTCAGGAGGTCATGGCCTACTGCGCCGAGCTTCAGAAGGACTTCGCCCGGTTCAAGGAGGACTTCGAGGTCGTCGGCAAGCACCTCGGCAACGCCCACGCGCGCTACAACGACGCCGAGAAGCGTCTCGACCGCTTCGACGGCAAGCTCGAGCGCGCGAGCGAGCAGGAGGCGCCGGAGATCGTGCTCGAGGAGCCTGCCCTCCAGCAGGCGCTCGACGCGGCCTAGTACCGCAGCAGCGCGCCGATGCCCTCGACCGGCGCCAGGTCCTCGTGGTGTTGGATCGGCCACACGGCGCCGCCGTAGGCGAGCGCCTGGTGCACGGCGAGGTCGAGCCCCTCCGTGTGCAGCTCCATCCGGGTGCCGTCGAGCGGGCAACTCCCGTCCGTGATCGTCGCGCGGCCACAGGCAGGACAGCGAAACGCCTCTCGCGCGGCGCCCTCCTGAAAGAGCAGCAGCTCGACGCGACCGTCCGAAGCGGCTTCGAGGGTGTCGGCCCAACCTGACGTGGCGCGCCCGCTGCGACCGGCTTCCTCGCGCCAGCGCTCGATCGCCTCGGCCTCGTCATTCGTCTGCGACTCGACCAGCACGGGAGTGACGGCCTCCAGCAGCTCCGACGGGCCCGCGTGCGCTTCGGCCGGGGCCCAACCGGCGAGCTGATCGCGGGCCTCGTTCGACAGCGCCTCGGTGAACTCGGAGCGCATCTCCTCCGAGCAGATGAGGACGATCTTCGGCGCGTGCATTCGCCGCCGGCTCCGGTCGAGCTCCTCCGCGACACCTTTCAGGTGCTCCCGGACGAGCTTGTCGAGGTGCCGCTGGTAGCGCGCCTGCGACCAGCCCCTCTGGTCGTGCTGGCCGGGCTGTTCCTCGAACTGGTCGGCGATCTCCTCCAGCCGGCCGTCGCGTAGCCGAAAGAGCTGGCCCTGCTCCCGTCCGACGACCGCCACGAGCGTTCCGTCCCCGCGACCGACGAGCGGCACCAGGGGTGCGAGGTAGAAGTCCGGCCCGACCTTGACGGCGCCGACGATCGGCTGCGAGAGCGGTTGCGTCGCCCAGAAGTTGTCGAGTCCGGCGGCGAAGACCGCGAGTCCCTGGACGCCCTCACGGCTGAAGTCGTCGTCGAACCAGCGCCCGATCCGCTCCAGGTCGGACTTGACGCCCTGCCTCGCGTCGTGAGCGAGCTCGGCGCGAGTCGCCCGCTCGCTCTTCGCCGCCTCGGCGAGCAGCGAGTTCATTCGCGACTGGGCGTCTCCAGGGGTCGGAACCTCCGATGGATCGAGGTTGAGATACACGCTGATCGCACAACCGTTCTCGGTCCGAAAGGCCGCGAGCTCGCGCAGCCGCGCCCAGGTCAGTTCCGCCATCGCCCGCCCCCTCCTTCCATGGATCGGCGATTCTATGCCTACGCTCAGGTCGTGAACGTCTTCACCATCGGGCACGGGACGCGGCCGCTGGACGAGCTCGTGGAAACGCTCCGCGAGGCGGGCGCGCGCACGCTCGTGGACTGTGCGCCGAGACCCTCTGGTGGGCGCCACCGGCGCATGATCGCGGAGCTCCTCGCGGCCCGCGGCCGGAGCGTCGTCCACCTGATCGGGTCCGGCGAGCGCCGTCCGCACCGGCTCTACGACGAGTCGGAGCTCCGTGACGGGCGGCTCTACCTCTGCGGGCAGCTCGTCGCATGACGCGGAAGCCTGAGCCGCCGCGGATCGTTTACAGGAATGAAAGTCCCGCCTCGGGGACACAACGGCTGGAGGACGATGAGCGATAACGACGTGCGCGAGATGATCGTCATCGGCGGTGGTCCGGCCGGCTACACGGCTGCGCTCTACGCCGCTCGCGCGAACCTGAAGCCGCTCGTGATCGAAGGTTTCAACTGGGGCGGCCAGCTGATGATCACGAGCGACGTGGAGAACTACCCGGGCTACGCCGACGGCGTCATGGGCCCGGAGATGATGCAACACTTCCGCCGCCAGGCCGAGCGCTTCGGGACGGAGTTCGTCACCGACGACGTTACGCGCGTCGACTTCTCGCAGCGGCCGCTCCGCGTCTTCGTCGGCGACGACGAGCACCGCGCGCAGACCGTGATCGTCTCCACCGGCGCGACCGCGCGCCAACTCGGGCTCGAGTCGGAGCAGAAGCTCCAGGGCCGGGGCGTCTCGTACTGCGCGACCTGCGACGCGGCTTTCTTCCCCGACAAGCACGTGATCGTCGTCGGCGGCGGCGACTCCGCGATGGAGGAGGCGAGCTTCCTCGCCCGCTTCGCCGCGAAGGTCACGATCGTCCACCGCCGCGACGAGTTCCGGGCGTCCCCGATCATGCTCGACCGCGCCCGCGCCAACGAGAAGATCGCGTGGGTGACGTGCGCCGTCGTCGACGAGGTGCTCGGCGTGGACGAGGGACGCGTCACCGGTGTTCGGCTCCGCGACCTGAACACGGACGAGACGTGGGAGCTCGACGCCGACGGCCTCTTCGGCGCGATCGGCCACGACCCGACGACCGCGCTCTTCCTCGATCAGCTCGACCACGACCAGGCCGGGTACCTGATGACGAAACCGGGGTCGACGGAGACGAACGTGCCCGGGGTGTTCGCCGTCGGCGACGTCCAGGACCACGTCTACCGCCAGGCGGTCACCGCCGCGGGCTCCGGCTGCATGGGCGCGCTCGACGCCGAGCGGTACCTCGCCGCGCTGGAGGGACATCCCGATACGGCGCTGACGGCCCCACGCCCAGAGGCCGCTGAGGTCTAGCCGACACCCGGAGTAGCCTCGGCCGCATGGCCGAGTGGATCGACCTGCTCGATCCGTCCGCGGACGAGTTGAAGGCGAAGCTGCCCTCCGAGGTCCACGCGCGCGCACTCGAACAGCTGCTCTCCGATCCCCAGCACGACGACGAGCCGCGCCCGAAGCTCGAGGGCCACGGCGACTACGTCTTCGGCGTCTTCCTCGTCGCCCGACTCGAGCGCGCCGAGAACCGGATCTACTACCAGGAGATCGACCTGATCGCCACGCAGTCGATCCTCCTCACGGTCCGGAAGACGCCGGCGCGCGGCGAGCCCTTCGATCCGAAGGAGGCCCGCGCTTCGTGCCGGGCAGGCGAGGACGTCGGCACGCACGTCTACCACCTCGTCGACGACATGGCCGAGTGCTACCTCGACCTGATCGACGACCTGAACGACGAGATCGACGACCTCGAGGACAGCGTCGAGCACTGGAGCGCGCAGCGGACGCGTGAGCAGCTATCGCGGTTGCGCCACGACCTGCTTCACATCCGCCGGACGCTCGCGCCGATGCGTGACGCGGTGCGCGGGATCGTGGACGACCGCGTCGAGCTCGAGAAGGGCGAGCTCTTCCCGCGCGAGGTCGAGCTCGACTTCGGCGCGGCGTACGACAAGTTCCTGCGCGCCGTGGACGGGCTCGAGCTCTCCCGCGACCTCGTCGCCAGCGTGCGCGACTACCTCCAGTCGAAGATCGCGAACGACCAGAACGACGTGATGAAAAAGCTGACGGTGATCGCCTCGCTGCTTCTCCTCCCCACCTTCATCGTCGGGCTGTACGGCCAGAACTTCCGGCACCACTTCCCCGAGCTCGGCTGGCAGTTCGGCTACCTGTTCTCCTGGGGACTGATCGTGCTGACGACGGCAATCCAGCTCGCGTTCTTCCGCTGGAAGAAATGGATCTAGCGGTCGGACCACTAGCATCCCGCTGTGCCGTTCTACATCTGCCCGAACTGCAAGCAACGCTCGGTCGACCACGACGGCGTGGAGGAGCTCGACGACATCCCGGTCGCGTGCCACCGCTGCGGCTTCGGCTTCCTGTTCGAGCTGATGGAGGACTACTATCCGGCGCCGAACGCGGGCATGGTGGTCTGCGACCGCGACGGCCGCATCCTGGCGAGCGGGCGCGGCGTGTTCGAGCTCTGCGGCTACCAGGAGCAGGAGCTGCTCGGCGCCGAGCTCGTCGAGCGGCTCGGCCTCGCCGGCTTCGAGCCCGACAGGAACCCGGCCGCGCTCACGCTCGAATGGGGCGTCCGGCGCCTCGGCGAGCAGATCGAGCTGCGCACGCGCGCCGGCCGGCAGAAGGCCGTGACCGCAGACTTCTTCCCCGCCTACGACGAGGACGGGGGCCTGCTCGTCGCCCTGACGCCGAGGTAGTGCCGGAGATCGTCGTCGTCGGGGGCGGCTGCACGGGCACGTCGATCGCCGCGCACCTGGCTTCCCGCGGCGCTGACGTGACGCTGTGCGAGCGAGCGGCGCTCGCGTCCGGCCCGACCGGGCGCTCGACGGCGATCGTTCGTCAGTACTACACACACCCCCTGCTCGTGCGAATGGCCGTGCACGGGCTGCACGCGTACTCCAACTTCGAGGAGCTCTTCGGCGGGAGCGCGGGCTTCGTCCGCACGGGCGTCCTCTGGACCACCGACGAGACCGGCCGCGCCGCCCTCGAGCGGAACGTCGCCACCGGGAGAACCGAGGGCGCAGCGATCGAGCTGCTCGACCCCGGCGAGCTCCGGGAAATCGACCCGCGGATCGCGGCCGACGACCTCGCGGCGGTCTGCTTCGAGCCGACCGGCGGATACTGCGACCCGTACCTCGCGACAGCCGGGTTCGCCGCGGCCGCTCGCCGCGACGGGGCGCGGATCGAGGAGGGGCGGCGGATCGACGACCTGGCGAAGCTCGACGCGGACGCCGTGGTGGTGGCCGCCGGGGCGTGGTCGATCCCGCTGCTCGCGCAGATCGGCTACGAGCTTCCGATCCGGGTCGCCCGCGCCGAGGTCGGCCGCTGGCGCGTCCCGATCGGATTCGGGCCCCCGCCGCCTGCGCTCGCCGATTTCTCGGCGCTCGACTTCTACGTCAAGCCGGGCGAGCCCGGCTATCTCGAGGTCGGCGCGCTCGACCCGGGCCACGCGGACAGCCCGATCGACCCCGACGAGACACCGGAGGGCACCGAGCCGGAGACGCTCGACCGCTTTGCCTCCTCCCTCGCCCGCCGGATCCCCGAGCTCGCCGGCGGCCACTGGCGCGGCGCCTGGTCCGGCCCCTACGACATCACCCCCGACTGGCATCCCGCGATCGGACTCGTGCCGGGGACGGAGAACGTCTACGTCGCCGCCGGCTTCTCCGGGCACGGCTTCAAGCTCGCCCCCGCCGTCGGGCGTGCGGTCGCCGAGCTGATCCTGGACGGCGGCTGGAGAACGCTCGACCTGAAGCCGCTCGCGCCGGAGCGGTTCGCGCGCGGCGAGCTGCTCGAGTCGCAGTACGGCTACTCCGTGATCAGCTAGCGAAGGTCACGAAGGCCACCGTCACGTAGGCGAATCGGACACGGCCGCCCCGGTCGCAGACGAGCACCCGAAGCTGCCGTTCGAGCGCCCGTTGTCTTCTTGCGGTTGCCGCGGCGACGAAGCTGATCGAGGCGATCCGCTCGGCGATGCGGTCGGCGTCGAGCTCGTTGGAGAACGCGAGCCGCCGCTCCTCGAGCTGGCCGAAGAGGTCACTCGCGTCGAGCTCCTCGCGCCAGCCGCTCGCCGTCACCTCGGGCCTTCCGGCCGGAACGAACGGCTCCAGGAGCCTGCTGACCTCCTGCTGGAACGGATCGTCCCAGTCGCGCTGGTTCCACACGAGGCCGAGGCCGCCGCCCGGCCGGAGCACGCGGTGCACCTCGCGAAGCGCCTCGTCGGCGCGGAACCAGTGAAACGCCTGGCCGGCGGTGACCGCGTCGACCGACGCGTCGGCAAGCGGGATCGCCTCGGCCGCGCCCGCGAGCGCCTCCGCCTCGGGAACAGCCTGCTCGAGCCTCGCGCGCATGGCCTCACCAGGCTCGACTGCGACGACGTGCGCGCCGGTCTCGACCAACGCGCGTGCGAGCTTGCCGGTGCCCGCGCCGAGGTCGAGCACGGTTCGACCTGCGCGAAGGTCGAGCCGCTGCGCGAACCATGCGACCGCCTCCGACGGATAGCCGGGCCGCGAGCGCTCGTAGAGGTCGGCGACGAGCTCGAAGCCACGCGACTCCGGATGCTGCTCGGCGCTCACACTCGGCTCGCCGGACACAGGTCGTTGAGCACGCATACCTCGCACCGCGGTCGGCGCGCACTACAGACGCGACGCCCGTGCCAGATCAGGAGGTGCGGGAATCGGCCCCAGCCCTCGCGCGGAACGAGCCGGATCAGGTCGCGCTCGATCTTGACCGGATCCTCGTGGCGCGTGAAGCCGAGCCGCTGCGAGAGCCGCCGAACGTGCGTGTCGACGACGACGCCCTGGGGCTCGCCAAGCTCGGCGGCGACCACGTTCGCCGTCTTGCGCGCGACGCCCGGCAGCCGGACGAGCTCCTCGAGCCGGCGCGGCACAACGCCGTCGTAGTCCTCCAGCAGCATCCGCATCGTCCCCCGCAGCGACTTCGCCTTCTGCCGGAAGAACCCGGTCGCGAAGATGTCGCGCTCGAGCTCGGCCTGCGGGACGGCGAGGTAGTCGTCCGGGCGGCGGTACTTGACGAAGAGCGTCTCGGTCACCCGGTTCACGTTCACGTCGGTCGTCTGCGCGGAGAGCATCACGGCCACGAGGAGCTCGAGATCGGTGCGGGAACGGAGTGCGATCGTCGCGTCCGGATGCTCGGCGGCGAGGCGCTCGATCACGGGCCTGATCCGCGCACGCTTGGGGCCGACGCGCCGGCGCGCCTCGCGGACGTAGCTCCTCGACACGGCTACGAGACGGTAGCGAGGGCCGGCTCCGAATAATCGCCCTCGCGCAGCCGGGGCCCGGCACAGACGAGATCGAGCGCCGGACAGCCGTTGCAGACGAGCTCGTCCGGCTGCGGGCGGAACGCTCCTGCGTCGATGCGCGCGATCGCGGTGGAGAGCTCCGCCTCGAGCTCCGGCGCCTGTTCGCGGCGAAAGCTCGTGACGACGACCGCGTCGGGCCGCTCGAGGAAGTGGTAGACGACCTCCACCTCCGCGGCGCCGGCGCGGAAGCAGGCGAGGGCGTAGACGAGCCGCTGAAGACGGTAGTCGGCCGCGACGATCTCCTCGGGCGTCCCCTCCTCGAGCGAGTTCGTCTTGTAGTCGAGCACGAGCGCCCGCTCGCCCTCGAGCTGGAGGACGTCGAGGCGGCCGTGCAGAAGGACGCCGTCGTGCTCGAAGGCGAAGGGACGCTCGACGCGAGCGTTCGCAAGCCCGGCCACGCGCGCCGCGAGCTCGGAGCCGCAGTAGGCGTCGACGAAGCGTGCGATCCGGCCGAGCTCGTCCTCTGTGACGCGCGGATACCAGCCGCGCACCGCGTCGGCGAGCGCCTCGGGCGGCTTGGGCGCGCGGAGGTCGACGAGCTCGAGCAGCCGGTGGACGGCGTCGCCGATCTCCGTCGCGGCCAGGCCGCCTCCACCGCCTGGCGCCGCGCGCGGCGCGCCCGGCCGCATTCCGGCGATCCGCTCGGCGTAGTAGCGGTAGGAGCAGCGCTCGTAGAGAGCGAGCGCGCTGAACGACAATCGCCGGACGCGGTGGACAGGGGGAATCGGGGGCGGCGCGAGCGGCGGCAGCGCGGGAACGAGCGGCGGAAGCGGGCCCGCGCCGTTCGTACCCTCGAAGAGCGCGAGCTGGCCCTCGGCCTCCACGGGCTCGGCCAGCTCCGGCACCGGCTCGAAGCGGTCGACGCGCACGAGCACGCGAGCGCCCTCACGTTCCAGCTCGACGGGCTCCCGGCCGGCATGCTCGAGCTCCCGGTCGACGTCGAGCCGGCCGAGCACCCACCCGATCGGCGTCGTCTCGTCGGCGCGACGCGACCGGTCGATCGCGCCGGAGACGATCAGCCGGTCGATCGCCCGGGTCATCGCGACGTAGTAGAGACGCAGGCGCTCGGCCCGCTCCTCCGCCTTGCGCGCCTCGCGCACCGTCTCGTAGTCGAAGGCGCCCTTGCGCTCGCTCGTCGTGGGGTCCGCGACGCGGAAGCCGAACCGCCCGTCCGAGAGCGCCAGGATCTCGTCGCCCGCCGGCGGCGCTCTGTCGCGGCCCGCGTCGGCGACCACGACCACCTTGAACTCGAGTCCCTTGGCCGCGTGGATCGTCAGCAGGCGCACGGCGTCGGAGCCCTCCTCCTCGGCAACGGCCTCGAGCTCGCGAGCGCCGACCGCCTCTTGCTCGCCGACGAAGCGGACGAAGCCCTCCACGTCGCGGCCGCGCAGCTCCTCGTACGAGCGAGCGAGGCGGGCGAGCTTGCGCATGTTCGCGTAGCGCCGGCGTCCGTCCCACTGTGCCAGCACCGCGAGGTCGTAGTCGTGCTCGACGACGATCCGCTCGCAGAGGCGCTCGAGCGAGAGTCGAGCCGAGGCCGCGATCAGGCGGTTGTAGCGTTGCTTGAAAGCGCGTACGAGCCGCTCGTCTCGGGAGGAGATCCCGGCCGGGATGCTCCGTTCCAGGCCGACGAAGAGGGGCCGCCGTCCCGCCGCGCGGCGCAGCAGGACGAGCCCGTCGTTCGAGACGCCGACGAGCGGCGAGGCGAGCACGCCGACGAGCGCCTCATCGTCGTAGCGGTTGTGGAGGAGCCGCAGGTACGAGAGCAGGTCGGCGACCTGCTGCTGGCCGAAGTAGCCGCGTCCCGTACCGCGGTAGGTCGGGACGTCGAGCTGGCGGAGCTCCTCCTCGTACCACTCCGCGTCGGTTCCGGCGGCGAAGAGGAGGACGATCTCGCCCGCCGTCGCAGCTTCCGCGTCGATCAGCTCGCGGACCCGGCGTGCGATCGCGCGGGCCTCGCCGCGGCGCCAGTGGACACCCGTGTCCGCGTAGCTCGCCTTGTCGGTGACGAGCAGCTCGACCGGCGCCCCGAAGACCGGGTCGGGAAACTCACCTGAGGCCGTGAGCGCCTGGAACTCGTCCCCGAAATCGCCGCGGAAAAGGTGGTTGACGAAGGAGAGAACCTCGGGCCGCGAGCGGTAGTTGCGCGTCAGCGGCAGCACCTCGCCCGCCGCCTCGCGCCGTGCGCGGAAAACCTGCACGTCCGCGTGCCGGAAGCCGTAGATCGACTGGAACTCGTCCCCGACGAAGAAGAGCTCCGGCTCGCCCGGTCCCGTGCTGAGCAGGTCGACGAGCTCGCACTGGAGGCGGTTCGTGTCCTGGAACTCGTCCACCATGATCGAGCGGAAGCGGAGATGCTCGCGGACGCGGATCTCCTCGTGGTCGCGGAGCAGGTCGCGAGCACGGAGTTGCAGGTCCTCGAAGTCGAGCGCCGACTCGCGGTCCTTCGCCTCGCTGTAGGCGGTGTCGAACCCGGTGAGGAGCTCCTGCAGAAGGTCGCGGTCGCGCGCCGCCAGCTCGTCCAGCGCGGCCTGCTCGACGGCGCGGCGCGCCTCCTCGTAGCTCGCCGCGCGCTCGCCGCGGAGACGGAGGCCCCCCAGGTCGAGCAGACGGTCGGCCGCCGTCTCGGTCTCGGCGAGGACGAGCGCCTCGGCTGCCGTCTCCCGCGCGGCGTCCGCCGACTCCGCGTCCTCCCCGAGACACCGTGCGGCCTCGCAAAGCTCGGCGAGGCGCGAGGCGAGGCTCTGCCGGTCGCCGAGCTCCAGGACGAGATCGCGCCCAGCGGCCCGCAGCGTGCCGTGCACGCCCGTGAGCATCCGCCGCAGGCACGGGCCGCCGTAGACCGCGAGCAGCCGCAGCCGGTCGGGATCGTCGCCCGCGCAGAACGTGCCGAGCGCAGTCTGGAACGCTTCGCTCCGGAGCACGCGTCCCTGGCTCTCGTCCACCACGCGGAACCGGGGATCGACTCCGGCCGCGAACGAGTGCGCCTTCAGCAGGCGCAGACAGAAGCTGTGGATGGTCGAGATCCAGGCGCCGTCGAGGGCGCGCGCGAGCTCCGGCCGCTCGAGCTCGACGAGCCGCGACCGGATCCGCGACCGCAGCTCGCCCGCCGCGCGCTCGGTGTAGGTGATCACGAGGATCGACTCGACGTCCATCCCTTCCGTGCAGACGGCGCGTGCGAACCGCTCGACGAGCACCTTCGTCTTGCCCGTGCCGGCGCCGGCGGAGACGAAGACGAGGCCGCGCGCCTCCACGGCAGCCTGCTGCTGCGTGTTCACGCGCGCTTCACCCGGCACATCGTCCAGAGCTCGCACCACGTCGGGCAGTCGCCGCCCTTCGGATCGTGGCGAACATCGCCCTCGCGGAGGCGCTCGACGAGCCCGACCGAAAGCTCACGCGATCGCTCGACCTGGGCCCAGAAGTCCTCCTCCGGGAGATAGTCGTTCTTGGCGAAGCCGGGGACGCCGTCGTCGCGCGCCTCCGCGCGCAACAGGCCGCGAGCCTTCCGCTCGCCCGAGAGCGGCCGGTAGAGGCCGCCGAGCGGCTCGATCCCGACCAGGTCGCGCAGGACGAGCATGTAGAGCGGGATCTGGAGGCGCAGCTCCGACTCGATCTGGGCAGCCGAGTGGCCGGTCTTGCCCGACTTGTAGTCCTGGACGATCCCGCGCGCGCTGAACGGGTCGAGGTCGATCCGGTCGATCTTCCCCGTGAGCGCCGCGCCCGGCGCGAGCTCGAGGCCGCGCTGGAGCTCGGGCGCCGAGCGCTCGGTCCCGAACAAGACCTCGAAACGGCGCGGGACGAGCGGCGCCTCCGCCGCGGCGTCCTCCCGCACGAACGCCTCGAGGTCGCGACCCAGGCCATGCTCGAGCTCGCGCCGCTGGAGCTCGGTCAGCTCGATCCGCACGCCCGCCAGAGCGTCCGAGAGGCAGCGACGGAGGAAGACGACGGCCTCCTCGACCCGGTCGGCCTCCACGCGCTCGGCGCCGAGCTCCTTCGGGAGGCCGGAGTAGAACTTGTACAGCGCCTGATGGGCGATCGAGCCGCGCAGCCGCGCATCGACCTTCGCGTCGATCGACCGGGGGTCGATCAGCCGCTCGAAGAGCCAAATCGACGAGCAGTCGGCGAAGCGCTCGAGCTCGGTCACGCCGAAGCTTCTGCGGCTGCGGAGCTCGTCGAGGACGAGGGAGTGCGTCAGGCGCGTCGGGCGCACGAAGGCGCGGCGCGCGCGCGCGAGCCGCCGCTCCCAGCCGTTCGCGACGGCGATCGCGTCGGCCGCGTCGCCGTCCTCCGCCGCCCGCGCCGCGACGGCGCGCAGCCGCTCGCGGTCGGTCGGCGCGGCCTCGAGCGGCCAGGTGAGCTGAGAGAGCGACCGGCGGCGCGTCCAGCGGGCGACGTCCTCAGCCGCAAAGACGGTGCGTGCCTCCTCCCAGAAGGGGCTCGCCTCGTGGGGACCGCCCTCGTCGCTCGCCGCCTCGCGGACGAGATAGAGACGGCGTGTGGGGCGTGCGCAGGCGGTGTAGAACAGGTAGCGCTCGCGAGCGACGTGGTCGGGGCGCGCGAGCCTGGCGCGCGTGCGGCCGTCGAGCTCCCGCCGCGCCTCGTCGTCGAGGAAGGGCGTCTCCCGCCCGCGACGGGGCAGGCCGCCTTCCTCGAGGCCGAGGACGAAGACGGCCTCGAAGCGTCGCGTGCGCGCGCGCATCAGGTCGACGACGACGACCTTGCCCGGCTCCGGCGTCGATCGGCCGGGCACGGTCGCCCGCTCGAGCGCGCCGACGATCTCCTCCGGCGCGAGCGTCCCGCCAAGCTCCCCCCAGCCGCGAAGCTCGGCCAGGAGGCGCGAGATCGCTTCGTGCGCGCGGAGGTCCTGGCGCGCTCCATCCCCGACCGGCGGGGACTCGAGCCCGTACGCGCTCCGCAGCATGCCGGCCGAGATCGCGGCGACGCCCTCGAGCGGCCCAGGCGCCGAGCGCAGCGTCTCGAGCGGCGGCAGCGGCTGGCCGTCCCGGAGCCGCACCGTCTCTTCCTCCACGCGCGCCGCCGTCTCGACGGCTCGCCCGCGCAGGCGCCCCTCGAGGAAGTCGACGTTCGTGCGGCTGAAGCCGGAGTACGGCGAGCGAAGGTACGAGTAGAGGTCGCGCCGGCCGCCCTCGAGCCAGGCAAAGCGGAGGAAGCTCAACAGGGCCTGGCCGAAGAAGGTCTGGCCGAGCCGGACGCCGGGGCCGTCGACGGCGTACGGGACGCCGAGCGTGCCGAGCGCCGTCTCGAGCGGCACCTGCCAGCGCTCGAGCGACGGGCAGACGATCCCGATCTGCTCGGGCGCGAAGCCTGCGCGGATGAGCTCCAGCAGCTCCTCGCCGACGAGCTCGAGCGCCCCGCGCGCGCCGGCGCCCTCGAAGAAGCGGATCGCCCCCTCGATCGGCGGGGCGCTCGGCGGCGCATCGGCGAAGAGGGCGCGCTCGAGGTGCGCGATCGCCGGATGGGCGACTTCCTCGAACCCGGGCGGTAGCTCCGTGATGCGCCCGTCGGCGAGCGCGGCGAGGTCGTCCATCGTGCGCCGGAGCGACGCAAACGCGGGACGTCCCGGCTCGTACGGCATCGACACCGTCACCTCGGTGCGGCCGGCGAGCGCCTCGAGCAGCGCCCACTCGGCGCCGGTCAGATCCTCGAACCCGTAGGCGAACACCGGCTTGCCGCTCCAGGCTCCGAAGTCGGCGGCGACACGCTCGGCGGCGTAGCGGCGGAGCAGATCGCGATCCCACAGCTCGAGCCGGTCGAGCTCGCCGCGGTAGGCCGCGTAGAGGGCCTCGAGCTCGCCGTCGAGATCGCCGGGGTCGAGGAGGCCCGACTCGAGCTCGCCGACGGCGCTCTGGAAGGCGTCGGCGAAGCCGGCGAAGCGCGCCGAGCGGCCCAACCCGTTGAGCGAGACCCCCGCAAGCGCCTGCCGCGCGAGGAGCGCGCGCTGGCTGTCGGAGACGACCGGGCGAGCATCGGCGCCGCCGCGTGCAATCGCGAGGAAGAGGTCGTCGAACGTGCCGATCGAGCCGCCGAGGAGCGCGGGTTGCAGCGCCAGCAGATCCCGCTCGGCGCGATCGACGTCCGACCGGTTCGGCACGATCAGGTACGGGTCGCGCTCGAGCACGTCGACGTAGCGCCGCAGGAGCAGAGCCACCTTCCCGGCGTTCGCCGGGCCGACGATCAGGCTGAGACCCACCTGCCCATGCTACGTCGCGCTCGGGACGGCCTCCGAGCGGAGCTCTGCAAACTGCGCCAAAAATGAGACGGGGCGGTCTCCCGCCCCGTCTCGGTCAGCTCGATGCGCTCTTCGGCCGGCGGCCGCGTCGGGCCACCGAGCGGCCGCCGAGGCGGTCCGCCTCCGCGTCCGTCACGTCGAGCTCGCGGACGCCCTTGCGCGCATCGCGAAACGTGATACGAATCGTCGCGCCTTTACCCTCGGGAATCTCCTGTCCGGACATATCGGACACCAGTACGGTCTTACGAGCCAATGCATCCTCCTTGGGAGAGTCTGATCGGGCCTGAGTTTAGCGGAATGCCGACGAAAACCTAGGCTGCAGCGCGCGCCTGGCGAATCCGCCACGAGCGCAGCAGGCTGAGCAGCGCCTGCTCTTCCATGTCCAGCCCCATATCCCGTGCCCTCACGACACGCAAATGTCGGGGACGAAAGTCCTCGATCGTTCGCCCGTCGAGATACTGCTCGATCACCGCAGGGCTGACGTAGGAGGACCGAGCGACCGCAGGAGTATTGCCGAGCCGCTCGCCCACGCGCCGCATCACCCCTGCGACCTTTCGCTTCCCGTCCGCCTCGCCCTCGGGCAGTCCGCGCTCGGCGAGAGCGATCGCGGCGATCAGCGTGCCGCCCCAGGTGCGGAAGTCCTTCGCCGTGAAGTCCTCCCCGAGGTAGGCGCCGATGTAGTCGTTCAACCGACTCCCGGTCAGGTTGTAGAGCTCTCCCTGCCACTCGTAGCGGAAGAGTCGACGGCCGCCGGGCAGCTCCGCGAGCTCCTTCATCGTCTCGGCGAGCTCCGAGTCGACGATCGTCGTCCGGACGACGATCTTGTGCTTGCCGCGGAAGTGGAGGCCGATCCGGCTCCCGCGCACGGTCAGGTGGCGTTTCGTCAGGGTCGTGATTCCAAACGTGTGGGATTCCTTCGCGTACCGATCGGAGCCGACCCGGAACCAGCCGAGATTGATGAGGCGAATTGCGACGGCCGAGACGCGCTCGCGGTCGAGTGCGTCTCGATCCATGTGCTCGGACATCGCCGCTCGTAGATCGGGCAGCCGCTCCGCGAATCTGATCAGCTTGTCGTACTTGGCCTGCTCCTGCCGCGCGCGATAATCGGGGTGGTAGAGGTACTGGCGGCGGCCCGCAGCGTCGACCCCCGTCGCCTGGAGCTTCGATCCCGCCCGCGGGGAGATCCAGACGTCCTTCCACGCGGGCGGGATGACGAGCGACTGGATCCGCGCCAGCTTCGCGTCGTCGGCGATCCGGTTCCCGCGCGCGTCGACGTAGCGAATCGCTTCGCTCCTCCCTCCCGTCGCCAGCCACCCTTGCGCGCCATCGCCTCGCTATCGTCCCCGCGGCCGTGGAAGCGAAAACGATCGTCGTGCTCGAGGGGGACGAGACCGGGCAGGAGCTGCTCGAGGAATCGCTGCGCGTGCTCGCCCCGGAAGTGACCGGCCTCGCGCTCGAGGTTCTGCGCCTCGACCTGTCGCTCGAGTCGCGCCGCGCGACGCAGAACGCCGTCGTGCACGATGCGGCGGCCGCGATCCGCGAGCACGGACTCGGGCTCAAGGCGGCGACGATCACGCCCGAGGGCCGCGACGACGTCGGCTCACCGAATCGGATCCTGCGTGAGGAGATCGGGGGGAAGGTGATCGTCCGCACCGGGCGCCGCATTCCCGGCGTCGTTCCGCTCGGGGGCGTTCACGCGCCGATCTCGATCGTCCGCATGGCGGTCGGCGACGCCTATGGGGCGAAGGAGTGGCGCGAGGGGAAAGGCGACGACGAGGTCGCGTTCCGCACCGAGCGGATCGAGCGGCGGATCTGCACGGCGGTGGCCGAGTTCGCCTTCCGTCAGGCCGAGCGCGGCGGCGCCAAGGTCTTCGGAGGGCCGAAGTACACGGTCAGCCCGACCTACGAGGGCATGCTGAAGGAGGAGATGGACGCCGCCGCGACGCGCCATCCGGGAATCCCCTACGAGCCGCAGCTGATCGACGCGACCTTCGCGCTCCTGATCGCCTCCGCCGGAGACGCGCTCGTCATTCCCGCCCTGAACCGGGACGGCGACATCCTCTCCGATCTCGTGTTGCCGCTCTTCGGCTCGATCGCCGGCTCGGAATCGCTCCTCGTCGCGTTCGGGGACGACTACGAGACGCGGGCGCTGATGGCCGAGGCGGCGCACGGCACGGCGCCCTCGCTTCGGGGCAAGAACGTCGCCAACCCGATGGCGATGATCCTCGCGGGCGCAGCGCTGCTCGCCCATGCGGGCGACCCGGCCCAGCAGGCCGGCCGCGCGATCCGCGAGTCGTGCCTCGACGCGGTCTCCGCGGGAGTCCGCACGGCCGACCTCGGCGGGCACGCGGGCACGACGGAGTTCACCGACGAGGTGATCCGCCGCGCCCGGGCGAAGCTCGCCGTCTGACGCCCGCCGCGAGCGGAGAGGGCGCCGAAGCGCCCTCTCCATCCTGTGCGGGCGGCAGGCTTACGCCTTGATCAGCGGCTTGACCGCGCGGAGCACGGTCGCCTTCTGGAGCGCCTGGTCGAACGCGGCTGGAGCGGGCGTCGCGTGGTTCGCGAGCCGGATCGCCGCGGCGTGGCGTCCCTCGATCTGCACGATCGATCCGGCCGCCGCCAGCACGGCCTTCGACTGGATCGACGGCCCCGCGCCGTTGTAGGCCCCGACACCCGTGTCCTCGAGCGTCTGGGCCAGCTTGAGAAAGCTGGCCTCGTCCGTGATCGGGAAGACGAACGTCGGCTTTTTCACGGGCGTTCCGCCGAGCTTCGTCACGGTGGCCTTGATCGCGGCGACATGGGCGCGCTCGTGCGCTCCCAGGAGCTGGGCGAGCTTCTTGGAGTTGCTGCTCAGCGAGAGGCTGAGGGCCTTCGTGTAGAAGTCCGCCTCCAGGTACTCCAGCGTGAGGGCGAAGTTGAGGATGGCGACGTCACCGCCGCCGCCCGCGGCCAGAGCCTGGCTCACGAACGGTCCGATCGCGGACGTCCCGTAGACGGCCCCGACGGCGAGCGCGCCCTCGAGGATGAATGCGCCACGGGTCGTGCCGTGAACTTCGACGGCTTCGGCGCCGGCCGCCAGTGTCGAATCGGTCATTGGTATCTCCATTTCCGCCTGGCGGCTAGCTGACGATGAAGGGCTTCACCTTGGGCAGGACCTCGGCCATCGAGGCCGGCTTGGCGAATGCCCCGTCCGGTGTGGGCGTCTTGCCCGTGAGGACGTTCAGGGCGGAGGCATGGCGAGCCTCGACGGTGTGGATCGAGAGCGCCGCGGCCAGCACCTCCTTGTTCTGGATGTTCCCGGCCTGCCCGAGGTAGGCGGAGGCGCCGAGGTTCTCGACCGTGGCGGCGAGGGCGAGCACGCTGCCGGCGCTCTGCAGCGGGAACTTGGTCTGCGGCTTCGCAGCAGGGGCGCCGCCGAGCTTCTGCACGGTCGACTTCAGGGCGGCGACGTGCGCGGCCTCGTGTGCGCCGATCACCTTGATCAGCTGGAGCTGGGCGCCCTTGAAGAGGCCGCTCGCGGCCACCTTGCGGTAGAAGTCGGCCTCGATGTACTCGAGCGTCAGAGCGTAGTTGAGGATCTTCAGGTCGCCCGTCGAGGACGCCGTCGAGCTGGACGCGGTCGTCGCGGCTGTGGACGCAGCCGTGCTCTTCTTTTTCCCACCGCAGGCGGTCAGGAACAGCCCGAGGGCGCTGGCGCCCGCGGCGCCGCCGCCCATCCTGCGCAAGAATTCCTTCCGGGACCCGGGATCGCGCGCGAGCTCCTCGATCGCTCCTGAGGTCTGGGGAGCTTCAGACATCGGTCGTTCCTTTCGGTTGGGTGGAAGATCGGCCGTGCTAGACGACGGGGTCTTGCTCGCGCGTGAGCTCGGCGGGAACCTCGAGCCGGTCGTCGTCGTGCTTGTCGCCGGAGATCGAGTCCTTGAACTCGCGCATCCCGCGGCCCATCGAGCGGCCCATCTCGGGCAGGCGCTTCGGGCCGAAGACGAGCAGGACGACGAAACCGAGCAAGAGCAATTCAGGTACTCCGATGAAACCAGGCATATGAGTCCTTTCGGTGGAAGTGCTCCGGGACGCCCCCCGCGTCCCGGAGCCGGGTGAAACGGGTTAGCCGACGATGAAGCCCGTCGCCTGGACCTTCGCCAGGATCTGAGCCTTCGTCTGCGGCTTGTCGAAGCTGTGCGGCGCCGGGTTCGACCCCGACGACGACGACGTCGCGCGGAGCTCGATGTCCCGGATCCACGCGGCATGACGTGCCTCGACCGGCAGGATCGAGCCCGCAGCCGCGAGGACCTTTTTCGACTTGATCTTCGGCGTTTGGCCCAGGTAGGCCTGGACGCCCGTGTCCTCGAGAGCAATCGAGGTCGCCTGGAACTTGGCCTGATTCGTAACCGTGTCCTTGAAGTCGAACTTCGGCTTCTTCGGAGCAGCGGACCCGAGGGCCTTCTTCAGGAACGCGACGTGCACGTTCTCGTGGGTCTTTACGACCTCCGCGAACTTCGCTGTCTCGCCGGTCAGGTTCCCGTTCGAGACTGCCTCCGTGTAGAAGGTCGCCTCGAGGTACTCGAGCGTCAGGGCGAACTTGAGGATCGCCACGTCGCTCGCAGGGACGGCCGCCGACGCGAGCGCCGGGATGCCGCCGAAGAACGCGCTCGATGCGGCCACGGCGCCGACGCCGAGGCCGGCCTTCTTGAGGAAGGCAGCACGGGTGTTGGGATCGACCTTCTCCGCCGCCTCACGAGCTGCGCCGTCGACGTCGACCTCCTCCAGTGTCCAGAAATCGGACATATCTCTCCTTTCGATGGTCACGACGATCAGCCGACGATGAAGCCGGTGCCCTGCACGGCCGCCAGGATCTGCGCCTTGGTGCGCTTGTCCTGGAAGGCTGCGGGGGCCGGCGACGGCGGGTTGCCCTTGCCGCGGATGTCGCGGATCCACGAGGCGTGCCGCGCCTCGACGGTGAGGATCGTGCCGGCCTGGCCGAGGATGACCTTCGACTTGATGTTTCCCGCCTGGCCGAGGTACGCACGGACGCCCGTGTCTTCCAGCGTCTGCGAGGTGGCCTCGAACTTCGCCTTGTTCGTGGTCGTGTCCTTGAAGTCGAACTTCGGCGACTTCTGAGCGGCCGACCCGAGCGCCTTCTTGAGGAACGCGACGTGCGCCGCCTCGTGCCCCGCGACGGTGCGCGTGAACAGGTCGAGCTCGCCGGTGAACTTCCCGTTCCGGATCGCCTCGGCGTAGAACGCCGCCTCGAGGTACTCGAGCGTGAGCGCGAACTTGAGAATCGCGACGTCGCTCGCCGCAACCGCGCCGAACGCGACGCCCGGCAGAGCGCCCAGGAGCGCGCCGCCTCCGGCGACGGCGCCGACGCCGACCCCGGCCTTGCGCAGGAAGGCCGCACGCGTCTGCGGATCGACCTGCTCGGCCGTTTCCCGAATCGCTCCGTCGACGTCGAGCTCCTCGAGCGGCGGCAGAGGCGAATGCAGTGAATCTGACATTGGGTTTCCCCCTCTGACGACCTCACCCTGGACGTGCTGATCGGGTGCCTCCGACCTGAGCCGGCGCCACGCGGGACGGCACCCGCTGGATGAAGTGCCAATTGAACGATCAACCGTCCCGCGGCTGTGATTCGACCGGCCGGTGCGAACGGTTCGGATCCCGCGTTAACGCTTTGTAAGAGCTAGAGCGCGGCCGCGAGCGGACTGTCGAAGGCGCCCGCGCGCCAGGCGGCGAGGAACGCGCCCGCGAGCGCAGGGTCGAACTGCGTGCCCGCGCAGCGCTCGACCTCCCGCACCGCCCGCTCCGCCGGAAGCGGTCGCCGGTACGGCCGGGTCGTCGTCATCGCGTCGAAGGCGTCGACGACCGAGAGGAGGCGGGCTTCCTCGGGGATCTCCGGGCCTGACCGCCCGGTGGGATAGCCGGCGCCGTCCCAGCGCTCGTGGTGGTAGAGGACGTACGGCAGCGCGTCTCGCAGCGGCCCCCTCGGGTCGATCAGCCGCGCGCCGGCGGCGGGATGAGCGCGGATCTCGGCGAGCTCGCCCGGACTCAAGGGACCGGGCTTGCGCAGGATCGACTCCGAGACCGCGAGCTTGCCGATGTCGTGCAGCGGTACGCCGATCCGGATCGTCTGGAGCCTGCGCTCGTCCCAGCCCAGCCAGGCCGCGAGCGTTCCCGCCAGCGTCGTGACGCGGCGCGCGTGGCCGACGCTCGAGGGGTCGCGGACTGCGAGGGCGGAGGTGAGGGCGGCCAGCATCGGCTCCGGGAGGTTCCAGCCGGAGCGGCGGTTTCCTCCACAACGGGCTCTCTAACGCCAGATGCCCAGGATCGAGCGTGCGGATGCCGACTGACCGAGAATCCTGAGGCTCCAGGCTTCCTCGATCGTGCGCAGGAGGCCGTAGTGATCGATCACCCCGGCAAAGCGCGAGTGTGGCCGCACGGCCGTGCCAAGGGCGAGCGCCGGGACGTGGCCGCCGCCGCGGTCGGGGCTCGATCCCTCGTCGAAGACAACGAAGACGACGGTTCTCGGCAGCCGCAGCAGCGGCTGGACGATCCGGCCGAGCCAGGCGTCTCCCGCGGCGACCGGGCAGTCGTGCATGGAGTGGCAGAGGTCGGGGACGATCAGGGAGAAGTCAGGCAGCTTCCCCGTGCGGAGGTCGCCGCGCAGGCGTGAGAACGGCACGAAGTCCGCCCGCCGCGCTGCGCTCCCGGCCACGTCCGTGAAGTACAGAAGCGGGTCGTGCTTCTTCGCGTATCGGCCGGACGAGGCTCCGAGGAAGCCGGTTTCCGGCAGGCCCTCGGCGTAGGTCTTCCACGTCCTGCCCGCCGCCCCGAGGCTGTCGGCCAGGTTGACCCCCGAGACCGAGCAATCCGTGCAGTCGGTCGAGATTCCCTGCGTGGATCCGGAGACGAGCGCGAGGTAGTTCGGCAGGCTGGGATGGGTGACGCCGTAGTAGCGCGAGAGGACCGCGTAGCTCCGTGCAAGGCGCGCGAAGGTCGGCGCGACGCTCCGGCCGAGGACGCTCGATTGCTCCTTGTTCTCGAACACGATCACGACGACGTGCTCGAACCGCGGCACGACGGGCGCAGCCGCGGCGTGCTCGCCGCCCAGGAGGGCGGCGAGCGAGACGAGGATCAGGCGTACAGCCGTTTTCGCCACAGGTGCAGCCCTCCGATCCCGAGCACGATCAGGACGGCGACGGCGATCGCGCCGTAGACGCCGAATTGCTCCAGCCCGCGCGCGGCCGCGTCGCCGGCCCAGTAGACGACGAGCCCGACGACCAGCGCCCAGGCGATGCTCCCCGTGAGATTCCAGAGCGCGAACCGCAGCCAGCTCATCCTCCCCAGACCGGCCATCCACGCCGCGGTGACGCGGAGGACGGGCAGGAAGCGCGCCAGGAACACGGTCTTCGAGCCGTGCCGCTCGAAGAACCGCTCCGAGGCTTCCAGCGCGGGCTTCGCACGGCGCTCGATCCTCGGCCAGCGCTCCAGGAGCCGCCGTCCCCCCCGCCGCCCGACCTCGAAGCCGATCATCCCGCCGACGGCCGCGCTTGCCGCAGCGACGGCGATCACCGCCGCGATCGAGAGGTTCCCGCGGCTCGCGAGCAGCGCCGCCCCGATCAGCGCCGTCTCGCCGGGGACCGGAACGCCGCAGGACTCGAGCAGGATCACGAACGCGAGCAGCGCCAGCCCGTACTGGTGCAGAAGGTGGGTCACGACCCCCCTGAGAGTACCGAGGCCGTACACTCGCCCCGTGCGAATCGGGGTTCCGCGGGAGCTCGAGTCAGGCGAGCGGCGGGTGGGCCTCGTCCCCGAGACCGTCTCCCGGCTCGTCGCGGGCGGATTCGAGGTGGCGGTCGAGCGCGGGGCCGGGACGGAGGCGTCCTTCACGGACGAGGCGTTCGCGGAGGCGGGCGCACAGCTCGTGGACGGCGTCTACGCCGTGGCCGACGCGGTCGCAAAGGTGCGCAAGCCGCGCGAGGACGAGCTCGGGCAACTGCGGGAGGGCACGGTGCTGATCGGGTTCCTCGAGCCGCTGACGGACGCGGCGGGGGTGGAGCGACTCGGTGAGCGCGGCGTGACTGCGTTCGCGATGGAGTCGATCCCCCGGATCACGCGCGCGCAGCCGATGGACGCGCTCTCGTCGCAGAGCACGGTGGGCGGGTACAAGGCGGTGCTGATCGCCGCCGAGCGGCTGCCGAGGTTCTTTCCGATGCTGATGACCGCGGCCGGAACCGTTGCGCCCGCGAAGGTGCTCGTTCTCGGCGCGGGGGTCGCCGGACTGCAGGCGATCGCGACCGCGCGGCGGCTCGGAGCGGTCGTCACCGGCTTCGACGTCCGTCCGGCGGTGAAGGAACAGGTCGAGAGTCTCGGCGCGGTCTTTCTCGAGCTCGGCGTCACCGGAGAAGAGACCGAGGGCGGCTACGCGCGCGAGCTGACCGAGGAGGAGCAGCGCCGCCAGCAGGAGGAGCTCGCCGAGCGGATGGCCGACTTCGACGTCGTGATCACGACCGCGCTCGTGCCGGGGCGGCCGGCGCCCAAGCTGATCCCGGCCTCGACGGTCGCCGCGATGCGGCCCGGCTCCGTGATCGTCGACCTCGCAGCCGAGGCGGGCGGGAACTGCGAGCTGACCGAGCCCGGCTCGGTGACCGAGCGGGACGGCGTCACGATCGTCGGCCTGACGAACCTCCCGTCGACGATGCCCTTCCACGCCAGCCAGCTCTACTCCCGCAACGTGGCGGCTCTGCTCCAGCACCTCGCCCCGGACGGGGAGCTGAAGCTCGACTTCGAGGACGAGATCACGGCCGGCGCGTGCGTGACGCGCCCGAAGGTGGCGGCGTGAGCACGGGGCTGATCGTGATCGAGCTGACCGTGCTCGTCCTGGCGATCTTCGTCGGCTTCGAGGTGATCTCGAAAGTGCCGACGATGCTGCACACGCCGCTGATGTCGGGGACGAACGCGATCCACGGGATCGTCCTCGTGGGCGCGATCGTCGTCGCGGGCCTGCCGCACCAGGCGACGTGGGTCCGGATCGTCGCGCTCGCGGCGGTGGCGCTCGGGACGATGAACGTCGTCGGCGGCTTCGTCGTCACCGACCGCATGCTCGGCATGTTCAAGAAGAAGGAGCCGCGTGAGTAGAGGCGACGGGATCGCGCTGGCCTACCTGGTCACGATCGTCTGCTTCATCCTCGCGCTCCGTTTCCTCTCCTCCCCCACGACGGCGCCGCTGGGGAACCGGATCGGCGCGGCCGGAATGCTGATCGCGATCGGCGCGACCTTCGCGCAGACGGGCATTCACAACGAGTGGTCGATCCTGATCGTGATGGCCGTCTCGGCGCCGATCGGCGCGTTCGCGGCGCGCACGGTGAAGATGACCGCGATGCCCCAGATGGTGGCGCTCTTCAACGGCGTCGGCGGCGGGGCGGCCGCGCTCGTCGCCCTGGCGGACTTCCACCACGTCGCCCCGGACCCCGGCCGGATCAAGGCGGACGTCGGGATCTCGATCGTGCTCTCGGCGCTGATCGGCGCGATCTCGTTCGCCGGGAGCCTCGTCGCCTTCGGGAAGCTGCAGGAGCTCGTCAGCGGGCAGCCGATCGTCTACGGCGGCCAGAAGGCGGTCAACGGCGCGCTGATGGCGATGCTCGTCGCGCTCGCCGTGATCGTCCTCGTCGGGCCGCAACGGCAGGGGCTCGTGATCGCGCTCGTCCTCGGCGCGCTCCTCTTCGGGACGCTCTTCGTCCTGCCGATCGGCGGTGCGGACATGCCCGTCGTGATCTCGCTCCTGAACGCGTTCACCGGTCTCGCCGCGGCGGCGACCGGCTTCATCCTGCACAACAACGTGCTGATCGTGAGCGGGATGCTCGTCGGCGCGTCCGGAACCTTGCTCACCCTGCTGATGGGTCGCGCGATGAACCGGTCGATCGCCAACGTCCTCTTCGGCGCGTTCGGACAGGTCACCGCCGGACCCAGTGGAGCGCCGGGGGCGGGCGGCGACGGCGCGACGGCGCGCTCGACGACGGCCGACGACGTGGCGGTGATGCTCGCCTACGCCAAGCGAGTCGTGATCGTGCCCGGGTACGGGCTCGCGGTCGCGCAGGCCCAGCACGACGTCCGCCAGCTCGCCGACCTGCTGGAGTCCCGCGGCGTCGACGTCCGCTACGCGATCCACCCCGTCGCCGGCCGGATGCCGGGCCACATGAACGTCCTCCTAGCCGAGGCGAACGTCCCCTACCCGCAGCTGAAGGAGATGGACGAGATCAACCCCGACTTTCCGCGCACCGACGTCGCGCTCGTGATCGGGGCCAACGACGTCACGAACCCCGCCGCGCGCAACTCGCCCGGAAGCCCGATCTACGGCATGCCGATCCTGGACGTCGACCGGGCGGCCAGCGTGGTCGTCCTCAAGCGGGGCATGAGCCCCGGCTTCGCGGGGATCGACAACGAGCTCTACGTCGACCCGAAGACGGCGATGCTGTTCGGCGACGCGAAGGAGTCGGTGGCCGGACTAATCGCCAGCGTGAAGGCGCTGTAGCCCCGCCGCCTACGATTCCGCCGTGGTCGCGAAGATCCTGTTCTGGGGCTCGCTCGGCGCGCTCGCGTGGACGCAGGCCGGATATCCCGCGGCGGCGGCCGGGCTCGCGCGGTTACGGAGGAGGCCCGTGCGGAAGCGCGACGGGCGCCCGTCGGTCAGCCTGATCGTCGCCGCCTACGACGAGGAGCTCGTGATCGAGCGCCGGCTCGAGAACCTGCTCGCGCTCGACTACCCGCCCGACCAGCTCGAGATCGTCGTCGCCTCGGACGCCTCCTCCGACCGCACCGACGAGCTCGTCGAGGCGATCGCCGCCCGCGAGCCGCGCGTCCGGCTCCTGCGTTGCCCGCGCGGCGGCAAGGTCGCGGCGCAGAACCTCGCGGTGCGGGAAACCAGCGGCGACGTGCTCGCGTTCTCCGACGCGAACGCGCAATGGCGGCCGGATGCGCTCGCGAAGCTCGTCCGCAACTTCGCCGACCCGGACGTCGCCTACGCCTGCGGCGGACACCTCTACGACGCGGCCGACGGGACGAACCGGGAAAGCACCTACTGGCGCTTCGAGGCGTGGCTGCGACGGAGCGAGTCGTCGCTTGGCTCGATCACCGGCGGGATCGGGCCGATCTACGCCGTGCGCCGCTCCGACTACGTCGACGTCGATCCCCGCTTCGGCCACGATCTCGCGCTGCCGTACCTGATGGTGCAACGCGGCCGCCGCGCCGTCTTCGAGCCGGAGGCGATCGCATGGGAGAAGCCGTCGCGCGACCTCGAGGACGAGTACCGGCGCAAGGTGCGGATGTTCGAGCACTGCTGGCTGATCGTCCTGCGCGGGAAGATGCTGCGCCGGCTCGGGCCGACCTATCTCGTCGAAGTGCTCTCGCACCGGCACCTCCGCTACGCGAGCGGACTGCTGCATCTCGCCCTGCTCGGCTCGTCGCTCGCGCTCCTCGGCGACGGCTGGGTGTACGACGGGACGCTCGCGGCGCAGGTGCTCCTGCTCGGCGCCGCGGCCGCCGGAATCGAGATCGCCCGCTACTACGTCCTCGTCACGTCGGCGACCGTCGTCTCGCTCGTCAACTACCTGCGCGTCGGCGTCCCGCCCGTCTGGGAGAAGGCGGAGGGCACGCGCTGAACCGGACGGTCGACGTCGCGGCGGCGACCCTCGGCCTCGCGGTCGCGAGCCCCGTTTTCGGCGCGGCGGCAGCGGCGATCAAGCTCGGAGACGGGGGGCCGGTCTTCTACCGGCAGCGGCGTGTCGGGCTCCGCGGCCGGGAGTTCGAGCTTCTGAAGCTGCGAACGATGGAGGTCGGCGCCGAGCACCGCGGCGCCGGCCTGGCGGTGAACGAGGGCGACCCGCGAATCACCCGCATTGGCCGCCTCCTGCGGCGCCTCTCCCTCGACGAGCTGCCGCAGCTCTGGAACGTCGTGCGCGGCGACATGAGCCTGATCGGGCCCCGCCCCACGCTCGCCTACCAGGTCGAGCGCTACACGCGGCGCCAGCGTCGGCGCCTCGACGTCAAGCCGGGAATCACCGGCTGGGCGCAGATTCACGGGCGGGCGCGGCTGCCGTGGGAGGATCGGATCGAGCTCGACGTCTGGTACGTGGAGCACCGCTCGCCGCTCGTCGATCTCCAGATCCTCACCCGCACGCCGCGCGCGCTGCTCGGCGGCACGTACAAGGGCGAGACGGGAGGCTGGCGGACGTGATCCCGTTCTTCGCCGGCGCCCACGTGCGCGCTGCGGTCACGCCGGAGCGGGCGCTCGAGGCGGTGCGCGACGCCTTCGTGGCGTATGCGCACGGCGAGTGGACGATGCCGCCGAAGGTCTACGTTCCCGCCTATCCGGCCGGGGACTTCCGGGCGATGCCCGCGCTCGGCGGCGGCCACGCGCTGCTGAAGTGGGTCACGTCCTTTCCGGGCAATCCCGCGCAGGGACTGCCGACGGTGACCGGGCTCGTGCTGCTCTCGAACGCCGAGAACGGGATGCTCGAGGCGGCGCTCGACGCGGGCGCAGTGACGGCGCTGCGAACCGGCGCGGCGGCCGTGCTCGCGGCCGAGACGCTCGGCCGGCGCGGCGCCGAGTCTGCGGCCGTGATCGGCTTGGGCGTGAACGGCGAGGCAGCGGCGCGCACGTTGCTCGCGCGCGGGCGCGACGTCTCGCTGTGGGACGTCGACGGCGGCCGGGCGGAGGAGGTGGCGGGCCGGATCGGCGCGCGCGTCGCATCGAGTCGCGAGGAGGCGCTCCGCGCGGATCTGCTCGTGACGGTGACGCCGGGTCGCGAGGTCGTGATCGGCGCGGGCTCGCTCCGGCCGGGGCAGCACGCGAGCCTGATCGGCGCCGACGGGCCCGGGAAGGCCGAGATCGCGACCGAGGAGCTGGCCCGCGTGCGCGTCTTCTGCGACGACTGGGAGCAGGCGAGCCATAACGGCGACCTCGTTCACGGCGTGGAGGCGGGCGTGCTGCTGCGGGAGGACGTGACCGAGCTGGGTGCGGTGCTTGCGGGCGACGCAGAGGGACGGCGCGACGACAGCGAGGCGACGGTGTTCGACTCGACCGGCCTCGCGATCCAGGACCTGGCGGTCGCGATCGCCGCGCTCGAGGCGGTCGACGAGCTCGACGACCTGCCGCGCGTCGAGCTGTAGCCAACGCCCTCCAGGCTAGAGCAACCGCGCGGGGTCGAAGAGATCGAGCTCGGCCGGCTGCTCGCCGAGCAGGGCGCGAGCGACGAGCTCGCCGCAGGCGAAGCCGAGCACGTTGCCGTGACCCGAGTAGCCTGCCGCGACCCAGATCCGATCGTTGCCCGGGCACGGGCCGGCAAGTGGGTATCGATCTTCCGTCGCGCCGAAGATTCCCGCCCAGCGGTGCTCGATCGGCGGCGGCTCGCCGATCAGCTCCTCGGCGAGCCTCTCGAGCTCGTCCTGGATCAGCGGCGTGATCGTCTCCTCCGCGCTGTACTCGTGGTCGACGGCCTTGTCGCGTCGTCCGCCGAGCACGAGGCGCGCGTCCGGCGTCTGCTGCCAGTAGTCGTAGCCGCCGCGCGAGTAGTGCGGGCATGCGTAGATCCGCCCCCCGAGCGGCGCGGTCACGATCACCTGCCCGCGCACCGGGCTCACGGCAGCGTCGAGCTCGGGGAGGAGCCCGGCGGTGTAGCCGTCGGTCGCGATCACGATCCGCTCGGCGTCGAGCTCCTCCAGGGACTCGACCCGCCGGTGCTCCCGGAGGTCGGCGCCCGCCCTCGCCGCATGGCCGGCCAGCCGGCGCACCCAGCGAGCGGGCTGGAGGGAGCCGTCCGGCGGATGGCGAAGAGCCCCGAAGAAGAGCCTGTCCAGCGGTGGCGGGAGGTCGTCCTCCCACTCGGCGGCGAAGCCGTCCTCACGCAGCGCCTCATACTCGGCCCGGAGCTCCCCGCGCTCGGCCTCGCCGGCCGCAAGCCGAAGGCTGCCCTCCCGGCGGAAGGCGTCGCCGGCGAGGCTCTCGATCGTGGCGAGCGTACGCTCGGTCAGCTCCCACAGCGGTTGGGCCCGCTCGCGACCGAGATCGGCGCGCGCCCGGTCGTACGACGGCGCGCCGCCGCGGAGCGCGAAGCCGCCGTTCCGGCCGCTCGCGCCGGAGGCGATCGCCCTGGCCTCGTACACGCGCACGCGCTTGCCGGCCCGCGCGAGGGCGAGCGCGCACGAGCAGCCGGTGACCCCGCCGCCGACGATCGCCACGTCGACACGATCACCGAGCTCGTGCCGCGCGAAGGGCGCCGCCTCTTCGGCGAGCCAGTACGAATCGGCCACGGGCCGATGCTAGTGGTCTAGCCCGCCGCGGCTCGATAGAGCCCCTCACCCTCGCTGGCGAGCCCAGCGAGCTCGAGCTCGGCGAGCGCCGCGCTCACCTCGCCGGCGCCGAGCCCGGTCGCGCGCGCGAGCTCGTCCGCGGCCGCCGCGCTCTCGCGGAGGCGAGCGAGCAGGCGCCCGGCCTCGCCGCTGACCTCGGCCGACGCCTCCTCGACGGGGACCAGGTCGAAGAGCTCCAGTACGTCCTCGACGCACGTCAGCGGCGTCGCGCCGAGCCGCAGCAGCGCGTTCGTCCCGCCGGAGAGCGCCGACGTGATCTCGCCCGGGACTGCGAACACCTCGCGTCCCTCCTCCAGCGCGAAGTCAGCCGTGATCAGAGCGCCGCTTCGCTCCCGGGCCTCGACCACGATCGTCGCGCCGGCGAGCCCCGCGATGATCCGATTCCGCGCCGGAAAGCGCCAGGGCGCCGGCTCGACGCCCGGCTCGTACTCGGAGACGAGCAGCGAGCGTGCAGCGATCGAGCGCGCGAGCTCGGCGTGCGCGGCAGGGTAGTCCCGGTCGATCCCGCAGCCCAGCACGGCGACGGTCCGCCCCTCGGCCTCCAGCGCGCCGCGGTGCGCCGCTCCGTCGATCCCGCGCGCGAGCCCGCTGACGACGAGGAGCCCGGCCCGCGCCAGCCCGCGCCCGAGCATCCGCGCCACCTGGCCGCCGTACGCCGAGCAGGCACGCGCCCCGACGATCGCCACCGCCGGCCGGTGCAGAAGCTCCGGATCGCCCTCGCCGCGGAGATAGAGCCGCGCCGGCGGATCGTGGATCGCACGGAGAAGCGGCGGAAAGTCGCGGCGAGCCAGTGTCCCCGTCACACCGGCGTCAGCTCCGTCGGCGTCCGGTAGGCGATCGCCTCCGCCACGTGCTCCGACAGCACCTCGTCCGTGCCCGCGAGCGCCGCCACGGTCTGGGCGACTCGCGCGACGCGCGCGCGGCCCCGACCGGACAGAGGTAGCCGCTCGACAGCTCGTGTGAGCAGCTCGTCGGCCGCAGCCGTGCGAGGAGGCGGCGCCTCGCGCAGCCGGTCCCGGGCTGCCGTCACACGCGCCCGGACGGGCTTCGAGGCTTCCGACGGCCCGGCCTGGAGCTCGACCGCCCGCGGCCGCGGCATGGTCACGACGAGGTCGAACCGGTCGAGCAGCGCCCGCGAGAGCTTGTCGCGGTACCGACCCAGGCGCTGCGCGGAGCAGAGGCACTCGGCCGCCGGGTCGCCGCGCGCACCGCACGGACACAGGTTCATCGTTCCGACGAGCTGGAAGCGCGCCGGAAAAAGGACGACGCCGGCGGCGCGCGCGACGCTGATCACGCCGTCCTCGAGCGGCTGGCGAAGCGCCTCGAGCGCCGGCCGCGCGAACTCCGCCAGCTCGTCCAGGAGCAGGACCCCGTGGTGCGCGAGGCTCGCCTCGCCCGGACGGAGCCGCGGCCCGCCGCCGACGATCGCCGCCGTCGATGCGCTGTGGTGCGGCGCGCGAAAGGGCGGATCGTCGATCAGCGGATGCTCCGGCTCGAGCAAGCCGGCGACCGAATGGATGCGCGTCACCTCGAGCGCGTCCTGCTCCTCGAGCGCGGGCAACACCCCGGGCAACCGGCGCGCGAGCATCGTCTTCCCGGTGCCCGGCGGCCCGGCGAGGAGCAGGTTGTGCGCCCCCGCCGCCGCGAGCTCGAGCGCGCGGCGGGCCCGCTCCTGCCCGCGCACGTCGGCGAGGTCGGGAGCTCGGGCGGGCGGACCACGGCCGTTCGTCGAGACGTACGGCTCAGGCTCACGCTGGCCGCGCAGGTAGGCGACCGCCTCGGCGAGGTGACGGATCGGGACCGGCTCGAGCCCGGCGAGCGACGCCTCGGGCGTCGACTCGGCGGCACACAGAATCCGCGTCAGACCGAAGCGGCGGGCTCCCTCGGCGACCGCCAGCACACCACCGACGCGCCGAACGCGCCCGTCGAGCGCGAGCTCGCCGATCGACGCGTGCTCGGCAAGCCGTTCGGGCGGCACCTGCCTCGAGGCGGCCAGCAGAGCCAGCGCGATCGGAAGGTCGAAGCCGGAGCCCTCCTTACGCAGCTCGGCCGGAGCGAGATTCACGGTGATCCGTCGCAGCGGCCACTCGAGCTCGGCCGAGGAGATTCCACTGCGGACGCGCTCCTTCGCCTCCTGGCACGCGCGATCCGCGAGCCCGACGATCGCGAACGCAGGAACGCCCCGCTGGAGGTGCGCCTCGACCTCCACGAGCCGCGGCTCGAGGCCGACGAGAGCGTGCGTGACCGAGCGCGCGAGCATGCGTGCGACGCTAGCCGCGAACAGCTCACACGTCTGTGACGAGGGAGCGACGAAACCGTGACACTTCTTCCCATGCGGCCCTGGAAGAAGCTCGGCGACGGAGTTCCGCCCGGCGTCGAGGAGGTCTTGCTCGAGGTTCCGGGGGACGCCGTGGAGGACGGTGAGACTCCAGCGGAGGCGGCTGCACGCGAATTGCTGGAGGAGACCGGGTACGTCGGCGAGCTGGTCTCCGCGGGATCGTTGATCGACTGCGCCTACTCGACCCGCGTCCGCCGCGTGTTCGCAGCCCACGACGCGCGGAAGACC
>JBBSHO010000016.1:0-30943 GCA_038253005.1 Gaiellales bacterium
CGTCTCGAAGATCGGCGAGGAGCAGCTCTTCTACCTGATGTCACGAGGCCTCTCGGAGTCGGAGGCGAGCGCGCAGATCGTCAGCGGCTTCGTCGAGCCGATCACGAAGGAGCTGCCGCTCGAGTACGCCGTCGAGATGAATCGCCTGATCCAGCTCCAGATGGAAGGCAGCGTTGGATAGGGGCTCCGTCGGTTGATCGAGATCGAGCGCACCGATTTCATCTCGGTGCCGGTTCGTGATCTCGATCGGTCGAAGGCGTTCTACGAAGAGACGCTCGGCCTGCCGCTCAGCCCGAAGTCGGGCGGCTTCCCCGAGTTCGAGACCGGCAACGTCAGCCTCTATCTGATCGACATGACTGCGATCGACAGCGAGTTCACGGCGCCGCACAGCGCGTACATCGCGCTGCGTGTACCCGACGTCGCGGAGGCGCGCGGGAAGCTCGAGGCGGCGGGCGTCGAGTTCCAGGGCGAGACGCGCGACACGGGCGTCTGCCACATGGCGTTCTTCGCCGATCCCGACGGAAACGCGCTGATGCTCCACCGGAGGTACGCGCCCGAATGACGAGGGCCGACGCCCTGACGACGTACCGCGCGCTCCCGCTCCCGGACACGACCGAGGAGCACTGGCGCTTCACCGACCTGTCCGGTTTCGACCCTGACTCCTTCAGCACCGACCCGGGGTCAGACCCCGTTGAGGGGGGTCGAGGGTTACTGGACATGGACGTCGCGGCCGTGGCCACGATCACGGAGGCAGGGATCGAGATCGAGCGCGCGCCCGAGGGGATCGTCTTCGAGCCGCTCGATGAGAGCCATCCGCGCCTCGGCGAGCTCATCGGACCGGACGAGAAGTTCGCGGCGCACAACGCCGCGGTCTGGGAGCACGGCCTGCTCGTCCACGTCCCCAAGGGCGTCATCCTGGAGCGGCCGCTCTACGTCCGGATCGTGAACTCGGTCGAGGGCGGCTCGGTCTTCTGGCGTCTGCTCGTGATTGCCGACGAGGGCTCCCGCTTCACGCTCGTCGAGGAAGCGAGCTCCGCCTCGTCTGAGCTGCGCGGTTACACGAACGCCGCGGTCGAGCTCTTCGTCGAGCCGGCCGCGAAGCTCGAGTACGTCTCGATCCAGAACCTGTCCCGCGAGACCTGGCACTTCGCCTCGCACCATGCGCGTGTGGAAAAGGACGCCGAGCTGGACTGGGTCGCCGGCGGCTTCGGCTCGAAGCGCGGCAAGGTGCGGATCCAGAACGACCTCGCCGGCGAGGGCGCGACCTCGCGGGTCACGGGCGCCTATTTCACCGACGGCGAGCAGCACCTCGACTACGACACCTTCCAGGAGCACATCGCACCGAACACCACTTCCGACTTCGCCTTCAAGGGCGCCCTCCGTGACACGTCCACCGCCGTCTGGCGCGGGATGATCCGCGTCGAGCGCGACGCCCAGAAGACGAACGCGTACCAGGAGAACCGAAACCTGATGCTGTCCCCGACGACACACGCGGTGCCGATCCCGGGCTTGGAGATCCTGGCCAACGACGTTCGCTGCACCCACGGGGCGACCGTCAGTCGCGTCGACCGGGAGGAGCTCTTCTACGCGATGGCGCGCGGCCTCTCACGCGGCGAGGCGGAGCGCCTGATCGTGCGCGGCTTCTTCAGCAACGTGCTCGATCGGATCGAGCTGGCCCCGGTGCGCGAGGCGCTCGGAGCCGCGCTCGAGGCTCGCATTCCGCAGGCGTAGCCGCCGCGTTTCTCCGTCGCGCTAGGGCAAGTCGAGCGCCTCCTGTAGCGCAGCGACCTGCTCCTCGAGGCGGCGGACTCGCTCTTCGAGGCCGGGGACGATGGGAAGCGCCTCTGCGTGGACCGGAGGCGACTCCACGGCTTCGCCGCCCAGGAGCTGCGCATAGCGCTCCTCCTTCTGGCCCGGACGCCGCTGCAGCCGTCCGACGAGCTCGCGCTCGATCAGTTGTGCGAGCGTCTCCTCGACGGCGCCCAGGGACGCGAAGGGGTGCAGCCGCTCCGTCCGCTGCTTCAGCTCGCCGGGCGTCTGAGCGCCGCGGAGCATCAGCATGGCGAGGAGCGAGATCTCGGCGTCCGACAGTCCGAGCGCCGCGTCGAGCAGGTGCCGGTGCTTGGCCGTACGGCTGCCGGGGCCGCTCGCCAGACGCGCCCAGCCTCTGCGCGATAAGCGGTCGAGCGCTTCCCGGATCGCCGGCTCGTCGTAGTCGACGACCGGATCGCGGTTCGTCGCCTGGTTGCACGCGCCCCGTAGGGCTTTCAGCGACAGCGGATAGACGTCCGGCGTCGTCCGCTGCTTCTCGATCAGGCAGCCGAGGACGCGCAGCTCCATCGCGCTTGCATCCACCTCAGGCCCGAACGAGCGGCTTGTACTTGATCCGGTGCGGCTCCAGGGCGTCTGCGCCTCGGGTCTCCTTCGCCCACTCGGCGTACTCGCCGTAGCTTCCCTCGAACCACGTCGTCTGGCTCTCGCCTTCGAAGGCCAGGACGTGCGTCGCCACCCGGTCCAGGAACCAGCGGTCGTGGGTGATCACGACGGCGCAGCCGGCGAAGGCCAGCAGGGCGTCCTCCAGCGCTCGCAGCGTGTCCACGTCCAGATCGTTCGTCGGCTCGTCCAGCAGCAGAACGTTCCCACCGCTGCGCAGCAGCTTCGCGAGATGGACGCGGTTTCGCTCGCCGCCTGACAGGTCTCCGACCCGCTTCTGCTGGTCGGCGCCCTTGAAGTTGAACCAGCTCACGTACTGCCGCGAGCTCACCTCCCGCTTGCCGAGCTCGATCGTGTCCTGGCCGCCGCTGATCTCCTTCCACACCGTTCCCACCGGGTCGAGGCCCGCGCGCGACTGGCCGACGTACGCCAGATGGACCGTCTCGCCGACGCGCAGCTCGCCGCCATCCGGCTGCTCCTCGCCGGCGATCATGCGGAAGAGCGTCGTCTTGCCGGCGCCGTTCGGGCCGATCACGCCGACGATCCCGGCCGGGGGCAACGAAAAGCTCAGGTCCTCGACGAGCAGCCGGTCGCCGTAGCCCTTGGCGACGCCCTCGGCTTCGATCACGACGTCGCCCAGCCGCGGGCCCGGCGGGATGTGGATCTCGACCCGGTCGAGCTTGACGCTGCGTTCCTCGGCGTAGAGCTGCTCGTACGCGCCGAGCCGCGCCTTCGACTTCGCGTGCCGCGCGCGAGGGCTCATCCGCACCCACTCGAGCTCGCGTGCGAGCGTCCGCCGCCGCGCAGACTCCGTCTTCTCCTCGATCGCGAGGCGCGCCTGCTTCTGCTCGAGCCACGACGAGTAGTTGCCCTCGAACGGGATCCCCTTGCCGCGGTCGAGCTCGAGGATCCAGCCGGCGACGTTGTCGAGGAAGTAGCGGTCGTGCGTGACGGCGACGATCGTGCCCCGGTAGTCGGCGAGGAAGCGCTCGAGCCACGCGACCGACTCCGCGTCGAGATGGTTCGTGGGCTCGTCGAGCAGAAGGAGATCCGGCGAGGAGAGGAGCAGCCTGCACAGCGCAACCCGCCGCCGCTCGCCGCCCGAGAGCGTCTCGACGGCGCGCTCGCCGTCCGGGAGGCGAAGGGCGTCCATCGCCCGGTCGAGCGTCGCGTCGAGGCTCCAGGCGTCCACGCGGTCGATCTGCTCCTGCACCTTGCCCTGCCGCTCGAGCAGCGCGTCGAAGTCGGCGTCCGGCTCGGCGAAGGCGGCGGAGATCTCGTTGAACCGGTCGAGCAGGTCGCGCAGGGGGCGGACGCCGTCCTCGACGTTGCCGCGCACATCCCGCCCCGAGTCGAGCTCCGGCTCCTGCCGGAGAAGGCCGACCGTCGCGCCGGGCGCGAGCTCCGCGATCCCGCTGGACGGCTCTTCGAGCCCGGCCATGATCCGCAAGAGCGTCGACTTGCCGGCGCCGTTCGGCCCGAGCACGCCGATCTTCGCCCCCGGCAGGAACGACAGCGAGATCCCGGCAAGCACCTGCCGGTCGGAGCCGAAGAACTTGCTCGCCCGGTACATCGTGAAGACGTAGTCGCCGCTCATCGCCGGGCGACGATACCGGCGAGCTCGCTAGGGCAACGAGGTGACGGCGACCGCGCTCGCGTCCGGTGCGAGCGTCGTGCCGCGATTCGGGCCGGTGATCGAGACCCGGTACTTCGCGGTCCGGCGGCTCGGCGGGACCGTCGTCGCGAATGAGCCGTCGCTCGCCGTTCGCTTCGCTGTGAAGCGCGACTGGAGCGCCCAGAGCCGCCCGTGCGGTGTCTGACGCAGAGCCCGAACGTCGGGTAGGACGAGGCCTGTCGCCGGCCGGCTGACGTCATGGCGTGATCGACCCGCCCAGGGGTCCGGAGACAACGAGCGCGACCACCGCGGCGAGCAGCGTCCTCCGGCCCATGGGAGCTCGGTTCCCACCCCAGAATCCGGTCAACGGTCGGAGAGCGTCGGAGCCCGGGGCACGGCTACGATGAGGTCGTGGCGGTTACGGCCCAAACGAGGCTCGACGCGCACCGACTGCGCGCCGATTTTCCGTATCTGGAGGAGCTCTTCAACGCAAAGCCGGTCGCGTTCCTCGACTCGGCCGCCTCGACGCAGAAGCCGCGCCAGGTGCTCGACACGATGCGCGACTTCTACGAGCACTCCTACGCGAACATCCACCGCGGCGTCTACCGCCTGGCCGTCGAGGCCACGGCCGGATACGAGGGCGCGCGCGAGAAGGTGCGCCGCTTCGTGAACGCCGACTCGACTCGCGAGATCGTCTTCACGCGCAACGCCACCGAGGCGTTGAACCTCGTCGCCTACGCCTGGGGGCTCGACAACCTCGGGCCCGGCGACGTCGTCGTGATCACCGAGCTCGAGCACCACTCGAACTTCGTCCCGTGGCAATACATCGCCAAGCGCACCGGCGCCTCATTCGCCCATATCCCGATCGACGACCTCGGCGAGCTGCAGCTCGACTCGCTGGACGGGATCGCCGCGAGCGGGAACGTGAAGGTGGTCGCGAACAATCTCGTCTCCAACTCGCTCGGGACGATCAATCCGGTCGAGAAGCTCGCCGAGTGGGCGCACCACCAGGGCGCGATCATGGTCGTGGACGCCGCGCAGGCCGCGCCGCACCGCGCAGTGGACGTGCAGGCGCTCGGCTGCGACTTCCTCGCGTTCTCGTCCCACAAGCTCTGCGGGCCGAGCGGCGTCGGCGCGCTCTGGGGCCGCCGCGAGCTGCTCGAGGAGATGTCCCCGTTCAACCTCGGCGGCGAGATGATCCGCTCGGTCAGGCTCGACCAGACGAGCTGGAACGAGCTGCCGTACAAGTTCGAGGCCGGGACACCCGCGATCGCCGAGGCGGTCGGCTTCGGCGCCGCTCTCGACTACGTCACCGAGATCGGCCTCGACGCGATCGCCCGTCACGAGCACGAGCTGACCGCCTACGCGCTGGAGCGGCTCGCGGAGGTCGAGGGCCTCGTCGCCTACGGGCCTCCCGCCGACCGCCGTGCAGGGATCATCTCGTTCAACCTGGGCGAGATCCATCCCCACGACGTCGCGCAGGTGCTCGACTGGGAGGGCGTCGCCGTCCGCGCGGGCCACCACTGCACGCAGCCGCTGATGAACCGACTCGGCGTGGCCGCTACGACGCGCGCCAGCTTCTACCTCTACACGGTCCCCGAGGAGATCGACCGCCTCGTCGAGGGGCTGCACAAGGTCCGAAAGGCGCTCGGCTGATGTCGGAGTTCGACCAGCTCTATCGGGAAGTCATCCTCGACCACTACAAGAACCCCCGCGGCCACGGGTTGCTCGAGGATCCCGGCGCGCAGGCCGAGGGTCAGAATCCGCTCTGCGGCGACGAGGTCTCGATCTACGTCTCCTTCCGCGAGGACGGGGACACGATCGACGAGGTCAAGTTCTCGGGCCGCGGGTGCGCGATCAGCCAGGCGGCGACCTCGATGCTGACCGAGCTGGTGCAGGGGCGCAGCGCGACCGAGGTCGCGGCGCTGCCGAAGGACGACCTGCTGGACGAGATCGGGATCCCGCTCACACCGGTGCGCCTGAAGTGCGCGCTGCTCGGCCTCTCGACGCTGAAGCTCGCGCTGCACAAGGCGAAGGGCACGCCGCTGCCGTCCGAGTGGGCCGGCTCCTCGAACGATCTGGATCTGCGCTAGTTCGTGGCGGAGCTCGACGTCTGCCCGGTGGAGGAGCTGCCGCCGGGGTCGGTGAAGATCGTCCACGCGGGCCAGATCTCCGTCGGCGTCTACAACCTGAACGGCGAGTACTTCGGGCTGGAGGACCGCTGCTCCCACGACGACGGCCCGCTCTGCGAGGGCGATTTCGACGCCGGCGACGGGATCGCGATCTGCCCGCGCCACGGCGCCAACGTCGACATCCGCACGGGCCGAGCGTTGACGCTGCCCGCCGTGCAGCCGGTCGAGACCTTCCCGGCCCGAGTCGAGGACGGCTGGGTCAAGGTTCAGGTCAGCTAGTCCGGGGGTCGAAATGTCCGCAGGACTCTGTTACTGTCGATGCGTTCTGAGGACGTAACGCAAAAGGGGGCAATTTCTGAAGCGGTTCTGGCTGGTCGGCCTACTCCTATCCATCCTCGTGGCTGCAGGAGGCGCTGCGGCAAGCGCGGGCTCGAACGAGGCCAAGCTGCCTCCGGCGCTGCCCGATCACGCCCAGAAGCAGGTTTGCGCCGCGCAGGGCGAGCTCACCGCCCGCTGCACGGCGCACGTCGTCACCCGCCCGGACGGCGTCACGCCGCTGGCGACGACCTCTTACGTCAACGGCTACAGCCCGTCGAACCTCGCGAGCGCGTACAAATGGGCCGACCCGACCGGAGCCGCCTGGACATCGAACGGCCAGACGGTCGCGATCGTCGACGCGTACGACAACCCGAACGCCTATTCGGACCTGACCGCCTACCGCAGCCAGTTCGGCCTTCCCCCGTGCACCACGGACTCGGGCTGCTTCCGCAAGATCAACCAGCGCGGCGGCTCGACCGCGCCCGCGGGCGACACCGGCTGGGGACAGGAGATCGATCTGGACATCGAGATGGTCTCCGCGGTCTGCCCGAACTGCAAGATCCTGCTCGTCGAGGCCGACTCGAACAGCTTCGCGAACCTCGGCGCGGCCGTGAACCAGGCGGCCACACAGGGCGCGACCGAGATCAGCAACAGCTACGGCACCTCGAGCGAGTTCTCGGGCGAGCTGACCTACGAGTCGCAGTACTACAACCATCCCGGGATCGCCGTCACGGCGAGCTCGGGCGATAACGGCTACGGCGTCGAGTTCCCGGCTGTGTCCCGCTATGTCGTCGCGGTAGGCGGGACGAGCCTGACGAGCACGACCGCGTCGGCACGCGGCTGGTCGGAGACGGCCTGGTCGGGAGCCGGGAGCGGCTGCAGCGCCTACGTCGCGAAGCCGACCTGGCAGAAAGACGCGGGATGCGCACGACGCACGGTCGCGGACGTCTCCGCGGTCGCCGATCCCAACACGGGTGTCGCGGTGTACGACAGCTACGGCTCGACCGGCGGCGCGAACTGGTTGGTCTTCGGCGGCACGAGCGTGGCCTCGCCGATCATCGCCTCGGTCTACGGTCTCGCTGGCGATGCGGCGACGGTCTCCTATCCCGCCGCCATCCCGTATGCGCGGACGAGCTCGCTCTTCGACGTCACGAGCGGGAGCAACGGGAACTGCGGCGGCAAGCGGCGCGGCGTCGTCACCTACTCGTACTACTGCACCGCCGGGCCCGGCTACGACGGCCCGACGGGGCTCGGCACGCCGAACGGGACGGCCGGCTTCTAGCCGAGCCGGCACGACCGTCTTCGACGAGCGTGTGCGGACGACGCTCGCGCGGCTCGAGCGCGAGGACGGAGAAGAGTGGGCGCGCGGGCCTGCCGGCCTCCGAGCGAGTGCGGCAGGCCGTGGCCGAAGCGTCCTCTCGCACGAGGACGCGCTCGGCGTCTACTCACGCGCCCGACAGGAAGACCCGACGCTCGAGAGCGGACCGTCCCGCTCGACCGCGGGCTGGAGCTCTCGGTCGTGCTCCGGTAGCGCTGCTACATTTCGCTTACCGCGGAAAGGAGGTGGTCCGATAGTGAGTATTGACAGTTCGGGCAGTGGAGGTACCAGCGGGTAGAGGTGCGTCCCCGGGACCTACGGGGAATCGCCTAGCCAGCGTAGGGGACGACGCGTACCGCGCCGCCAGCTGATCGGAGCTGAGCCGGACAGCGCCTCTGCCAAGTACGACGCTGGTCACCGGAAATGGGGCCGCCGCAAGGCGGCCCCTCTCTTTCCTTGGATCGCTCCGAACGGCCGGCGGAGCCGGGCTTTGCCCGAGCGCAGCCTCAGTCTGGCTGGAATCGGCGAGCGCCGAAGGAGGGGGCACACGGGGAACCATGGGTTCACCCGTGTCCTACCAGCGGGTAGAGGTGCGTCCCCGGGACCTACGGGGAATCGCCTAGCCAGCGTAGGGGACGACGCGTACCGCGCCGCCAGCTGATCGGCGCTGAGCCGGACAGCGCCTCTGCCAAGTACGACGCTGGTCACCGGAAATGGGGCCGCCGCAAGGCGGCCCCATTCTCTTCCAGAGTCCCGGACGGCTCGCCGGCGAACTCGGCTAGGCCGTCTGAAAGACCGGCCGGACGAGCTTGTCTGCTGCCTTGCGCGCCGTTTCCAGCGCGTGCTGCTCCTGCTCGAGGTTCTCACGCAGCAGGGCGACCACGTCCTCTTCGCCCATCGCCTCCGCTCGCACGATCAGTCCCTCGTAGACGGCGATCTCGTACGCCTCCGTCTCGCAGACCGCGAACTGGACGACCGGGTCCTTCAGGGGCTCGCCCACCATCTTCAGGTTCGCCTCCCCTTCCTTCGCGAGCCCGTCGATCGTCGGACAGGGCTGCTCCTCCGGCTCCGCGCCGAGCGCGCGGAAGATCTGCTCGAGGTTGCGGACCTGCCCCTCGGTCTCCCGGCGATGCTGCTCCAGGCTCTGCTTGAGCTCGGGGTCGTTCGCGTCCTCCTGGAGCTTGGGGAGAATCTCCAGGATCGTGTTCTCCATCTTCAGCGTGGCGCCGAGCTTGTGGATGTACAGCTCGCGCGGATCCTCGGTTTTGCCGCCGATCAAGGCCATGACGAACCTCCTGGTCGTTTGGTAGCGGCTACCCGTCGCCGCCCGTGCGAAACGTCTCCTGGCGGGGCTCGCAGGACTCCGTCTTGTCACCCCTCGTCAGGCGGCGCCGGCGCGGCGGAGCTGCTCGTCGAGCGAGACGAGCGGAAGCTCGAACGTCTCGACGGCGGAGGTGTCCGAGACGACGTTGTCGCCGGCCTCCAGCATCGTCAGCTGGTCGCGAGTCACCGGAGGGTTCGGCAACCGCTCGAGCACCATCGCCTGGAGCCGCATCAGCCGGAGGGGGACGTGCAGGCTCGGCCGTCTCGTCCCGAGCGCGCGCTTCAACCGCGTCCAGAACTCGTTCCAGGTCACAACGTCCGGGCCACCGAGCTCGAACGTCCGGTTGACCGCGCCCGGCGCATCCACCGCGGCCGCGAAATAGGCGGCCACATCCTCGACCCAGATCGGCTGGATCCGCTGACGGCCGGACCCCACGATCGGAGTCACCGGCGCGACACGGGCGAGGCGCTTGAAGGTCGCAAGCGCTCCGCCGTCGGCGCCGAAGACGAAGCTCGGCCGGAAGATCACGTACTCGATCCCGGAGCCCTTCACGGCCTGCTCCATCTCCCATTTTGCGTGGTAGTAGGGGACGAGATCCTTCGTCCGCTCGCTCGTTCCGAGGGCGCTCATCAGCACGAGCCGCTTCACGCCCGCCGCCTTCGCCGCCGCGACGAGGTTGCGCGTGCCCTGCTCCATCACGCGCTCGAACTGCTCGCGCCGGCCGGCGATGATCGCGACGAGATGCACGACGGCGTCGCAGCCCGCCGCGGCGGCCTCCAGGCTGGCCCTGTCGGTCACGTCGCCCTCGACCAGCTCGCAACCCCATGCCTCGAGCGGTCCCGCCTTTTGCGGGTCGCGCACCAGGCAGCGGACGTCCCTGCCCTGCGCGCGCAGCTCGTGGACGATCTTCGGCCCGACGAAGCCCGTCCCGCCGGTGACGAGGATCACGAGGGCTGGCTCTCGCGGGCGAAGTTCTGCCAGTACCGCGAAGGCGTGGGCCCGCGCTGGCCCTGGTACTTCGAGCCGATCTCGCCCGTCCCGTAGGGAGTCTCGGCCGGCTCGGTGAGCTGGACGAAGGAGATCTGGCCGATCTTCATCTCCGGGTAGATCGTCACGGGCAGGTTGGCGACGTTCGAGAGCTCGAGCGTCACGTGGCCGTCCCAGCCCGGGTCGATGAAGCCGGCGGTGGAGTGGATCAGCAGACCGAGGCGGCCGAGCGAGCTCTTCCCCTCGAGGCGCGCGACGAGATCATCCGGGAGCCGGATCCGCTCGAGCGTCGAGCCGAGCACGAACTCGCCCGGATGGAGGATGAAGGGCGTGTCGCCGTCGACCTCGACGAGCTCGGTCAGATCCTCCTGTTCCTCCCGCACGTCGATGTACGGGTAGCGGTTGTTGTGGAAGACGCGGAAGTAGCGATCGACGCGCACGTCGACGCTCGAGGGCTGGAGCAGCGAGTCGTCGTAGGGGTCGATCTCGATCCCGCCCTCGTCGAGGAGCCGGGCGATCGTGCGGTCGGAGAGGACCATGGCGCGATTCTACGGAGGTGTTACCGTTCCGGACCCCTGTGTCGAGCATTCTGCGACCTGTCGATCCCAACGAGCGCCGAATCCTGCGACGGGTCGAGGCACGGCGGCGCAGGCACCGTAGGCGGCTCGTCGCGTCGGGCCTGCTGCTCGCGCTGGTCGGGGCCGCCGTGCTCGGCGGAATCCTCGCGACCCACTTCCACGGGCGCCGCTCGCATCAGGTGCGCGCCTCGGCGCCCGCCGCGGGCCCGAAGCCGAAGGTGCTGCAGCCGCGGCCGCTTCCAGCGGAGGTGCGCGGCGTCCACGTGACGATGGGCCTCGCGAGCCTGCGCGGAAAGCTGGAGCAGTACGTCGCGCTCGAGCGGGACGGCCTGAACACGATCGAGCTGGACGTGAAGGACGAGAACGGCGAGATCGGCTTCGTCCCGTCGTCCGTCCCGCTCGCGCGTCAGATCGGCTCCGGCCATCCGTACTACAAGCCAGAGCTCGTCGCCGCAAAGGTCCACGCGGCCGGCCTCTATCTCGTCGGACGCATCGTCACCTTCGAGGATCCGGTGCTCTCGGCAGGCCGGCCCGCCCTGGCCATTCGCCGCGCCGACGGCTCGCGCTGGCTGACAAACGGCGGTCTCGGGTGGACAAATCCCTACGACAAGCGGGTCTGGCGCTACAACGTCTCGATCGCAAAGGCGGCGGCTCGAGCCGGGTTCGACGAGATCCAGTTCGACTACGTCCGCTTCCCGAGCGACGGCGACATCTCCCAGATCCGCTACCCGGGAAGACACGCACAGCCGATGGGCTGGACGGTGCCGGCCTTCGTCAAGTATGCGACGCAGCAACTCCATCCGCTCGGGGTGCGCGTGTCTCTCGACGTCTTCGGGCTGTCCGCGACCCGGAACCTCGGGATCGGCCAGTTCCCCCGTCGCCTGGCCCGCTACGCGGACGCGCTCTATCCGATGGTCTATCCCTCCCACTACGGGCCCGGCGAGTACAACATCGTCGACCCGAGCTCGCGGCCGGGGACGACCGTCGCCTATTCGCTCCGCGACTTCCGGCGCGCGGTTCAGGGACGGAAGACGAAGCTGATCCCGTGGCTCCAGGACTTCACGCTCGGCCGGACGTACACCCTCGCCGACGTCCGCGACCAGATCCAGGCGGCTAGGCTCGAGCACTCCAAGGGCTTCATGCTCTGGAACGCGGCCGGCGTGTACAGCGACGCCGCACTGGCCGTTCCGGCCCCGTAGCTGCAACCTCCCTATTCAGCTATACAGCGCGCCGGTCGCTGCGGTATCGTCAGAGCAATGGCGACGACAAAGACGATCGACCTCGTGACGGCGATCCCCGGCCCCCGCTCGCAGGAGATCCTCGAACGCAAGCGGACCGTGGTCGCGGAGCCCCTCTCCATCTTCCTGCCCGTCGCGATCGAGCGCGGAGAGGGCTCGACCCTCACCGACGTGGACGGGAACACGTTCATCGACTTCACCGGCGGCGTCGGCTGCCTGAACGTCGGCCATGCGCACCCGCGCGTCGTCGAGGCGGTGCGGGAGCAGGCCGGGAAGTTCTTCCACACCGACTTCACGATCGTCCCCTACGAGGTCTACGTCACGCTCGCCGAGCGGCTGATCGCCGCGGCGCCGTTCTCGGGCCCAGCCAAAGCGGCCTTCTTCAACGCGGGCACCGAGGCGATCGAGAACGCGGTCAAGTTCGCGCGCGCGTACACAAAGCGCCCCGCGGTGATCGCCTTCGAGGGCGGCTTCCACGGACGGACGCTCCTGGCGATGTCGATGACGTCCAAGACGCACCCGTACAAGGCGGGTCTCGGCCCGTTCGCGCCGGAGGTCTACCGCCTCCCGTTCGCGCAGGACTACCGCGGTCCGAGCGCCCCCGAGGCGCTGGCCGCGCTCGAGCGCGCCCTTGTCACGACCGTCGCCGCCGAGAGCGTCGCCGCGATCGTGATCGAGCCCGTGCAGGGCGAAGGCGGCTTTGTCGTCGCGCCGCAGGAGTTCCTCGAGGGCGTGCGCCGGATCTGCGACGACAACGGCGTCGTGCTCGTGATCGACGAGGTGCAGACAGGCCTCGGTCGCACCGGAAAGATGTTCGCGATCGAGCACTACGGGATCGAGCCCGACCTGATGACGGTCGCCAAGTCGATCGCCGCGGGCCTTCCGCTCTCCGGCGTGATCGGCAAGGCGGAGATCATGGACGCGCCCGACGACTCCGCGATCGGCGGGACCTACGTCGGCAACCCGATCGCGCAGGCCGCCGCGTTGGCCGTCCTCGACGTCTTCGAGGAAGAGGGCCTCGTCGAGCGGGCGGTTCAGCTCGGCGACACGATGCGCACGCGGATGGAGGCCTGGCAGGAGCGCTGGGACGCGATCGGCGACGTCCGCGGCCTCGGCGCGATGCTGGCGATCGAGCTCGTCCACGACCGCGGGACGAAGGACCCGGCCCCGGAGCTCGCAACCGCGATCGTCGAGGCCGCAGCCGACCGAGGGCTGCTGCTACTGAAGTCCGGGATCTACTCGAACTGCATCCGCGTGCTGGCTCCGCTCGTCCTCACCGAGGCCGAGCTGGACGAGGCGCTCGGGGTCTGGGAACAGGCCCTCGAGACCGCGCTGGGCGCTTAAGAGCTTCCCACGGGTAGCCTCTCGCCCGTGGTCGGCGAGACCGTTGCGGAACGCTACGAGCTCGAGGAGCTCGTCGGCGCCGGCGGCATGTCCAGCGTCTACAAGGCGCACGACACGCTGCTCGAGCGCAACGTCGCGCTGAAGATCCTCCACGAGCACTTCACGGGGGACGACGAGTTCGTGGAGCGCTTCCGCCGCGAGGCCCGCTCGGTCGCGCAGCTCTCGCACCCGAACATCGTCACGGTGATCGACCGCGGCCAGGACGGCGAGGGTCGTCAGTTCATCGTGTTCGAGTACATCGAGGGCGAGAACCTGAAGGAGCTCGTCGTCCGTAAGGGACGGCTCCCGGTCCGCCAGGCGCTCGAGCTCTCCCTGGAGATCGCGCACGGGCTCTCGTTCGCCCACGAGCACGGGCTCGTCCACCGCGACGTCAAGCCGCAGAACGTGCTCCTGAACGGCGACGGCCGGGCGAAGGTGACCGACTTCGGGATCGCGCGCTCGCTGGACGTCGAGGGCGTCACACAGACCGGCACCGTGCTCGGGACGTCGAACTACATCGCGCCCGAGCAGGCGAGCGGCCAGCCCGTCGACGCCCGCACCGACGTCTACTCGCTCGGCGTCGTGCTCTACGAGCTGCTCGCCGGGGACGTGCCCTTCCCCGGCGAGAGCTTCGTCGCGGTGGCGATGAAGCACGTCAACGAGCCGCCGCCGAGCCTGCTGGACGTTAGGCGCGACGTCCCGCTGCGGGTCGCCGGCGCCGTCGATCGAGCGCTGGAGAAGAGTCCGGGCCAACGGTTCGGGTCGATGGCCGAGTTCGCGGCCGAGCTCGAGGCCTGCCGGCGAGAGGTCGACGGCGCGCAAGAGGAGGCCTGGACGACGATCGTGCCGCCCGCGCGGGACGGCGGAAGGCGGCGGCGCCGGCGGATCTCACCGTGGGCGGTCGGCCTCGCGCTGCTCGGCCTGCTCGCGCTCGGGGCGGTGATCGTCGGGCTCGTCGGGCTGCGCGGCCGAGGGCACGAGCAGCGCGGCGCCTCGACTCCAGCGGCTCCGATCCGGCTCGAGGGTGTCGGGTCGTACGATCCCCCGCCCGGAGACGGGGCCGAGCACAACGCGTCGGTGGGGAAGGCGACCGACGGCGACCCGCTCACCTACTGGGACACGGAGCACTACGACTCCTTCAGCAAGCAGGGGGTCGGGCTCGTACTCGCCGCGCGGCGCCCGGTGGAGCCGACCCAGGTCACCGTCTCCAGCACCACCCCGGGCTTCACCGCCGAGATCAAGGCCGGCGACACGTCGGTCGGCCCATTCCCGCGCGTCGTGTCGGCCTCGCAGCAGGTCGGCTCCACCACGAGGTTCAGCCTCCACATGACGAGGCCGGCGCGCTATTTCGTGCTCTGGATCACGGCCCTTCCGGACAACTACGCGCGCGTGACCGAGCTGCACGCAGGCTAGTAGGCGAGCCGCGAGCGCCGCTCGTGGCGCTCCAGCGCGAGCCGGATCAGCCGGTCCAGCAGCTCCGCGTACGGAATCCCGGAGGCCTCGAAGAGCTTGGCGTAGACGCTCGTGGACGTGAAGCCCGGGATCGTGTTCAGCTCGTTCACGACCACCTTGCCGCCGTCGAGGACGAAACAGTCGACCCGCGCCATTCCCTCGCACTCCGTGACGCGGAAGGCCTCGATCGCGATTTCCTGCACGCGGGCGAGCGTCGCCTCGGGCAGCTCCGGCGGGACGACGAGGTTCATCCCGCCCTCCTCGTACTTCGACGCGTAGTCGTACCACTCGTGACCGAGCGGGACGATCTGACCGGGAAGCGAGGCGATCGGCTCGCGATTCCCGAGCACGCCGACCTCGACCTCGATCCCGTCCAGGAACTCCTCGACCAGGATCTTCTCGTCGTGCCGGAACGCGAGCTGGACGGCGTCCTCGAGCTCGCCGGCCCCGTGCGCCTTCGAGATCCCGACCGACGAGCCGAGGCGAGCCGGCTTGACGAACACCGGATAGCCGAACGGGTTCGAGACCTTGTCGCCTGCGCGCAGCGTCAGGTTGCGCGCGACCGGGACGCCGCTATCGCGGAGCACCTTCTTGAACAGATCCTTGTCCATGCAGAGCGCCGAGGCGGCGACGCCGGCGCCGACGTACGCGACGTTCGCGAGCTCGAGCATCCCCTGCACGGTCCCGTCCTCGCCGAAGGGGCCGTGGAGGATCGGGAGGACGACGTCCACGGAGCCGAGCGTCGCCGGCACGCCGGCGGCGGGTACGGGCAGCGTCTCCGCAACCGACCCTCCCTGTAACAGATTGTTACTCGGGGTGGCGTCGCCGGCCCCCAGCTCCCAGCGGCCGTCCCGGCCGATCGCCACGGTCACGGCCTCGTAGCGCTCCGGGTCGAGCGCCTCGAGCACGGAGCGGGCCGACGCCAGCGAGATCTCGTGCTCGCTCGAGCGGCCGCCCGCGAGCACGGCGACTCGGATCGGCTCCGTCACTGCCCGGGCGAGGTGGTCGTCGTGGGAGCGGTGAACTTCCCGACGACGATCGTCACCACCGAGCCGGGCGGCGCCTGCGTCCCGCCGGTCGGCGTCTGGGTGAGCACGAGCCCGTCCTGGCCCTGGTCGGTCGTCGGCTGCGAGACGACGCGCACCCGGAAACCTGACTGCTGGAGCTGCGCGCTCGCCGTATTCTGGTCGAGGCTCGTCACGGTTGGCACCGAGGAGGTCCTCGGGCCCTTCGAGACGCTGAGCGTGATCGACGAGCCCGGGGGCTGCGACGTGCCCGCACTCGGATTCTGGGCGAGGACCGTGTTCTTCGGCTGGGCGGAGTCGACGAGCTGCTCCTTGACGGCGAAGCCGAGCGCCAGCAGCTGCGAGCTCGCCGTGTCGAAGCTCGAGCCGACGACGTTCGGGACGGCCGTCGGCTGCGGGCCCTTCGACACCCTGATCGTGATCCTCGCGCCCTCGTCGACGGTGGCGCCTCCGGTCGGGGCCTGGGAGACCACCTTGCCGGTCTCCAGGTCGGAGGTGACGTCGACCACGCGCGCGTTCAGCTTGCGGTCCTTGAGCGTCGACACCGCGTCTGTGGACTGCTGGCCGACGACGTCCGGCACGGTCACCTTCGGCTTCCCGGTCGAGACGTAGATCGTGACCGCGTTCCCCTTCGTCGTCTTGTCCCCCGGCAGCGGGGTCTGCTTGAAGACGAACGTGCTCGTGGTGGTCGCATTGGGTTGGCGAATCACGTTCGGCGTCAGCCCGATCTTGTGGATGTTCTGATCGGCGAGGGGCTCTCGCTGCCCCACGTAGTTCTCGACCCGCACGCTCTTGTTCGCGCTCAGCTGGTTCTGAATCTGGTCGTAGAGGAAATAGCCGCCGACGATCGCCGCCGCGACGAAGAGCAGCGCGACGAGCCACGGCCACACGGCCCGCCGGCGCGGCTCGTCGTAGTCGTAGTACGCCGCCGGCGGCGCGTACGGGACAGGCTGGCGCGGCGCGGCGACCGCGGTCGCGGCGGTCGCCGGAGGCCGGGAGATGATCGCGGTCGCCGCCTCCTCGGTGGCGGGCGAGACGGCCGCTCCTCTGGCGACCCGAGCGAGATCCGCGTCCATCTCCTCGGCGTTCTCGTACCGCTCCGCGGGATCCTTGCCGAGCGCGCGCATCACGATCAGGTCGAGGTCGTGCGGGACCTCTGCGCGCCTCGCCGACGGCGGCTCGGGCATCTGCGAGAGATGCTTCATCGCGATCTCGACCGGCGTGTCGCCCGTGAACGGCACGGCCCCGGTCAGCAGCTCGTACAGCACCACGCCGACCGAGTAGAGATCGGAGGTCTGGTCGACAGGCGCGCCCCGTGCCTGCTCCGGCGAGAGGTACTGCGCGGTCCCGATGATCGAGCCCGCCTCGGTCATCTGGCTCGCGCCCGCGCGCGCGATCCCGAAATCCGTCACCTTCAGGCGACCCTCGGAGTCGACGAGGACGTTGTGCGGCTTGATGTCGCGGTGGACGATCCCGTTCCGGTGAGCGAAGCGCAGGGCGCCGAGGATCTGCCGCGCGTAGTCGATCGCGACCGGTACGGGCGCCGGCCCGCGGGAGACGATCAGCTCCTTGAGCGATCTCCCGTCGAGGTACTCCATCGCGATGTAGTAGGTCCCCTCGGCCTCGCCGCGGTCGTAGACGGAGACGATGTTCGGGTGGGAGAGCCCGGCGGCGTTCTTCGCCTCGCGGCGGAAGCGCTCGACGAACTGGTCGTCGTTCGCGTGCCGGTCGTTCAGGATCTTGATCGCGACCCGCCGACCGAGCTCCTGGTCCTCGGCCAGGTAGACGTTCGCCATCCCGCCGGCCCCGAGCTTGCGGACGATCCGGTACCGGCGGTCGAAGAGCGTGTTGATCATGGTGTCGGAGACGGCCATGGCTGTCAGGGGAGGCATTCGCCCCTAGCGGAGCAGCGCCTCCATCACCTGCTTGGCGATCGGCGCCGCCACCTTGCCGCCGAAGCCGCCGCGCTGGTTCTCCACCATCACGGCCACGGCTATACGTGGCGCATCCGCCGGAGCAAAGGAGACAAACCACGTCGTGTTCACGCCGAGCACGCCGGTCTCGGCCGTGCCGGTCTTCCCGGCCACCTGAACGCCCGGAATCTGAGCGGCGGTCCCGGTACCGCCCCGGACGGCCGCGATCATCATCGCGGTCAGCTCGGAGGCTGTCCCGGGCTTGATCGCGCGCCCGAGCTTGTCCGGCTTCGTCGTCGCGACCGTCTTCCCGCCCGCCGACTGCACGCGCTCGACGAGAAACGGCTTCATCACGATCCCGTGGTTCGCGATCGCGGCGCCGACCATCGCGTTCTGCAGCGGCGAGACGAGCAGCCGCTCCTGCCCGAAGGCGAGCCGGCCGGGGTCGACCTGCGTCGAGGGATGCTTCGGGTCGAAGAGGTGACGCCCGTTGTAGAGGCCGCTGATCGCGCGCTCGCTCTCGGGCGTCTCGAGCGGCGGCAGCGCGTAGAAGCCGAAGCGTCGCGCGTAGCCGAGGATCGTTCCGGCGCCAAGCGCCTTCCCGATGTTGCAGAAGACGGAGTTGATCGAGAACTCGAAGCCGGTCGTCAGGTTGACCGATCCGAAGGTCTCGGGCGCCTCGGGATTCCCCGCGTTGCGGACGCGCTTGCCGTACTCCTCGCAGTAGCCCGGGTCGTAGAAGGGCGAGTCCGGGGTGTAGCGACCGGTGTCGAGCGCCGCGGCGGCGGTGACCATCTTGAACGTCGACCCCGGCGGGACGATGTCGGCCGTCGCGCGGTTGATCAGCGGCGCGGCGGGCCGGCAGCCGGGTGAGCGGATGCGCTCGATCGCGTTGAAGTCGTGCTCCACGAGGTTCGCGTTGTAGGTCGGGCTCGAGGCCATCACGAGCACCCGCCCCGTCGAGGGCTCGAGCGCGACGACGGCGCCGCACTTCCCCTGGAGCCCGCGCAGCGCGACCGCCTGCGCGGCCGCCCGCAAGGTCAGGACCACGTCGTTCCCTTTGACCGTCGTCCCGGTGAGCTTGCCCAGAGCCGAGCTGAAGACGGCGCCGAGGTTCGTGTTCGCCCCGGTCAGGAAGTCGTTGTACGAGCGCTCGATTCCGGTCTGGTTGCGCGACTGGGTCGAGTAGCCGACGACGTCGGAGAAGAGCGGGCCGGTCGGGTAGCGACGGAAGTAGAGCGTCTGCCCGGCGCGCTCGACCGTCCGGTTCGTTGCGAGCAGCGTCCGTCCGTCGGCCGCATAGATCTTCCCGCGCTTGATCGAGAACTGCGCGACGAGCTGGATCTCGTTGTCCTGACGGTCAGCGAGCCCGGCGGTCGCCCACGTCTGCCAGTACGTCGTCCCGACGATCAGCGCGATCAGCAGGACGAGCCCGGCGACGGCGACGTGGATCACCTGTCTGTTCACCGCAGCGCTTCCCTGTTGGCCCGGTTGGAGATGAGCAGGAGGCCGGCGAGCAGGACGAAGTTCGCGACGACGCTCGATCCTCCATACGAGACGAACGGCAGCGTGATCCCGGTCAGCGGGATCAGCCGCAGGATCCCGCCGACGATGATGAACGTCTGGAGCGCGAACCCGAAGGTCAGGCCGACGGCGAGGAGCTTCGAGAAGCCGTCCTGAGTCAGGAGCGCAATCCGCATCCCGCGCAGGACGAAGACCATGTAGACGAGGAGGAGCGCGGCCGAGCCGACGAGCCCGAGCTCCTGCGCGAGCGCCGAGTAGATGAAGTCGGTGTTCAGGTACGGGATGATCTGGTGGCCCGTCGTGTCGGTGAAGGTGCCCTTGCCGAGGCCCGTGCCGCCGTACTGGCCGTGGCCGATCGAGTAGAGCGACTTGACGAGCTGGAAGCTCTCGCAGTCCTGCCGGAGCGCCGGCTTCCCGGTCAGCGGGCAGTAGACCGGGCTCGACGTCCACGGATGGAGCCAGATCGTTACGCGACTGCGGACGTGCTGCGTGACGCGGTAGACGCCGACCGAGCCGGCGAGGAAGAGGCCGACTCCGGCGGCGACGTAGGCGATCCGCGCCGTCGCGACGTAGAGCATCCCGAGGAAGATCCCGAAGTAGAGGAGCCCTCCGCCGAGATCGTTCGTCTCGACGAGGACGAGCATCGCCATCCCCCAGACCAGGAGCAGCGGCCCGAAGTCCTTGAGCCGACCCTGGGCCAGCACCTCCCGCTTCTCGCGCAGGTAGCCGGCGAGGAACACGATCAGCATGATCTTGGCCAGCTCACCGGGCTGAAAGCGGAGCGGGCCGACCTGCACCCAGAGCCTCGAGCCGTTCACGGTCGTGCCGACCACGGGCAGGATCGGGAGCAGGAGGAGCCCGACCGCGGTCAGGCCGAACAGGTACTTGTAGCTCTCGAGTCGCCGGTAGTCCCGGCGTAGAGCCAGGAGCGCCAGCGAGAAGAGCGCGACCGCGATCACGATCCAAACGCCTTGGCGGAATGCGTCCCTCGGGTTCAGTCGATAGATCTCCGTCAGGCCGACGGCGGTCAAGAGCCCGGCGATCGGGAGCAGGTACGGATCGGCGAACGGGACGGCGTAGCGCGTGACGAGGTGGGCCACGATGTACAGGCCGAAGAAGAAGCCGGCGTAGGTCAGGGAGGTCGCCGAGACGACCGACTGCCGTGCGATGTAGACGCTGGCGAACCCGATCGCGGTCAGGAGGCCGACCACGACGAGGAACGCCAGCTCCCGGTTCCTCGGACTCAGCGGAGTAGGCTCCAGAGCACGATCGCGGCCGTGGCCGCGAGCAGGAGCGCCAGCGCGAGCCGGGCAATGACGCGGCCGCGCCCGTGCCTGGGCTCGGGCGCGGCCGCCTCGGCCGCGCGGGCGCGTCGGGCCTCAGCGGCGATCTCAGCGGTCGAGAGCACCATCGTGTCGACGGCGGGGACGGCGTCGACCTCGGTCAGCGTGTCCTCGTCGTCCGGCTCGGCCGGCCGGCTCGGCTCCCGCGGCAGAACCTGCTCGCGCGTCTTCCCGTCGCGAGCGGCCCCGTCGGCGATCTCGAAGGCGATCACGGTGATGTTGTCCTCGCCGCCGCCGCGATTCGCCTCCTTCACCAGCGCGCGAGCGGCGGCGTTCAGGTCGTCGCGGTGACGCTCGACGAGGTCGAGGATCGTCTCGTTCGAGACCATCGAGGTGAGCCCGTCGGAGCAGAGCAGGAAGACGTCCCCGGCACGCGTGGAGATCGTGAACCGGTCGACGTCGACATCGGGATCCGTGCCGAGCGCGCGCGTGATCACCGAGCGCTGCGGATGGGTCTCGGCCTCCTCCGGCGAGAGCTTGCCGCTCCGCATCAGCTCGGCGACGAGCGAGTGGTCTTCGGTGAGCTGCTCGAGACTGCCGTCTCGGACGAGATAGGCCCGCGAGTCACCCACATGGCCGAACGCGACATGGCCGTCTTCGACGAGGGCGACCGTGATCGTCGTCCCCATCCCCGACGCGCTCGGGTCGGTCGTGCTGCGATCGTAGACCCGCCGGTTCGCCTCCTGGATCAGAGCGACGATCCGCTGCTCACCGCCGGCCTCGACGGCGGTTTCCTTCAGTGCGGCCGCGGCCAGGCGCGACGCGACCTCGCCGGCCTGCGCCCCGCCCATCCCGTCCGCGACCGCAAAGAGAGGCGGCTCGCAGACGTAGGCGTCTTCGTTTCGGCGGCGCTTGCGGCCGGTGTCGGTCACGCCCGTGGAGTGGCCGAGGGCGGTCATGGCTCGTACTCCAGATCGGTCTCTCCGACGCGGACGATGTCGCCCGGTGTCAGGCGCCGGGGACGGTCGAGGCGCGCCCCGTTCAGATAGGTCCCGTTAGTCGAGCCGAGATCCTGCACCCAGACGCCGTCCTGCCGCGGCTCGAAGCGCGCGTGGCGGGCGGAAGCGTATTCGTCCGTCCCGATCCTGATGTCGTTCTGCCCCCCGCGCCCGATCGTGAGCTGCGCGGAGTTGAGCTCGTAGTCGGAGCCGCGCTCCAGATCCGGGCTCTTGACGACGAGGAGCCGTCCGCTGTGCGGCCCCGCCGTCGCGGGCGCCACGCCGCCGCCGCCCGAGGGCGCGAGGATGAAGCTCTCCTGCGGCAGCCGCAGGTCACGGCTCGCCATCCGCACGATCCGCCAGATGAAGAGGTAGAGCAGGACGAGGAACCCGATCTTCAGCGCGAGCAGCACCGTCTCGACCGCCGCCGAGCCGAGGATCATTCGCGCTCCCGCGCAAACACGATCTCGGTCGAGCCCAGCGTGAAGGAATCTCCGTCGCCGAGCTTCGCCCGCTTGACGCGCTTGCCGTTGACCTCCATCCCGTTCGTCGAGCCGAGGTCGACGACCCAGTAGGACGCACCCTCCTGACGCAGCTCCGCGTGACGACGAGAGACGTTCGAGTCGTTGAGCTGGATGTCGCAGTCGCGCGAGCGCCCGATCACGACGCGGCGCTTGCGGACCTCGTGGCGCGAGCCGTCGTAGCCGAGCGTGACATGCTCCTGCTCCAGTCCGAGCTCGACCGGGGACGCAGCCTGGGTGGGAACGGGCGTCTTCGGCTTGTAGATCATCGTCGCCCCCGGCTCGACGTCCCCCGCGGGCTCGAGCTCGTCTCGGCGCCCCTTCTCCGGCTGCGCCATGCGCGTCGCGATCCCGAACTCGCCTACGTCGAGGTCGGCGTCGGTCTCCATCAGGACCCTCGGCGGTGAGAGCAGCGCGTACTTCTCGCGCCGCGAGTGCTCGGAGAGATAGTCCTGCAACTCGGTCTGCAGCGAGGACTCGTACCCCTCGAACTGCTCGCGGTCGCCGGGCGAGAGATAGATCGTGTACTCGTTGGGGACGTAGACGCGCGACACGGAGATCGTGCGGTGGTCGTCCATCTCCTTCGCCAGCTTCCGCGCGAGCTCGACCGGCTGGACGTTCGTCCTGAAAGCACGGCCGAACACGCCCTCGAAGAGCGACTCGATCTTCTGCTCGATCGCGCGCAGCACCATCTCGCCAAGGGGTTTCCCCCGGCCGGCGATGCTAACGCACGGCAACCGTCACGCAGGTCGCCCAAACCGCGAGCACGACCGGGGCCGGGGTCACTCCCGGCGCGATCAGGAGCGTCGCGACGAGCGCGGCGGCGCCCAGGCCCGCGATCGCCCACAGCCCGCGGGCGCGCGCGTGGGGTAGGAGCGCGGCGGCCACGGCCAGCGCAAGCGCCTCGATCCCGAGGGCCGGGCGCGAGAGGAGAGCGTGCCAGAGCACCGAGGCGACCGTGAACGGCCGCGAGCTTCCGGCCAGACCGAGGTCGTGCGGCGGGGCGGCGCCGTCGAAGGGAAGCGAGACGCCTCTGACCCCCGCGACGACCCCGGCGGCGAGCACGGCGAGAAGCGCCTGTGCAGCGCGGCGCGCCGATGAGCGGATCCCGAGCGCGGCCAGGGGGAGGAGGCCGAGCGCCTGGAGCGGTGCGAGCACGGGGCCGACGGCGAACAGGAAGCCGCTCTCCGGCTCGTGCCACGAGAGGGCGAGTAGCCCCGCGGCGACGGCGGCATAGACGACGGCGAGGCCCAGGGCCATGTTCCCGAGCGGAAGGACCGGGATCGCGAGCGTGAGCGCCAGGCCCGCGCGCGGCCGCGTGAAGGCCGTCCCCGCGGCCAGCGCGGCCAGCGCGGCGGGCCAGCCCGATGGGTAGAACGGCAGCGCGGTCGCCGTCCAGCCGGCGAGCGAACCCGCGAGGAGCCCGGGTGCGAAGCGCACGAGCGCTCGCCGCGGCGCGAGCTCCCGCCCGCTCGGCGTCCGTCGCCGCTTGCGCGCGTTCAGCCGGAGCCCCTGCGCAAGCGCGGCGGCCGAGGGACGGCGGCTCGGATCGAGCTGGAGCGCGCGGTCGACGGCGGCGAGGAGCGGCCTCGGCAGGTCGGGCCGCTGCGTCGCGAGCGGCGGCGGACCGGCCTCGATCGCACGCGCGGTCTCGAGCAGCGACGCGCGCCAGAAGGGGTGCCGTCCTGCAAGCGCCTCCCAGAGCAGCACGCCGACGGCCCAGACGTCAGCCGCCGGGCTCCCGCGCTCACCGGCCAGCCGCTCGGGCGCGATGTAGGCGAGCGTCCCGGGCACGTCGCCTACGGCGGTGAGCGTCTCGGCCTCCGGGATCTGAGCGAGCCCGAAGTCGAGCACGCGGACGGAGACGGTCTCGCCGTCTGCGAGCAGGATGTTCGATGGCTTCACGTCGCGGTGGACGATCCCGCGCGCGTGCGCGTGCGCCAGTCCCTCGAGGATCTGCGCGGCCGCCTCGATCGACGAGGCGTCGTCGAGCTCGCCGCTGCGGAGCGCTTCCCGAAAGGTTCGCCCGGGCGTGTACTCGTAGGCGATGTAGACGTGGCGCGAGTCGCGCCCGAATCCGTAGGCGCGCTGGCAGCTCCGGTGGCGCAGCCGGGCGGCCGCCTCCGCCTCGCGCTCGGCCCGGGAAGCCGCCTTTCCCTCGCGCGGGATGATCTTCAACGCGACGTCGAGGCCGTTCGACTCGTCCCGTGCGAGCCAGACCGAGCCCGAGCCGCCGCTCCCGAGCGGGCGCAGCGGGCGATAGCGGCCGAGGACGAGCTCGCTGGGCGCTAGGGCGGCGTTCGACATGAGTGCTCCAGGGTTGGCGAGAGCGCCGGAGATTCCTTTTCCGGCCGGGGACCCAGTTAGAGTGACCATGGCTTCGGCTGGGACACGCCATGACCGAGCGCGACAACGACATCGAGTTCGACTTCTTCGACGAGCCCGAGACGGAGGAGGCGACAGAGCGGCGCCGCCTCCCGCGCCGGTCGAGGCCGAGCGGGCCTGGCGGCCCACGCCGTCCCGTGCGCCCGCCTGCGGGCCTGATCCCGATGCTGCGACTCGCGGGCCTGATCGCGTTCCTGATCCTCGCGGCCGTTCTCTTCGTCGTCCTCGTCCGCGGCTGCGCGTCGAGCACCAAGCACGACACCTACGCGAGCTACCTGCAGAAGGTGAGCGGGATCGCGAGCCGGTCGGCGCAGATCGGCCGGGAGCTGAACACGAAGCTGACCGCGACCGGGGTCAAGGAAGCCAGCCTCGAGTCGGCGATCAGCGGCCTCGCGGCGCAGGAGCAGCAGGAGGCCGCCCAGGCGCGCGGCATCGGCCCGCCCGGCCCGCTCCGCGTCGAGCACGATCACTTGATCGAGGCGCTCGACCTCCGTGCGAGCGCACTCAGTCGGCTGGCCGACGCGTTCCGCCGCACCACCACCGCCAAGGACGCGACAGCCGCCGGCCGCCAACTCTCCGCTCAGGCGCAGCTGCTCGTCGCGAGTGACGTGAACTGGGACTTCTACTTCATGGAGGCGACCGTCCGGGAGCTCCAAAACCAGGGCGTCCACAACGTCGTCGTTCCCGACTCGAACATCCTTCCGACCCCAGACATCGCGAGCACGCAGTCGCTGACGGACGTCTGGCGGCGCATCCACGGCGCGGCGACCGGCGGCACGCCCAGCGGCAGCCACGGCAGCGCGCTCGTCTCCGTGAAGGCCCTTCCGGACGGCACGCAGCTCTCTACCTCGAGCGAGGCCACGATCACCGCCTCGACCGACCTCGCGTTCGAGGTCGCAGTGATGGACTCGGGCCAGTCCGAGGAGTTCGGCGTCCGCGTGACGCTTACGATCCAGAAGAATCCGGCCCCGATCGTCCAGCACCAGACGATCGCGACGATCAACGCGGGCGAGACGAAGATGCTGACCTTCAAGAATCTCGGCAAGCTCCCGTTCGGGGTACCGACGACGGTGAAGGTCGACGTGCAGCCGGTACCCGGTGAGAAGACGATCGGCAACAACTCGGCGGAGTACAAGGTCATCTTCTCGTTCGGGTAGATGGGCCTCTCGACCGCCGAGTGGATCGCGATCGGCGCGGCGGCGCTCGCGTTCGCCGCGCTCGTGGTCGCGGTCATGGCATGGTGGAAGCTCCGCGCGGTGCGGACGGCCCAGCTCGTCCTGCTCGGCGGCGGCAAGGAGGACCTGGTCGACTTCGCCGTCTCCCTCCAGGCGAGGATCGACGACCTGCACCGCGCGGTGGACGAGATCGCCGCCGGCCTCGCGCGCGTCGACCGCCGCGTGGACGCGTCCCTGTCGAAGACGGCGCTCGTCCGTTACGACGCCTATCAGGGGACGGGCGGGCGCCAGTCCGCGACGGTGGCCCTCCTGGACGCGGCCAGAACGGGCGTCGTCGTCACCGCGATCCAGGGCCGCGACTATGCCCGGATCTACATGAAGGAGCTCGACCGCGGGCGAGCGTCGGTCGCCCTGTCGCCGGAAGAGCAGGAGGCGGTGGAACGGGCCATGGCCCGTTGAAAGCTGCGCTCGTTGCTAGATTCTGCGCAAGGTGCAGCAAGTTCTCGTCCTGAACGCGAGCTACGAGCCGCTGAACGTGTGCTCGGTTCGGCGTGCGCACGTGCTCGTCTTCAAGGGCAAGGCGGAGGTGATCGAGAAGCTCGCAAACCCTCTCCATTCCGCCACGAGCACCTATCCGTGGCCGCACGTCATCCGGCTCGTCACGTACGTGCGCGTCCCGCGCTCGATCCAGCGGAAGATCTCCCGCCGCGCGCTTTTCGCCCGTGACGGCTGGCGCTGCGTCTACTGCGGCACGACAGGCGGCCGCCTGACGCTCGACCACGTCGTGCCGCGCTCGCGCGGGGGCGATTCCGTGTGGGAGAACGTCGTCACCTCGTGCGCGCCGTGCAACCTTCAGAAGGGCAACCGCCTGCTGGAGGAGAGCGGCCTGAAGCTGCGGAGGAAGCCAAGGGCGCCTGCGCCGGTGCTGTTCATTCGCCTGGCCGCACCGAAGATCCCGAGCGGCTGGCGGCCGTACCTGAGCGAGCTCGAAGCCGCCGCGGCCGCGCCCGCAGCCTAGTCCCGGCCGCCCTCCATCGGCAGCTCGAGGGTCTCCCACTCGCTCCACGAGCCCGGGTAGAGCCGGCCCTCGCGGCCTTCGAGCGCCAAGCGGTGGAGGACGACGCAGGCCGTGACTCCGGAGCCGCAGTAGGCGACGACCTCGCCTTCGGGAAGCTCCGGCAGCGGCTCGTTCCATGGCGCGTTGCGGGCTCCGGGTACGCGGCCCGGCTTCCGGTCGATCGGGCTCGGCTCGCCCCGGAACCGCGGCGGGAGGCGCGCGTCGACGATCACGAGCTCTTCCCGCCGGGCCGCGAGCTCGTCCGCCTCGATCGTGTCGCCCCGACGCTGCCGCGCGTGGAAGGTCGCCGGCTCGACCGGCTCCTCGCCGGCGACGAGCGACCCGCGCCACGCCTCGAGGTCGAGCACGGCGCAGGCGTCATGGCCGAAGTGGCGTAGCAGCCACCAGAGGCGCTCGGCGCCCCCGCTCGAACCGTACGCGACAGCGTAGACGCCGCCGCCGACCCCCGCTCGTCCGGCCGCGCGGGCGAAGTCGTCCGCCGCGGGCAGCGGGTGCCGTCCGCGCAGCCCGGCCGGCGCCGACAGTTCGGTGTCCACGTCGAGGAAGCTCGCGCCCGGGATGTGGCCCGCGAGGTAGAGCTGCCGGCCGCGAGCGGGGTTGCCGAGCTCCCAGCGGCAGTCGACGAACTGGTACCGCACCGGATGCGAGTCTAGGCAGCTTCGGGCTGCGACGCGGAAGCGGCCGCGGGATGCCGGTGGCCGTGGCCGAGCAGGTGGCCGTGGGTCTCCGTTCCGTACCCGCCCGGGACCGGAATGTAGAACTCGGGATAGCCCCACATCCCGTGCTCGGAGACGTCCAAGCCCGCGATCTCGACGTGCTCCTCGACCCGGATTCCCCAGAGGCGTTTCATCGTCCAGAGGCACCCGAACGAGGCGCTGAACGTGAAGGCCCCGACCGCGAGCAGGCCCAGCGCCTGGACGCCGAGCTGGTGGAAGGAGCCGGTGTAGAGGAGCCCGCCGCCGCCGGTGCCGAGGTCCGACGCAAGCGACGGCAGTGCGAAGACGCCGGTCGCGAGCGTCCCCCACACTCCTGCGAGCCCGTGCACGGCGACCGCGCCGATCGGGTCGTCGATCCCGATCCGCTCCACCAGCGGCACCGCGACGACCGCGATCGTCGCGGCGACGAGGCCGATCAGCGCGGCCGCCCACGGAGCGACGAACCCGGACGCCGCCGTCACTGCCACGAGGGCCGCGATCACGCCGTTCAGCATCATCGAGACGTCCGGCTTGCGGAGCACGACCCAGGCGGCGCCGATCCCGCCGATCGCACCCGCCGCCGCCGCGAGGTTGGTCGTCAGCGCGACGTAGCCGAAGTAGCCGAGGTGATGGCCGGTCACGACCGCGAGCGTCGAGCCGGGGTTGAAGCCGAACCAGCCGAACCAGAGGATCAGGGTCCCGAGCACCGCGTAGGGCATGTTGTGGCCCGGGATCGGGTTCGCGCGACCGTCGTGCCCGAACTTCCCGATTCGCGGCCCGAGCAGGATCGCACCGGCGAGCGCGGCTAGGGCGCCCTGGTAGTGGACGACCGTCGAGCCGGCGAAGTCCTGCATCCCGAGGCCGAAGAGCCAGCCGCCGGAGTGCCAGATCCAGTGCGACGTGACCGAGTAGATGAGCGTGAAGCAGACGCCGAAGGCGAAGTAGACCCAGAGCTTCGCACGCTCGGCCATCGCGCCCCAGACGATCGCGAGCGAGACACCGGCGAAGACGACCTCGAACAGATACGCGCTCGCGCCCGGGATCGACCCGAAGAACGCGAACGGCGCCTTTCCGATCGCGAGCATCGACCCGGCCGAGGGGAAGAAGCCGTGCAGGCCGAGGACGCCGTTCCCGTCCCCGAACGCGATCCCGAAGCCTACGGCCCAGTAGACGAGCGAGCAGATCCCGAAGATCAGGACGTTCTTGCCGGCGATGTGCGCCGCGTTCTTCATCCGCGTGAGCCCGGCCTCGAGGAAGGCGAACCCGGCCTGCATGAACATGACCAGGATCGCCGCGACCACGACCCAGACGGTGTTCACGGCGATGACCAAGTCGCCGGTCTTCATGGCGCCAGCCTCTCCACCCGGTGCCAGGCACTGTTAAGACGCACAGAGGCGCAGATCCCGGTACTTACGGCGGTGACGCGCTCACGGTGCCAGGCACTGTTAAGAGAGTAGGCATGCCCCTCGGGGACAGGTCTGGCGACGGGGATCGTCACGGCGCGCCGGCCCGCTCGAGCCGCAGCCCGGTTCGGTTGTGCGTGACGTTTCCGATCCGTGTCGTCCAGACGAGGCCGTCCCCCGACTCGCCTCCGCTCCGCGCCGCATCCGCGATCGCCTCGACAACGGCCTCGGCCCGAGCGTCTTCGACGACGAAGGTCAGAAACGCCTTCGGGAGGAAGCGCGACTCGAACACCCGCCCCCGGTACTCGTGCGTGATTCCGCGCTCACGCCCATGCCCGACCGCCTCGACGACCGTGACGCCGACGTGGCCGGTCTCGTCCTCCACGGCGTCGATCACCGTCTCGACGCGCTCACGCAGGACCACGGCTTCCACCTTGATCACGTAACGGCCCGGCTCCGGCGCTCGAGCAGGACGGTGTCCCGCCAGACGCCGTCACGTCGTGCGATCCGCTCGCGCCTGCCGACGACGCGGAAGCCGCAACGTCCGTGGAGCGCAAGGCTCGCTTGGTTCTCGGGGAAGACGCTCGCCTGGATCGTCCAGATCCCTGCGGCCTCGCTCCCGGCGACCAGTCCCTCGAGCAGCCGGCGGCCGACCCCGAGCCCGCGGGCTTCCCGCGCGACGTAGACGCTGACGTCGGCGACGCCGAGGTAGCAGCGCCGCTGCGAGACCGCGGAGAGCGCCGCCCAGCCCACGATCTCGCCGAGCACCTCGGCAACGAGCCGCTGCCCTGCGAGGTGGCCTGCGTCCCACGCGTCCCAGCTCGGCGTCTCGGTCTCGAAGGTCGCGAGCCCGTCCCGCATCCCGTCCCAGTAGATCTCCACGACGGCGGGCCAGTCCGCAGGCTGGAGGAGCCGGAGCTCGGCGGGAGGCGCCGCCGCAAGCGTGTCGTCAGGCCGGACGCTGAGCTCCAACATCGTCTCTTCCTCCTCAGCAGTCGTAGTAGAGAGCGAACTCGGCCGGATGCGGCCGCAGGCGAACCGCGTCGACCTCGTTCTCCCGCTTGTAGTCGATCCAGGTCCGGATCAGCTCGTCACCGAAGACGCCGCCCTTCGTCAGGAAGGCGTGATCCGCCTCGAGCGCGTCGAGCGCGCCGGCGAGCGAGTCCGGCGCCTGCGCGACCCCGCGGTCGTCCTCGAACAGGTCGAAGTCACACGGATCGCCCGGATCGAGCCCGCGCTCGATCCCGTCGAGCCCCGCCATCAGCATCGCCGAGAAGGCGAGGTAGGGATTCGCCGTCGCGTCGGGACAGCGAAACTCGATCCGCTTCGCCTTCGGGGAGTCGGAGTACATCGGGATCCGGATGCACGCCGAGCGGTTGCGGGACGAGTAGGCCAGGTTGACCGGCGCCTCGTAGCCCGGCACCAGCCGGCGGTACGAGTTCGTCGTCGGCGCGCAGAAGGCGAGGAGCGCCGGCGCGTGCGCTAGGAGGCCGGCCACGTATGCCCGCGCGAGCTGCGAGAGCCCGGCGGGCCCCGACTTGTCCGCCATCAGCGGCGTGCCCTCCTTCCAGAGGGACTGGTGGCAGTGCATCCCCGAGCCGTTGTCGCCGAAGATCGGCTTCGGCATGAACGTCACCGACTTGCCGGCGGCTCGGGCAACGTTCTTGACCACGTACTTGTAAGCCATCACCTGGTCGGCCATCCGGGTCAGCGCCTGGAAGCGAAGGTCGATCTCGCACTGGCCGCCGGAGGCGACCTCGTGGTGGTGGAACTCGCACGGGATCCCGAGCCGCTCGAGCGTCAGCACCATCTGCGTGCGCAGGTCGTGCAGCGTGTCGTGCGGGGCGGGCGGGAAGTAGCCCTCTTTCTCGCGCACCGTGTAGCCGAGCCCGGGCTTGCCCGAGTTCCAGTGGCCCTCGGCCGAGTCGACCGAGTAGTGCGACCGGTTCGGGCCGAGCTCGTAGGAGACCTCGTCGAGGACGAAGAACTCGCACTCGGGGCCGACGAAGCAGGTGTCCGCGACACCGGTCGAGCGGAGGTGCTCCTCGGCCCGCTTGGCGAGCCGGCGCGGGTCCTTGCCGTAGGGCTCCTTCGTGATCGGGTCCGCGATCTCGCACACGAGCGAGAGCGTCGGCGCCTCGGTGAACGGGTCGAGGATCGCCGAG
>JBBSHO010000017.1:0-30175 GCA_038253005.1 Gaiellales bacterium
ACAAGCCTGCGTGAGGCGCGTCTGCGCCAGGGACTCGACTTTCCCGAGCTCGAGCAGGCGACCAAGATTCGGGGCAAATACCTCCGCGCGCTCGAGGACGAGCAGTTCGAGATGCTGCCCGCGCAAACCTACGTCAAGGGCTTCCTACGGAACTACGCGGAGTACCTCGGCCTCGACGGCCAGCTCTACGTCGACGAGTTCAGCTCGCGCTACGTCGTCGGGGAGGACGAGGCGCCGGCGCAGCCCCGCCGGAGCACGGTCGGAACCCGAGGCCCGCGTGTCCAGTCCCGTGTCGTCCTGTCGACTCTGCTCGGAATCGCGCTCGTGACCGCGCTCGTGATCGTCGCGTGGACGCGCGGCGATCCGGCCAAGCAGCAGATCGCCGGGCTCGGTCAAACCGTGTCGACGACCCCGGCCGTCCATCCGCGCACGAGGCGCATCCCGTTTGCGCGCCTCCTGGTGACCGCCTCGGGCGGCAGCACGTGGATTCAGGTCCATCTCGGGACGGCGACGGGCCCGATCGAGTACCAGGGCACGCTCCAGCTCGGCCAGAGCCGGCTCTTCGCGGGCCGGCGCCTCTGGGTCGACGTCCGATCGCCGAGCGCGCTGACGGCGAAGCTGAACGGCAAACCGGTCCGGTTTCCAGCCGGTGGCTCGCAGCTCTTCGTCGTGACGGCGCGGGGCGGGGTCCGCGTCGCGCCCGGCGCTTGACTCGCCCGCGGGCGATTCTCGTCGTCACGGGGAGCGAGCTCGTCCGCGGCGACCGAGCGGATCTGAACGGCCCGTTCCTCGCCCGCGCCGCGCTCGAGCTGGGGGTCGAACCCGCCCGGATCCAGATCGTCGGTGACCGGGAGGAGGAGCTGGAGGCGGCCCTTCGCCTGGGGCTGGAGGCGGACCTCTGCCTCGTCTCCGGCGGCCTCGGGCCGACCCACGACGACCGCACCGTCGACCTGGTCGCGCGGGCCGCGGGAGTCGGCCTGCGCACGGACGAGGAGTTGCAGCGCCTGATCGGCGAGATCTCGCGCGGGTTCGCCGAGCGGCTCGGCCGTCCCTACGCCGACTTCGAGCAGGGCGTCCGCAAGCAGGCGACCCTGCCGGAGGGGGCGATCTCGCTGGGGTTGGCCGGCACTGCGCCGGGCTTCGTGCTGCAGGCTGCGCGTTGCGTGGTCGTCGTGCTCCCGGGCCCGCCGCGCGAGCTCCAGCGCCTCTGGCCGCGTGCGCTCGAGACAGACCCCTTCCGGGCCCTGCTGGCGCGGGCGCGAGCACCGGAGCGACGGGTCCTCCGGTTCTTCGGGGCGAGCGAGTCCGCAGTCGCCAGGGCGCTCGCGGAGGCCGGAGGGGACGGCGACGGCGTGGAAGCGACGATCTGCGCGCGGGACTTCGAGATCCACGTCGACCTGATCGTCGAGCAAGGCGCGCAGGCGCGCGCCGACGAGCTCGGCGGCCGTCTGGTCCAGCCGCTCGAACGCTTTCTGTTCACGCGCGCGGAGCGGCCGGTGGAGGCGCTCGTTCTCGACCTCTGCCGGCGCCGAGGCTGGACGCTGGCGACTGCGGAGTCCTGCACGGGCGGAATGGTGGCGCAGCGGCTGACCTCCGTCCCGGGAGCGAGCGACGTCTTCCTCGGCGGCGTCGTCGCCTACTCGAACGAGGTGAAGACGCGCGAGCTAGGCGTCGCGGAGAATCTCCTGCAGGAGCACGGAGCGGTCTCGGCCGAGGCCGCCGCGGCCATGGCCGCGGGGGTGCGGAAGCGACTGGGCGCGGACGTGGCCGTGTCCGTCACAGGCGTGGCCGGGCCGAGAGGCGGCAGCGAGGGGAAGCCGGTGGGCCTCGTCCATCTGCACGTCGAGGCTCCGGAGGGCGCTCGCGGAGTCGAGTCGACGTTCCCCGGCGACCGTGAGAGCGTCCGCCGCCGCGCGACCGTCACCGCCCTTCATCTCGTCCGGCGTCATTTGACACAGAGTCGTCACGAAGACGTGTGACGTCATCCGCTAGCGTCGAAGGCCGTGACTCGGTTCGCCTCTTCTGCGCTCTCCGCCCGCCCGACGACGTACTCGACGCCCTCGAGACCTGGCAGCGCGACCGCCTCCCGGACCGGGTCGTCCCGCGGTCGAACCTCCACGTCACCCTGGCCTTCCTCGGCCGCCGTACCGTGGCCGACGTGGAACCCGTCCTCGAGCAGCTGCGCGCCGCAGCCGCGACGCCGGCCCGATCCGACTCGAGCCGGTGCGCTACCGCGAGACGCGCAGCGTCGGGATGCTCGTGCTCGACGACCACGACGACGCGGCGACGCGCCTGGCGGAGGATCTCCACGACCGGCTGTCACGGATCGGCGTCTACGAGCCCGAGCCCCGGCCCTGGCTCCCGCACCTCACGGTGCTGCGTTTCCGCGAGCGTCCGCTGCTCTCGCCGCCCGTTCCGCCGCTCGGGCGGTTCAGTCCGTCCGATGCGGCTGCCTACCATTCCGTGCTGCGGTCCGCTGGGGCGCAGTACGAAGTCATCGAATCGTTTGCCCTAGGAGGTTGATGTCAGTGGATCGCGAGCAGGCTCTCGACGTTGCGCTCGGACAGATCGAGCGGCAGTTCGGCAAGGGCTCCGTCATGAAGATGAACGACCGCGCGGCGGTTTCGATCGGCGCGGTGTCGACGGGATCGCTCGCGCTCGATCTCGCACTCGGAATCGGCGGGCTCCCGCGTGGCCGCATCGTCGAGGTCTTCGGCCCCGAGTCCTCGGGCAAGACAACCCTCGTCTACCACGTGATCGCCGAGGCGCAGCGCCGCGGCGGGATCTGCGCCTTCATCGACGCCGAGCACTCGATGGACCCCGCGTACGCGAAGCGGATCGGCGTCAACATCGACGACCTCCTCGTCTCCCAACCCGACACGGGCGAGCAGGCGCTCGAGATCACGGAGCTGCTGATTCGCTCGGGTGCGCTCGACGTCGTGGCGATCGACTCGGTCGCCGCGCTGACGCCGAAGGCGGAGATCGAGGGCGAGATGGGCGACAGTCACGTCGGCCTGCAGGCGCGGCTGATGAGCCAGGCCCTGCGCAAGCTCGCCGGGACGCTGAACCGGACCGACACGATCTGTCTCTTCACGAACCAGTTGCGAGAGAAGATCGGCGTCATGTTCGGGAACCCGGAGACGACTCCGGGCGGCCGCGCGCTCAAGTTCTACTCGTCGGTGCGGCTCGACATCCGGCGGATCGAGACGCTCAAGGACGGCGTCGAGGCGTTCGGCAACCGCGTGCGCGTCAAGGTGGTGAAGAACAAGGTCGCGCCGCCGTTCAAGCAGGCCGAGTTCGACATCATCTACGGCACCGGGATCTCCTGGGAGGGCACGGTGCTCGACTCTGCGCTCGAGCGGAAGGTCGTGCAGAAATCCGGCTCCTACTTCAGCTTCCAGGAGGAGCGGCTTGGTCAGGGCCGGCAGAACGCGACCGCGTTCCTGCGCGAGCATCCGGACGTGTGCCAGCAGATCCTGGCGCGAATCCAGCTCGAGCTCGGAGACCAGATCGTCTCTGCGCGGCTGCTTCCGACCGGGGTCGCCGAGGCCGATCCGGAGCAGAACGGAAAGGTGGCGAAGGCTCAGGCCGAGCAGGCCGCGTCCGCCTAGGAGGCGGCGTGCCGACCGTCACGGCGCTGCGGCTCCAAACGAGAGACCGGGTCCGGGTCGAGCTGGACGGCGAGCTCTGGCGGGTGGTGCCCGCCGAGGTCGTCGTTCGCTCCGGCTTCGCGGTCGGGCGCGAGCTCGACCGGCCTGCGCTCCGGCAGTTCCGCCGTGAGCTCCGGCGCAGCCAGGCGCTCGCCGCGGCCGGGCGAGCGCTCCGTCACCGGGATCTGTCGCAACGCCGGCTCGAGGAGCGACTCGAGCGCGCCGCCGTGGCTCCTGCGATTCGCACGGAGGCGCTCGAAGCGTTGAGCCGCGCAGGTCTTCTCGACGACGAGCGAGCGGCGCGCTCCCGGGCCGAAGCGCTGGCTACGCGCGGCTACGGGGACGCGGCGATCCGCCATGACCTCGAGCGACAGGGAATCGACTCCGAGCTCGGTCGACGCTCGGTCGACGCTCTGACGCCGGAGGCGGAGCGCGCCCGCGCAGTCATCGCCCGGCGCGGTGGGGGGTTGTGCGGGGCGCGGGCCCTCGCGCGCAAGGGGTTCGGGGAGGAGGCGATCGAAACCGCACTCGGCGTCGAGATTGCAGACGACACCTGAGTGACGATAGGATGCAGAGGCTTCATCCGACGTTTTACCTGCACAACGGCTTTTTCCGAATCGATCCAACAAGCTCTCTGAAGCTCGTGTCCACCTTCGTCCAGCGTCCCGACCTCCGAAGGCTCGCGCCAGCGGCTCGCTAGGCCACCCGCTGCACGGGCCGACGGCACGTCGGCTAGCTTCACCGATTCGGGATCTCCCATGCAGGTCCGACGCCGGGTGAGCCCGCGGCCGCCGCCGCGGACAGTCGACCCTGGGAGCTGCTCACGTGCTGATCGCCATCGGGATACTGATCGGGCTGGTCATTGGGGGAATCGTCACTGCCGTCGCCGTGGGTGTGCTCGGCAAGTCGCGGCTGGGAGCCGCGCGCCAACTTCGACGGGAGCTGATCGACGACGCGGAGCGCAAGGCGGAGACGATCCGCCGGGAGGCCGAGATCGACGTCCGCGAAGACGCCGTCCGCCTCAGGGCCGAGATCGAAGGCGAGGTCTCCGAGCACCGCGCTCGCGTGGTCAATGTGGAGGAGCGCATGCTCGCCCGGGAAGAGGATCTCCAGCGCAAGCTCACGGAGCTCCTCCGCCGCGAGCAGGGCGTCGTCGACCGCGAGACGAACGTCAAGCAGCTCCAGGAGGAGCACAAAGAGGCGAAGGACCGCGAGCTGGCCGAGCTCGAACGGATCTCCGGAATGACGGTCAACGCGGCGAAGGTCCACCTGCTCGAGCGCTCCGAGGATCTCGTCCGTCACGAGCTCGCCCGGCGGGTTCGCCAGCTCGACGAGGAGGCGCGCACCGAGGCGAAGCGACGCGCCCGCAATCTCGTCGCCGACGCCCTCCAGCGCGTGGCCGCGAGCCACGCCGCCGAGACGACCGTATCCGTCGTCCAACTCCCCTCCGACGACATGAAGGGCCGTATCATCGGCCGCGAAGGGCGGAACATCCGCGCGCTCGAGCACCTGACGGGCGTCGACTTCATCATCGACGACACGCCGAACGCCGTCGTCCTCTCGTCCTTCGACGGCATCCGCCGGGAGATCGCCAAGCTCACGCTTGCGAAACTGATCGAGGACGGCCGGATCCATCCGGCCCGGATCGAGGACACCTACTACGCCTCGAAAGCCGAGATCGACGATCACATCGTCCACGCGGGCGAGCAGGCCGTCTTCGAGGCCAACTGCGGCGACTTCCACGAGGAGCTCGTCAAGATCCTCGGTCGGCTGCGCTACCGCACGAGCTACGGCCAGAACGTGCTGAAGCACACGCTCGAGGTCGTCCACCTGGCCGGCATCATGGCCGCGGAGATCGGTGCGAGCGTCAAGACCACGAAGCGCGCGGCCGTGCTCCACGACCTCGGCAAGGCGATGACGCATGAGATCGAGGGCTCGCATGCGTCGATCTCCTCGCAGCTCGCCCGCCGTTACGGCGAGTCCCAGCACGTCGTCCACGCGGTCGAGGCGCACCACTACGAGATCGAGCCGCAGACGGTGGAGGCCGTGCTGCTGATCTCTGCGGACGGGATCTCGGCCTCCCGGCCCGGGGCGCGCGGCGAGAGCCTCGAGCACTACATCAAGCGGCTGGAGGCGCTCGAGGAGCTGGCTGCGCAGAAGCCCGGCGTGGAGAAGGTCTACGCGCTCCAGGCCGGCCGCGAGATCCGCGTGATCGTCCGCCCGACCGAGGTCGACGACGACACTGCGGTCCTCCTCTCGCACGAGATCGCCCGCGAGATCGAAGACCGGCTCGAGTACCCGGGCCAGGTGAAGGTGACGGTGATCCGCGAGAGCCGCGCCGTCGATGTCGCGCGAAACGCCACCGGCACGATGCACGCCGCGTAGGGGCGCCGGGCGAAAGCTGCGCTTTCGCCCGGGGATGGATCGCCGCTTCGCCGAGGAAACGCGCGCGGGCAAAGCCCGCGTGCTCCAGGTCTCGGCGGCCGGCTGTTCGTCCCGCAGCGCGAACGGTGGCGCTACGCGTCCCCGCCCGCGTCAGTCCGGCTCCGCCGGAGCACGTTTTCCGCGAAGCGGCGATCCCGACGACCCGGGCGAAAGCGGTAGCTTTCGCCCGGATGCGCCGCTACCACGTCACCACCTTCGGGTGCCAGATGAACGCTCATGACAGCGAGCGGATCAAGGGCATGCTCGAGGAGCTCGGGCTCGGCGAGGCGCCGGCCCAGGAGGAAGCGGACGTCCTCGTCTTCAACACCTGCACGATCCGGGAGAAGCCGGATACGAAGTTCGCGGCGCATCTCGCGCAGGCCGCGGCGCTCAAGCGCGGCGACCCGGACAAGGTGATCGCGGTCGGCGGCTGCTACGCCGAGGCCCAGCGAGATCGTCTCTTCGACCTCTACCCGTACGTGGACGTCGCCTTCGGGCCCGGCTCGATACCACACCTCGGGGAGTGGCTCGGCGCGGGGGGCTCGGCGCCACGTGGACGGTTCGCCGAGTGGAGCTCGTTCGCCGGCGACCTGCCCGCACGGCGCAAGCGCCCGTTCCAAGCGTGGGTCCAGATCTCGATGGGCTGCAACTCGAAGTGCTCCTACTGCATCGTTCCGGCCGTGCGCGGGCGCGAGCAGAGCCGGAGACCGGACGACATCCTCGCCGAGGTCGAGCGCCTGGCGACCGACGGCGTCCGGGAGATCACCCTGCTCGGCCAGAACGTGAACTCCTGGGGCCGGGATCTTCTGCCGCGCCTCCGGACCGAGTTCGGCGAGCTTCTGCGCGCGTGCGACGCGGTCGGAGGGATCGAGCGCGTTCGCTTCACGAGCCCGCACCCGAAGGATTTCCGCGCGCCGGTGATCGAGGCGATGGCGGAGTGCGCGTCCGTCTGCGAGCACGCCCACTTGCCGCTGCAGTCCGGCTCGACGCGCATCCTGAAGGCGATGCGGCGCACGTACGGACGGGAGCGCTACCTTCGACTCGTCGTCGCCTTGCGCGCGGCGATTCCCGATCTCGCGCTCACGACCGATCTGATCGTCGGCTTCCCGGGCGAGACCGAGGCCGACTTCGTCGAGACGGTCTCGATCGTCGAGCAGGTCGGCTTCGACGACGCCTTCACGTTCGTCTATTCCCCCCGCCACGGCACCGAGGCCGCCGCGTCTCCACATCAGGTCCCGGAAGCGGTCAAGCGCGACCGGATCGAGCGGCTGATCGGCGTCGTCCAGCGCGTGGCGGCCGAGCGGAACCGCGAACGGATCGACCGGGTCGAGGAGGTGCTGGTCGAGGGCCCCAGTCGCACCGATCCGGACATCCTTCGAGGCAGGACGCGCCGGAACACGACCGTGAACTTCACCGGTCGCGCGGAGCCCGGAGACCTCGTCGCGGTCCGGATCGAGGGCGCGAGCTCGACCACGCTGCGTGGGCGCGAGGCCGCAGTCGTCGCGGCGTAGGCGATGCGCGTCCTCGTCACCGGCTCGAGCGGCCAGATCGGCACGAATCTCGCTCTCCGCCTCCAGGTGGACGGCCACGACGTCTTCGGGGTCGACAAGCGCTTGAACACCTGGACGGACGACTTCCGCTACCTGTTGCAGGATCTCTCCGGCCACTACCCGGCCTTCCCGGGCGGAATCGGCGGAGTCGAGTACCCGCCGATCGACCTCGTCGTGCATCTTGCCGCGCACGCGAAGGTGCACCAACTCGTCCGACAGCCGCACCGCGCGCTCGAGAACGCGATCATGACCTTCAACGTCCTCGAGTACTGCCGCCACGCCGAGACGCCGCTCGTCTTCTCGTCGACGCGTGAGGTCTACGGCGACGTGCACCGCTTCGAGGAGTACGCGGAGGCCTCGGCCGACTTCGCCTACACGGAGTCGCCGTATTCGGCCTCGAAGATCGCGAGCGAGGCGCTGATCTACTCGTACGCGCGCTGCTACGGGCTCCGCTACCTCGTCTTCCGCTTCTCGAACGTGTACGGCCGCTACGACAGCGATCTCGCGCGGATGGTGCGGGTCCTTCCGCTCTTCATCGAGCGGATCGGCGCGGGCGAGCCGATCACGATCTTCGGGGGCGAGGAGAAGACCCTCGACTTCACGTATGTGGACGACTGCGTCGAGGGAATCGCGCGAGGGGTCGAGGCCCTCGCCGAGGGACGCGTCGTGAACGAGACGATCAACCTCGCGTTCGGGGAAGGGAACACGCTCGTGCGCGCGGCCGAGCTGATCGCGACCGAGCTCGGCGTCGAGCCGACAATGACGTTCGCGCCTTCCCTGCTCGGCGAGGTCACGCACTACGTCGCCGACCTGCGCAAGGCTCGCGACCTCTTGGGCTACCGTCCTCAGGTGGCGCTCGACGACGGCATCCCGCGCTCGGTCGCCTGGTTCAAGGAGCGCCGGGCCGCACATCCGGAGGAGAAGCGGTTCACGCTCGGCGATGCCGACGGCGCTGCGAGCGACGCCGAGCATGGCTTCAAGCAGCCCGCCTAGCGTCGTCGCGCTCTTCGGGCCGACCGCGTCCGGGAAGACCGCCGTCGCCGCAGAGTTGCTGCGCAGGATCGACGGCGAGGTCGTGTCCGCGGACGCGATGCAGGCGTACCAGGGTCTCCCGATCCTCACCGCGCAACCGGACGCGCCAACCCGACTCGTCGCGATCTGGCCGCTCGACCATGAGGGCTCTGTCGGAGAGTACGCCGGTCGCGCGCACGCGGCGATCGACGAGATCCTCGGCGCGGGACGCACGCCCATCGTCGTCGGCGGGACGGGCCTCTATCTCCGGGCCGCGCTCACGGAGCTCGATCTCCCGCCGGCGCCGGCTCCCGCCCAGCGAGCGAGGTGGGAGCGGCTGTACGACCTGCTCGGCCCGGAGCGGGCGCACGCCTCGCTCGCGGAACGCGACGCCGCAGCCGCCGAGCGCCTCCACCCGAACGACCGGCGGCGCATCGTGCGGGCGCTCGAGCTCGCCGAAGTCGGCCACTCGCTACGCCCGTGGCGGGATCGACTGTGGGCGACCGACACCCGGCGCCCGACGGTGGTCATCGGCCTCGACGTCCCGCGCGAGCGGCTCTTGGAGCGAATCGAGGCGCGAACACGCGCGATGTTCGTGGCAGGGGTGCAGGAAGAGGTGCGCGCAGCGCTCGGGGAGGGCGTCTCGGTCACCGCCGCCCAGACACTCGGCCTGCGCGAGGCGGCCGAGCTACCGCGAGCGGAGGCCGAGCTCGCGATCATCCTGCGCACGCGCCGCTACGCTGCCTACCAACGCAAGTGGATGCGCCGCATTCCGGGCCTGGTCAGCGTCAACGCGGATCGGCCCCCAGGCGAGGTGGCAGATGACATTCTCGAAGTGGCACGCGCTCGGCAACGACTACCTGCTGGTCGAGCGGGCTGAGCTCTCGTCCCCGCTTACCCCCGATCGTGTCCGGCGGCTGTGCGACTACCACTACGGCGTCGGCTCGGACGGCGTCCTGGAGATCCTCGCCGCAGACGGCTCGCGCGCCGAGGTGATGATCTGGAATCCCGACGGCTCGACGGCGGAGCTGTCCGGGAACGGCGCCCGGATCGTCGCCGCGTGGCTCTCCGCGCGTAGCGGCGTGCCAGAGGTGGCTCTCCGCGTCGGCGCGCGGGACGTGTCGGCGCAGGTTCACCCGGGCGGCGCCGTCGAGCTCGACGTCGGTGGGGTGGAGGTGGGCGCGGCCGAGACGCTGGACCTCGGCGATGAGCGCGTCGAGTTCACGCCGGTCTCGGTGGGGAACCCGCACGCGGTGATCCGTCGCGAGCCGGAGCGGGGGGAGCTTCGACGCCTCGGTCCCCGCGTCGAGCGACACTCGCGCTTCCCGGAACGGACGAACGTCCAGCTCGTCCGCGTGGACGGCCCGCACGACCTCACCGTCGGCGTCTGGGAGCGCGGCGCCGGCGAGACGCTCTCCTCGGGAACGAGCTCGGTGTCGGCCGCCGCGGCCGCCGTCGCCAACGGCTGGTGCGAGAGCCCGGTGCGCGTGCATCTCCCCGGCGGCGAGCTCCTGGTCGAGCTCGACGCTGAAGGTCGCGCGCGCCTGACCGGGCCGGCGCAGGAGATCTGCCGCCTGGAGCTCGTCGAGGCGTTCGGTCTCTAAAGAGGCCGCTTCCGCGCAGGGCGGCTCAGCCGCCGAGGCCGTGCTGCCGCAGCGCGTCGTTCAGGCTCACCTTCAGATCGGTCGCCTCGCTCCGCCAGCCGACGATCAGCGCGCACGCGAGCTGGTAGGCACCGGCGGGAAATTCCTTGGGCCTCGTCCCCGGAACGACGATCGCGCGCGGCGGGACGTGGGCGCGGTGCTCCACCGGCTCTGCCGCCGTCACGTCGATGATCGGCACGCTCGCGGTCAGCGAGACGTTCGGGCCGAGCACCGCCCCGGCTCCCACCTGCACACCTTCGGTGAGGACGCAACGAGAGCCGATGAACGCTCCGTCCTCGACGATCACGGGACGGGCGCCGGGCGGCTCGAGCACGCCGCCGACGCCGACGCCGCCCGCGAGATGGACATCGGCGCCGATCTGGGCGCCCGAGCCGACCGTCGCCCACGTGTCCACCATTGTCCTCGGGCCGACCCACGCGCCGATGTTCACGTAGCTCGGCATCAGCACGACGCCGGGGGAGAGGAACGACCCGTAGCGCGCGACCGCCGGCGGCACGACGCGTACGCCCAGCTTCTCGTAGCCCCGCTTGAGCGGAATCTTGTCGTGGTACTCGAACGGCCCGACCTCCTGCGGCTCCAGCCGGCGCAGGCGGAAGTACTCGAGGATCGCCTCCTGCGCCTCGGGGTCGACGAGCCAGCCGTCGCCGTCCGGCTCCGCGACGCGCGTCTCGCCACGATCGAGCGCGGCCACGAGCTCCTCGACGCGCTCGGGAGTCACAGCGCCTCCTCCAAGATCGACGCCGCGCGCCGGCACTCCTCCTCCGTCGGCACGAGCGCGATCCGCCAGTAGCCCTCGCCCGCCGAGCCGAAGAACGAGCCGGGAGAGACGATCAACCCATGCTCGAGCAGGCCCTCCGCGAAGGCCTCCGACGAGCCGCCGCCCGGAACCTCGAGCCAGAGGTACATCGTCGCAGCGCTGCCCGCGAGACGGACGCCCTTGCGCGCCAGCGCCGGCAGCAGCACGTCGCGCTTCCGCCGGTAGACCGCGCGCGTCCGCTCGACGTGCTCCTCGTCGTTCCACGCCGCCACCGACGCGCGCTGGACGAACTCCTGCGGGGCCGTGCCGATCGTCGGCCGAAACCGCTTCAGTGCCCGAATCAGCTCCGGACTCGCGGCAACGAATCCGGAGCGATAGCCCGTCATCGACGAGCGCTTGCTCAGCGTGTTGAAGACGGCCACGTTTCCACTGTCGCGCGCCTCGAGCGCCGAGCGCGGCGGCTCGTCGAACCAGAGCTCCGTGTAGGCCTCGTCGGAGGCGACGAGGAAGTCGTGCTCTCGCGAGAGCTCGGCCAGCCGCTCGAAGAGCTCGCCAGGCGCCACCGCGCCCGTGGGATTGTTCGGGTAGTTGATCCAGAAGATCGCCGTTTTCGCCCAGGTGTCGGCGTCGAGCGCGTCCAGGTCGGGGAGGAACCCGTTCTCCTCGAGTAGCGGCGCCTGCAGGACCTCGCCGCCCGCGAAGGCCGCGCCGCGATCCGGTACCGGATAGCCGGGCTCGGTCGTGACGACGAGCCTCTTTCCGCCGTCGCGGTCGATCACCACCTGCGCGAGGCTGAAGATCGCCTCCTTGCTCCCGTAGGTGGGGACGATCTCCGTGTCGGGGTCGAGCTCGACGCCGAACCTCCGTCCGCACCAGGCCGCGACGGCCTCGCGCAGCTCCGGCAGACCCTCCGCGAGTGGATAGCTCGAGATCTCCTCGAGGCTCTCGACGAGCGCGCGGCGGATCAGCGGATCGGTCGCCTCCCGCGGGTCGCCCTTGCCGAAGTCGATCAGCTCGACGCCCTCGGCGGCCAGGCGCCGCTTCGCCTGGTCGAGCTTCACGAACGGATAGTCGCCGGTCGCCGCGAGGACGGGGGAGAGGTTCACATCTAGACGCTACCGCCGGGGAACCGCTCGAGCGCCTCGTAGGCGCCAGCGGGCTCGATCGCGCGGACGCGTCGAGCTCGGCTGGATGGTGGATTCTGCCGGAGGAAAGGCATAATCAAGCGGTGACCACTCGCCAGCCGGAGCCCGCGGCCGAGCGCGGGCTGATCGTCGCCGTGCTGGCGCAGGGCATCGACGCCGACGAGGAGCTGACGGAGCTGCGGGAGCTCGCGCGGACGGCGCTCGTGCGGCCGATCGGCGAGATCGTCCAGCATCGCTCTAGGCCCGCGCACCGCACCTACGTCGGCAAGGGAAAGCTGGAGGAATTGAAGCGGGCGTACGAGGAGTCCGACGCCGAGGTGCTCCTCGTGGACGGCGAGCTCGACCCGGTCCAACAGCGGACGCTCGAGGACGCCTTGCAAGCGCGCGTTGTCGACCGCACCGAGCTGATCCTCGACATCTTCGCCCAACACGCCGTCAGCGCCGAGGGCAAGCTCCAGGTCGAGCTCGCGCAGCTCGAGTACAACCTCCCGCGCATGCGTGGGATGTGGCAGCACCTCGAGCGCCTCGGCGGCGGGGTGGGCACGCGCGGGCCTGGCGAGTCGCAGCTCGAGACCGACCGCCGGATCGCGCGGCGGCGGATCACGGTGCTCAGGCGGCGGCTCGGCGAGCTGCGCAAGCAGCGCGATGTGCGCCGGAAGGCGCGGCGCAGGGCCGAGACTCCCACCGTAGCGCTCGCGGGCTACACGAACGTGGGCAAGTCGACGCTCCTGAACGCGCTCACCGACGCCGAGGTCTCGGTCGACAACCGCCTGTTCGAGACGCTGGATCCCACGACGCGCGGCTTTGACCATGACGGGCGGAGATACCTCGTCACCGACACCGTGGGGTTCATCCGCAGACTCCCGACGCAGCTCGTCGAAGGCTTCGCTGCGACGCTCGAGGAGACCCTCGTTGCGGACCTCGTCCTCCACGTCGTCGACGGCTCCGCGCCCGACGATCGGCTGGACGAGCAGATCGCGGCGGTCGAGCGCGTTCTGAGCGAGATCGGCGCGGACGACCTGCCCGTGGAGCTCCTCGTCAACAAGGTCGACGCGGTCGATCCTCTGCGCCGCCGCCGGCTCGCGAACGTCTTCCCTGGCGCGCTGCAGGTCTCGGCGCTGACCGGTGACGGGCTCGACGCGCTGCGCGAGCGGATCGCCGAGCGGTTCGCCGACCGTTTCGAGGCCGTGCGGCTGCTCCTCCCGTACGACGAGGGCGGCAAGCTCGCCGAGCTGTACGAGCTCGGAGCGCCGATCGAGGAACGGGAGGACCACCCCGACGGCGTGCTCGTCCGCGCACGCCTGCCACGACGGGAGCTGCGCAGGTTCGCCGCCTATCTCGTCGCCGAGGCGCGGGTCGACGAGCGGGCGACACGGTCCCGGTGATCGAGCTTCCGATCCAGCGCGTCCGTGCGGAGGCGGTGCTGCCCGCGCATGCGTACGCGGGAGACGCGGGGCTGGATCTGGCCGCCTGCGAGTCGCTCGAGCTGGCCCCCGGGGAGCGAGCCCTCGTCTCGACCGGCTTGGCCGTCGCGATCCCGGAGGGCTACGCCGGCTTCGTCCAGCCCCGCTCGGGGCTCGCAGCGCGCAACGGCATCACGATCGTGAACACGCCCGGCCTCGTCGACTCGGGCTACCGCGGGGAGCTGAAGGTCGCGCTGCTGAACACCGATGCGCGCGAGCCGTTCCGGGTCGAGCCCGGGATGCGGATCGCGCAACTCGTGATCCTGGCCGTCCCGGAGGTCGGGCTCGTCGAGGTACCCGAGCTGCCCGTGACCGAGCGCGGCGTCCGCGGCTTCGGGTCCTCGGCGGCCTGATGGCGCCGGAGCCGCGGATCCGGGTCTCCGCGATCCTCCGCCGGCGCGGGCGCGTCCTGCTCTGCAGGCACGAGAAACCGGGCAAGGAGTACTGGCTGCTGCCGGGCGGCGGCGTCGACTCCGGGGAGAGCCTCGTCGACGCGCTGCACCGCGAGCTGTCCGAGGAGCTGGGCCTCGACGACGAGCTGCCGGTCGAGGGGCCGGTCGCCCTCGTCGATTCGATCGCACCCCCCGGGAGCCTGTCCCAGAAGCACGTCGTCCACATCATCTTCGCGGGCGACCTGGGCGGCCGCTCGCTGGAGACGGTCACGTCGCAGGACGCAGCCGTGCGCGGCCATCGCCTCTTCGCGGCGGACGAGCTCGAGGACGTGATCCTGCACCCGCCGATTCAGCGCTTCCTCAGCCGCTGGCAGCCCGGCGATCCCGCCGTTTACCTCGGCGCCCTCTGGTCGCCCTGAAGCGCTTTCGGCGCGGTCCGATCGCCGTCCCGGGGAGCTAGAGCGACTCTGCGAATCGCGCGAGGCGCTCGAACGCTGCCGGGCGGTTTCTCTGCGCACCCAGCCAGCTCAGCAACTCGCAGTGCGGCACGACCCAGACGCCCTGCGTCCTGAAGGGCTTGCCCCCGCGCCGGTGGATGCAGACGACCGGCGTCACCCAGGCTCCGAGCTCGTCGTGCAGCCACGCGGCCTGACGCTTCACGCGGGGGAGGTGCTGCGCATCGTAGCGCCGCGCCTTCGTCTCGACGACGTAGACCCCATTCGGGCCGCTCGCGATGTGGTCGATGTTCGCCTCGCCGTCCGGCTTGACGTCGTGCATCAGCACCCAGCCCTCGCGGGCGAAGCTCGTTCAGCGTCCCGCCGACCGCCTCTTCGGCCCGGGCTCCTCGCAACCATCCGCCTGCTTTGTCGGCGTACCGGGCCGCGTGGGGCTTTGCAACGAGCACGAGCGCGAGGAACGCCGCGGAGGCGCCGATGCCGGCGCGATGACCGATCGCAAGAGCGAGCATCGTGCCGGCGACGAGGAAGAAGATCGCGAGCCCGAGCCAGATCATCCGCTCCCGCCTTGCCGCCTGGGAAGCGACCCACCTCCCAGGACGCGTCTCGGCGTCATAGGCCATGACCCTCCTATCGGCAGCAAGCCGGCGCGGGATGAGCGCGCCCGACGGGCGGGCGTCAGAGACTGTGCTTGCTAATACCGGCCCCCGCGCGCTTCCGCCCGGCGGACCGAGACCGCGTGGGCTTCCGCCTCCAGCTCGTCGGCCAGCGGCTCGAGCTCCACGGGCTCGCCGGCCCGATGCGTCAGCGCCTGCGACAGGAGCCAGTCGGCGAACCAGGGATTCCGCGGCAGCAACGGCCCGTGCAGGTAGGTTCCGACGGCGCGGCGGACGTAACAGCCCTCGAAGCCGCTCTCCCCGTCGTTACCGAAGCCCGACACGACGCGGCCGAGCGGTTCGGCTCCGGCCTCGAGCTTCGTCCGGCCCGCGTGGTTCTCGAAGCCGGCGAGCGTCCGCGTGCGGCCTGGCTCCAGCTCGCACTCCAGCAGCACGTCGCCGATCATCCGCCGCTCGCCGGCGATCGTCTCCAGTGGAAAGAGCCCGACACCGGGCAGCTCGGCGCCGTGACGGTCGCGGTACGCACGTCCCATCAGCTGGTAGCCGCCGCACACGGCCAGGAGGGCCGCGCCGTCCGCGACCGCCTCGACCACGTCCTCGCCCTTCCCGGCCAGGTCGGGAGCGACGAGCGCCTGCTCGCGATCCTGGCCGCCGCCGATGTAGAGCAGATCGTGCGCTCCGGCGCGCACGGTCTCCCCGACGGTCACCGCGCGCAGCTCGAGCTCGTGCCCGCGCCAGGCCGCCCGGCGGGAGAGCACGGCGATGTTCCCCCGGTCGGCGTAGATGTTGAGGTAGTCCGGGTACAGGTGCCCGACGCGGATCTTCACGCCGCCCGCTCCCAGTAGGGACGCACGAAGCCCCGCGCGGCGACGATCTTCCGTAGCGCCAGCATCGCCGTGTAGGTGGGGAGGAGGACGAGCTCGCCGCCGGGTGGCGTCAGCTCGAGGCCGCGATCGAGCGCCCGCTCGAGCGATGGGACGATCTCGATCGCGCTCACGTCGAGGCCGCCGTACTTGAACCGAAGCGCCAGCTCCGCGGCCCGGTCCCCGGACGCCACGAGCCGGTCGAGGCCGTCCAGCAGCGGCTCGAAGTCGACGTCCCAGATCCAGGAGACGTCCCGGCCGTCCGCGATGCCGTCGTTCAGGGCGACGACCGCGAGCGACGGAGCCGCGCCGTCGACGATCGTCCGGACCACTTCGTTCGCGCCGGCGGGATTCTTGATCAGCAGCATCAAGATGCGACGGTCGCCGATCTCGATGCGCTCGAAGCGGCCGAATGCGGCGGTGAAGCCCTCTAGGCCGATGACGATCTCCTCGAACGAGGCGCCGAGCACGCGCCCCAGCGAGGCGGCGGCGAGCGCGTTGTAGACGTTGTAGAGGCCGGGCAGACGCAGGCGGACAGGCCGGGTTCCCTCGGGCATTACGAGGTCGAATGACACGTGCTCGAGGCCGCTCAGCTCGACACCGCGGGCGACAACGGCCAGCTGCGGCCGCGCGTGACCGCACGCCGGGCAGCGGTAGTCGCCGAGGTGGCCGACGTAGGCGGCGGCGTACTCGTAGAGGGTCCCGCAGCGGACGCAGTACTTGGAGTCGGCGGCGTGTTGGAGCGACGGTCGCGCATGACGCGGGTCGTCCAGGCCGAACGCGATCGAGCCGGGCCGCTCGTACGCGAGATCGCCGACCTGGGGATCGTCTCCGTTGACCACGAGCGACGCCTCGGCCCCGAGTGCGCGCACAGCCCGCCGCCAGCCCTCGGCCACGTGCTCGAGCTCGCCGTAGCGGTCGAGCTGGTCGCGAAACAAGTTCCCGAGGCAGACGGCGCGCGGGCGGAGACGGCCCGACACCTCGGGCAGCGCGGCCTCGTCGACCTCGAAGAGCCCGAGCTCCGCGCGGCTCGCCTCGATCAGCGCCGAAGCGACCCCGGAGACGAGGTTCGCGCCGGAACCGTTGTGCGCGAGCCGGCGGCGGCCGCGCAGGATCTCGGCCGCCATCGCCGCGGTCGTCGTCTTGCCGTTCGTGGCCGAGATCAGCGCCGAACCGAGCGGCAGCCGCATCGCGAGCCGGTCGACCGCGCCGGGGTCGAGCTTCCAGAGAAGCTTGCCCGGCACGGTTGTCCCGCCCCCCCGACCCGCGAGGCGCGAGAGCTGTCCGGCCGCGCGCGCCGCGGCGACTTCGACGGAGAGCGGGAGGGGGACGCGCACATCGCGAGGCTACCCCGTCGGAAGTACGGACGAGACCGTCTCCCGATCCCTCGACCGAGGGAAATCGCGCGGAGTCTCCCCCTTCGGGGGGACGAGGCGCACCCGGCAGACCCCTACGTTGGGTCGGCTTCTGTGGCACTGGCGACTGTGGCTCGGCGCGCTACGGCTCGTCGACAGGGAAGGGGCCGACATGTCCGAAGGGATCGGCGGCAAGGTACGGCAGAACGCGCTCTGGGGCAAGGGCGGGAAGTCGCGCGGATTCGTGATCGCAGCCGCCGTGGGCGTACTGCTCGCGATCCCGACCCTGGCGACGGCCGGGCGCGGAAACGGCGGAGACGGGAAGGGCTCGAAGCCTTCGACCTCCATTCCCGCTGCGACGAGCGCCTCGTCCTCGACCGGCCCGACGAAACACGGCGCGCCGCCGCCGACGACGACCACGGTCCCCACGACGACGCCTCCGGATACGACGATCACGAGTGGCCCGGCCGCCTTCTCGAGCGTCTTCGGGGACGTGACCTTCGGATTCTCCGCCACCGAGCAGAGCACGTTCCAATGCGCCGCCGACAGCGCGGCCTATGGGCCCTGCTCGGGCGCGGCGACGGCCACGTTGAGCGGTCTCTCGGTCGGATTCCACACCTTCCGGGTTCGCGCGACCGACCTCGCCGGGAACGTCGATCCGACGCCGGCCTCGGTCGCCTGGTTCTCGGGCTACACGAACTCGAAGACCTACCTGGCGGGCAGCCTGCTCGCCCAGGCCCAGGCGAGCCCGACGGCCGTCTTCCACGTGATCGTCGAGACGAAGAGCGACGCATCCGAGCTCAGCGTCCAGAGCGGGCTCGCCGATACGGCGACGGCGAAGTACGCCAAGCCGAAGGTCGGCGACCCGTTCGTCTCGATCAGCGGCTTCCCGGCGAAGCTCCCCGGCTGGGCGCTGCTGTGGATGACCGACACCTATCCGGGGATCAGCAACATCACCCTCGACCGTACGGTCAAGGACCCGCTGCCTCCCTCGGGCTTCTCGCCCAAGCAGGTCTGGCAGTCCGCGATCGGCGCGGACCGGCTCTGGGATGCGAGCAAGCGCGCCGTGCAGACCCCGGCGATCGCCGTGATCGACTCCGGGATCGACACGAGCGAGGCCTCCAACTTCGGCGCGCGGGTGATCGCTCGCGTCAACCTCGGCAAGGAGTCGTCGAGCCTGGACGACTACGGCCACGGGACGTTCGTCGCAGGGATCGCCGCGGGGGCGGCGACGAGCTATCCGGGCGTCGCGCCGACCGCACCCCTCGTCGACGTGCGGGTGATCGGCGCCGACGGATCGGCCGACATGAGCAACGTCATCTCCGGCATCGACTGGGTGCTCCAGAACAGGAGCAAGTACGGGATCAAGGTCGTGAATCTCTCGCTCCAGTCCTCGAAGGCGAATTCGTTCCGGTTCGATCCGCTCGACCACGCCGTCGAGGCGCTCTGGCTGGCCGGTATCACGGTCGTCACCTCCGCGGGGAACGGCGGCGACGGAACACCGCAGAAGATGAACTTCGCGCCCGCCAACGATCCGTTCGTGATCACCGTCGGCGCCGCCGACGTTCACGATACGGCTGACGTCTCCGACGACGATGTCGTCTCGTGGTCGGCGTTCGGGACGACTGCGGACGGCTTCTCCGAGCCGACGCTGGTCGCTCCCGGCCGTCAGATGGTCGGGCCGGTACCGTCCGCGGCGACGCTGCCGACGACCCGCCCCGACAAGGTCGTCGCGCCGGGCTACATGACGCTTTCCGGCACCTCTCTGTCGGCCGCGGCCGTCTCGGGCGCCGCAGCTCAGCTCCTCGCCCTGCATCCGACCTGGGGGCCGGACCAGGTCAAGGGCGCGCTGATGCTCTCGGCCAATCACATCGCGACCGCCAGCATCCAGCAGGCCGGCGTGGGGGAGGTCGACGTCTCGCGGGCCGCAAGCCTCCCGTCCGCGCCAACCCCAATCTCGCCCTCGAGCGCTTCCTCGTGGTGAATCCCGCAACTCCGGCGGGCGTGGCCTTCGACGAGGCGAGCTGGTCGGAGGCTGCGAAGGCCGATCCGCAGTGGTACATGGGCGCCTTCGCGGACGCCTCCTGGGCCGGCGCGTCCTGGGCGGGCGCCTCGTGGGCCGGGGCTTCGTGGGCGGAGGCCTCGTGGGCGGAGTCGTCCTTCGCCTCGGCCTCGTGGGCGAACGCGGCCGGGGCTGCGGCGGTCCTGACCGACGCGTCCTGGGCGGAGTAGGGCCGTGCTAACCCGTTCGGGGGAATCGTTCGAGTGTTCCCCGAAAGGGGGATGCCCGGACCCCGGGCGGATCGTAGTTTCCGTCGTGAACAGACAGGTGGGCCTCGCCGGCCGGCGGCGCTCATTCCCTTCTTGACTGCGGCCTCGCGCGACGCGAGGAACAAGGAGATCGAGATCAGATGACGGCTGACGGCTCCGAACCAGGGATTACCGCCAAGCGGCGGGTGGGCGCGTGAGCGCGGCCCCCACCGACATCGCGCTCCCGGTCGAGCCCGGCGCCGGCCGTGAGGAAGCGCTTCCCGCGAACGCCCGCATCTACTTCTTCTTCGTCGCGCTCGCGACGGCCGCAGCGACGCTGCCGTTCCTCGGCCGGCTGCAGAGCACGCACGACTGGTTCGCCTTCCTGATCCTCGGCTCGGCGGCGGCGGGAGCGCAACTCTTCACCGTGCGGACCCCGCGCGACCAGGCCTACCACACGGCGATCGTCTTCCTCATCGCCGGCGCATTGATCCTCCCGCCCGAGCTCGTCGCTCTGATGGCAATCGTCCAGCACGTGCCGGAGTGGCTGAAGATGCGGTACCGCTGGTACATCCAGAGCTTCAACATCTGCAACTTCGTGCTCTCCTCGATGGCGGCGTGGTTCTTCGCGCGGCGGCTGATCCTCGATGCTGGCCTGATCTCGAACGGTGCGCTGCGGATCTTGGTCGCGGGAGTCGTCGCCTGCACCGTCTTCGTCGGCCTCAACCACCTCCTGCTCGCGTTGATGCTCCACTTCGGCCGCGGACACACGCTGCGCGAGACGGGGCTGTTCGACGCCGAGAACCTCTCCACCGAGCTCGTGATCGCGGCGCTCGGCGTCGCAACGTACGGGTTCTGGCAGACCGATCGGTGGCTGATCCCGTTCGCGGTCGCGCCCCTGATCCTGATCCATCGCTCGCTGAGCGTCCCAGCCCTGCAGGCGGAGGCGCGCGTCGACCCGAAGACGGGGCTCTTCAACGCGCGCCACTTCGCGGCGGCGTTGGCGGAGGAGCTCGGCCGCGCCCAGCGCTTCGAGCGGCCGCTATCGCTGATCATGGCCGACCTCGACCTGCTCCGGGACATCAACAACTCCTACGGCCATCTCGCAGGCGACGCGGTCCTGAAGGGGATCGCCGAGGTCTTCCGCGCGCAGCTCCGTCACTACGACGTGCCGGCTCGCTTCGGCGGCGAGGAGTTCTCCATCCTTCTTCCCGAGACCCCTTCCGAACAGGCGCTCGAGATCGCCGAGCGGATCCGACGCGCGGTTTCCGAGCGGACGTTCGACGTCGAGACCTCGAGCGAGCCGATCAGCGCGACGGTCTCGATCGGCGTCGCCGCCTACCCGAAGGACGGGTCGGACGCGAACGAGCTGATCCATCAGGCCGACCTCGCCGTGTACCGCGCCAAGCTCCAGGGGCGAAACCGCGTGCTCGGCGCGAGCTCCGAGCCCCTGCTGATGCCGGCCGACCGCGGCGCCCGCCTCGTCGCCGTGCCCGAGGACGGGGATCACCATGCTCCGCTGCCGTCCCCGGCCCAGGTCAAGCCAGCGCAGGAACGCCGGAGCGACCCGCGCCACCCGCGTCCGCACGCGATTCAGGGACCGAGCTTCCTGTCCCTCTCGAAGCGGCTCAGCCTCGTCGTCGCGCTCGTCAGCACGCTCGGCGTCGGCGGAGGCGTGCTCGGACTGATCTTCACCTGGACCTCGCACGACCTCCTCGGGCTGATCGCGATCATCGCACTCGTCGGCATCGGCCAGGCGCTCGCGCTCGAGGTCGAAGACGGCTCGATCTCGGTCGGCGCCGTGGGATGCCTCGGAGCCGCCGCCCTGTTCGGGCCTCGCGCCGCGCTCGCGCTCGCGATCACGATCGTCGCCGTCGAGTGGAGCGCACGCCGGCCCGCCGTGCACCACATGCTCTTCAACATCGGTGCGCTCACCCTGGCCTCGCTCTCGGCGGCCGGCGTCTTCAGGCTGGCCGACCTCGTCGGCGGCGGGACGGCGCACCGGGTGACCGTCGCGATCCTCGGGCTCGGTGCGGGAGCCGTCTACTTCGGCGTGCAGATGGGCCTCGTCAGCCTCGTCTCCGCGCTCGCAAGCCACGAGCGCTGGTGGACCGTTTTCAGGGAGCGCTTCGCCTGGCTCCTGCCGCACTACCTCGTCTACGGCTTCATCGGCGGCGTCATGGCCCTCGCCTACGCGGCGGTCGGCCTCTTCGCGCTCGGCGTCTTCGCGGTGCCGCTGCTGCTGATGCGGAAGACCCAGGCGGCCTACCTCGAGCACACGCAACGCAGCGCCCAGAAGCTGCGCCAAGCTGCGGAGACGATCCAGACGCAGAACGTCTCGCTCGAGCAGGCGAACAAGCTGCTCAGGGAGCGCTCGACCGCTGCCATGGAGTCCCTCTCGGCCACGGTCGACGCGCGCGACTCGTACACCGCGGGACACTCTCGTCGCGTGCAGCAGCTGGCCCTGGCGATCGGACGCGAGCTCAGCCTCTCCCGGGCCGAGCTCGACCTCCTCGGCCACGCGGCGCTCTTCCACGACATCGGGAAGCTCGCGATCCCGGATGCGATCCTGCTCAAGCCTGCCAGCCTGACGCCGGAGGAGTGGGCTCTCATGCAGCGCCACGCCGACGAGGGCGCCCGCATCATCGACCGTCTCGGTTTCCTGAACGATGCGGTCCCGGCGATCCGGCACCATCACGAGCGCTTCGACGGCACGGGCTACCCGGATCGCCTCGAAGGCGAGGAGATCCCGCTCGGCGCTCGCATCATCCACGTCGCCGACGCGCTCGACTCGATGCTGACGACCCGGATCTATCGCGCCGCCCGTCCCGCCGCAGAGGCGCTGGCCGAGCTTCGGCGTGCTGCGGGGACCCAGTTCTGTCCGCGCTGCGTGAGCGCCCCGGAGCGGATCCTGCCGCTCGAGAGCCTCGAGAGCGACGCGGATCGGCCCGTCGCAACCGTCGCCTAGCAACTCGCCTGCACTTGCGTTCCGTTCAGAACGCTCTATCTTTCTTGGTGGCATGCCTCCCAAGCAGAGCTATCGGGCGGTCTCGAAGATCGACCCGAAGGCGCTCGCTTCGTTCCAGGCCGGGATCCGCAAGCGCTACTCCGACGAGCAGATCCTGAGCGAGCTGCGAGCTTCGGCCGAGCGGCTCGCGCGGTCGCCGACGATGCGCGAGTTCGCCGCCGATCCGCAGACGACCGTCCATCCGCAGACGGTGATCGATCACTTCGGCAGCTGGAACAGCGCGAAGCGGGAGGCCGGTCTCGTTCCACGCCGCTTCGCCACCCGCGAGGAGCTCCTTCAAGTGCTGCGTGACCTCGGGGAAGAGCTCGACCGCGTCCCGACCGCGAAGGACCTGGACGCGCGCAGAGGCTCGATCCCGTCGAAGTCGCTCTACTGGCACACGTTCGGCTCGCTCTCGAGCGCTTTGCGCGAGGCCGGTTTCGACGTTCCGGTGGGGGAGGAGCGGCTCGAACGCGCCGTTGACCAGGGCGTCGAGCTCGCGCGGAAGCTCCGCCGCCTGCCGAAGTTCGCGGACTGGGCCGAGGCGCGCAAGCAGGACGAGAGCCTGCTGACCGAGTGGCAGGTCTACCGCATGTTCGACGCTCGGCGCGGGGCGTGGTCGACGTTCCAGTTCCTGATCCGCGAGCGTCTCCTCGAGGAGGAAGCCGAGGTCGGCTCCGACGGGAGCCTCGAAAGCTAGGCGGCGGCGTGCAGCGCCGCGAGGCGCTCGAGGCAGGAGCGGCCCTCGTGCGGCGCGCGCACTGCGGGGAGGGGCGCTTCCTCGAAGGAGAGGTCGGGGCGGAACCGCTCGCGAGCGACGATCCGCCCTTCGTCGACGGCGATCACCGTTCCAATCGGCAACTCGCTCGTCCGGAGCGACGAGCCGGTATAGCGCCCGACGAGCTCGAGCGCCTGCTTCGTGGATGCGAAGAAGAGCTCGCGTCTGCCGCGGGCGATCCAGAGCGGGCGGCCCATGCCGCGGGCGGCGAGCAGCTCCGGACGCGCCTCGTCGAGCCACGCGGCGGCCATCGAGCCGTGGAGTTGCTCGAGCGCCGAGACCGTACGTCCGCGCGAGCGCTCGGCGAGCGCGAAGATCACCTCGGAGTCGACGGTCATCTGCGGCGCGGCCCGCTCGATCCGGTGTCGGGCGAAGAGCTCGTCGTCGTTGACGATGATCCCGTTGTGGATGCCGACGACGGCGCCGTGGCGGACGGGGTGGTTGTTCGCCGAGATGCGTGGATGGCCCTTCGTGTAGTCGCGCACGTGCACGAGCAGCAGGCTCGTGCCTTCCGGAACCTCGACGTGCTCGAGCAAAGCGCTTGCGCCTGTGCGCTGCTTGTGCACCTTTACCTGCTGCGAGCCGTTGCGGTAGGCGTAGCCGACGGCGTCCGCGCCGCGCTCGGCGATCCCGGCCAGGAGGGCTCGCGCGGCGACGGTCGGGTCGACCCGGCTGGCGGGATGGAGGCTGTATCCGGCGATTCCGCACATAGCGCACGACGAGCGACCAGCTCCGGTCGCACGTGGTTCTAGACGCATCGGCCGGAACCGAAGTTAGTCGAGGGTTCGACGGGACGGGGCTCATCCCTCGATGGAGGGTTGACGGATAGCTCAAGCGAGCTACGGCGCGCGCCGATACGCACTGCGTGATGGAGCAGCGGCCGCTCCCCGAGATCCCTCTCGAGCCTCTCGTCGAGTCTCGCCTGGAGCTCCTGCCCGACCCGGAAGAGGTCGAGGAGGAGACCGAGGCGGAGACGGAGGATGAGGACTCCGCCACGCCCGCCATCACCACGGCCAAGGGCGAGGCGACGCAGGATCCGCTCAAGCTCTATGTCCGCGCAATCGGCGACGGTCGCCTGCTGACACCGGCCGAGGAGCGGGAGCTCGCGCGGCGCAAGGACCTGGGCGACGAGGGCGCGAAGCGGAAGCTGATCGAGTCGAACCTCCGGCTCGTCATGTCGATCACGCGCAACTACACGAAGGCCGGCGTCCCGCTCCTGGACCTGATCCAGGAGGGGAACCTCGGCCTCATCCGGGCGGTGGAGAAATTCGATTACAAGCTGGGCTACAAGCTCTCGACCTATGCGACTTGGTGGATCCGTCAGTCCGTCACGCGGGCGCTCGCCGACCAGGGCCGCACGATTCGGCTGCCCGTGCACGTCGCAGACCAGGTGCGGCGCCTGAGGCGCGCTCGTCGCGTGCTCGTGCAGAAGCTGAACCGCGATCCGTCGGAGGCCGAGCTCGCCAAGGAGAGCGGCTTCCCGGAGCGGCGCGTCCAGGAGCTGCTCGATCTCGTCGAGGACCCGGTCAGCCTCGAGACACCCGTCGGAGACGGCGAGAGCATGTATGCCGACCTGATCGAGGACATCCACTCGGACCGCCCGGACGAGACCACCTCGAAGAAGTTGCGCGGCGCCGAGCTCGCCGAAGCTCTCCTGCGCTTGAAGCCGCGCATGCGCCACGTGCTCGCGCTGCGCTTCGGGCTCGACGGCGCGGCGCCGCGGACGCTCGAGGAGGTCGGGGCAGGGCTGGGCATCACGCGTGAGCGCGTCCGCCAGCTCGAGTCGCGGGCGCTACGCGAGCTCCGGGCGGTCGCGCCCGACCTCGAGTTGTACCTCCGCGGCTAACGGGTAGCTTGGGGGCATGGCCGCCCTCTTCATCGATTGCCACAGCCACGTCGTGCCCTCCGGCGACGACGGCGCCGGCACCGTCGAGGAAGGGGCCGCCCTCTGCCGCCGCGCGGCCCGGCACGGAACGCGTGTGCTCTTCGCGACACCGCACGTCTGGCCGCACATGCCGTTGACGCGGGAGCGCGAGTCGAAGATCCGCATCGCGTTCGAGCGTGTCCGCGCGGAGGCCGTGCTCGAGCTGCGGCTCGGCTACGAGCTGACTCCCGATCCCGCGCTGCTCGAGGAGGATCCGAGCCGTTACCTGCTCGAGGGAACGACCTGCGTCCTGATGGAGGTGCCGTTCGCGGGGCCCGCCGACGTGCTCGTCGCGCTGGCGGAGCACGTCGAGGCCGCGCACCTGCAGCCCGTGATCGCGCATCCGGAACGCACCGAAGCCGTGCTCGCACGGCCGGCCCTTGCCGACGAGCTCGCCGAGCGCGGCTGGCTGTTGCAGGTGAACGGCACGTCGCTGCTCGGTCGTCACGGCCCGGAGCCGGAGGCGATCGCCTGGAGCCTCGTCGAGCGTGATCTCGCCGCGATCGTCGCCTCCGACGGCCATCGCCCGACGCGCCCGCCGCACCTCGACGAGGCCTTCGAGCTCGCCGTGCGGCGCATGGGCGAGACGCACGCACTACCGCTCTTCAACGGTTCAGCCCTCAGCCTCGCGCGGGGCGCCGACGCCGAGGCCCGCTCCGCCTAGGCGGAGACGGACTGCATCTCGCGCGCCGTCGAGAGGCGGCGCAGCGACTCCAGCTCGATCTGGCGCACGCGCTCGCGTGTCAGCCCGAGCCGGCGGCCGATCTCCTCGAGCGTCTTGGGCTCCGCATCGTCGAGGCCATAGCGGAGCACGAGCACCTGGCGCTCGCGATCCGGCAGCGAGGAGAGCGCCGCCGAGAGCGCCTGGGAGCGGAGCGAGACCTCGACCTCCTCCTCGGGCAGCGGCTCGTCGCCTGCAACGAAGTCACCGAAGACCGCGTCCTCCTGCTCGCCGACCGGCTGGTCGAGGCTCGCTGAGGCCCGGGCCGCCGCCCGCACCTCGTGCGCTTGCTGGATCGGAAGGCTCGCCTCCTCCGCGATCTCGGGGAGGGTCGGCTCGCGGCCGAGCTGCGTCCAGAGCGTGCGCTCGGCGCGATTCATCTTCTGCAGCCGCTCCACGATGTGGACGGGCATCCGGATCGTCCGAGCCTTGTCGGCGAGCGCCCGCGCGACCGCCTGGCGGATCCACCAGGTCGCGTAGGTCGAGAACTTGTAGCCGCGGCGCCAGTCGAACTTCTCGACGGCGCGGATCAGGCCGAGCGTGCCTTCCTGAATCAGGTCGAGGAAGGGGAGGCCCTGGTTCCGGTAGTTCTTGGCGATCGAGACGACGAGCCGCAGGTTCGACTGGATCATGTGCTGCTTTGCGCCCATGTCGCCGCGCTCGATCCGCTTCGCGAGCTCGACTTCCTGCGCCGCGGTCAGCAGCGGATGGCGACCGGCCTCGCGCAGGAACAACTGGAGCGCGTCGGTCGTCGTCTCGTAAGAGGTCTGGAGCGGGGCGGGGGCCGGTTCCCTCTCCTTCTCGCGCTCCGGCTCCTCGACGACCTCGATCCCGCGCCGCTCGAGCTCGGAGAAGAGCGCGTCGGTCTCGAGCGCGTCGAGCTGGTGGACCTCGATGACCTCGGCGAGGTCGGGATGCCGGACCGAGCCGGTCGGCTCGGCGCTCTCGAGCAGCCCCTGAATGTCCTCGTGCTGGAGGATGGTGTCGATTTCGACCGTCATTGTTCCGCCCTGGGGTTCCTTGCGCGCATGCCGAAGAGCCAAACCCGACAGTCGCAGGCGGCGGGGACTGCGTCAACCCCGGTCCCGAGGCTTTAACGTCCTCGCAGTGGCCGGCATGGTTCCCGCAGACGTCTACGAGCTCACCGGCGCGGCCGACCCGCGTCTGCACCCGAACGGGCAGGTCGTCGCGTACGTCGTCTGGCGGATCGACGAGGAGGAAAAGGAGTACCGCAGCGCGATCTGGCTCGCCGCCGTCGACGGCTCGAGCCGTCCGCGTCAGTTCACGGCCGGGGAGCAGCGCGACTTGCAGCCGCGCTGGTCTCCGGACGGCTCGAAGCTCGCCTTCACGTCGAGCCGTGGCGAGAGCAAGACCTCCCAGCTCTACGTGATCCCGTTCGAGGGCGGCGAGTCGGTCAAGCTGACGGAGCTCGACGAGGATTCGAGCGAGATCGCCTGGTCGCCCGACGGGACGCGGATCGCCTTCGCCGCCCGCGTGCGGGACGAGGCGTACGAGGAGGAGGACGACCAGAAACGGCGCCCGCGACGATTCACGCGACTCGCCTACAAGCTCGACAACGTCGGCTGGATCGGAGATCGGCGCCAGCAGCTGTTCTCGACGCCAGCCGACGGATCCGACGAGCCGAAGCAGATCACGGGCGGGGACTTCGAGCATTCCTCGCCCGCGTGGTCGCCCGACGGGAAACGGCTTGCATTCGTCTCGGCGCGCGGCGAGAACTGGGACGTCGACCTCGTCAGCGACGTCTTCCTCGTCGACGCCGACGGCGGCGACCCAGAGAAGCTGACCGATTCCAGCGGCGGCTGCGACGCGCCGATCTGGTCCCCCGACGGCGCGACGATCGCCTTCCACTACACGCCCGGTCCCTACGACTGGCCGCGACACGGGCAGATCGCCGTGATCCCGGTGCGCGGAGGCGAGCAGCGCCTGCTGACGGAGAGCCTCGACCGCCAGTGCACGCCGTATCCGGGCATCCGCGAGCCGATCTGGGACGGCGGCAGGATCGTGTTCGGTGTCGAGGACGGCGGGAACATCCACGTCTACCGGGTGGCCGTGGACGGCTCGGAGGCGCCGGAGCCGCTGCTCGGCGGCGAGCTCGTCGTCGGCGGGTACGACTTCGTGGGCGGGACGCTCGTGCACACGGCGCTACGGCCAACCTCGCTCTCGGAGCTCTACGCCGGCGAGACGCAGTTGACCGAGGTCGGGAAGGGATTCGCCGAGGGGCGCGACCTCACGGCGGCGGAGCGCTTCACGGCGGTCTCGGAGGACGGCACGGAGGTCGACGCGTGGATCGTCCGTCCGTCCGGCTTCGAGGAGGGCAAGACCTATCCGACCCTCCTCTCGATCCACGGCGGCCCTTTCACGCAGTACATCACCGGCTTCTTCGACGAGTTCCAGGTCTTCGCGGGCGCGGGCTACGCGGTCGTCTACGCGAACCCGCGCGGCTCGTCAGGCTACAGCGAGGACTGGGGTCGAGCGATCCGCGGCCCGTCGGACGGGCAGGGGCCCGGCTGGGGAACACGCGACTACGAGGACCTGATGGCCGCGCTGGACACGGCGATCGAGCGGTTCGACTTCGTCGATCCCGACAGGCTCGGCGTCCTCGGGGGCTCCTACGGCGGCTACATGACCTCGTGGATCGTCGGGCACACCAAGCGCTTCAAGGCCGCCTGCTCGGAGCGGGCCGTCAACCATCTCGTGTCCGCGTTCGGCTCGAGCGACTTCTTCTGGGCGTTCGCCGGCGAGTTCGGCGCGTTCGTCTTCGACGACGTCGAGGCCTACCTCGAGCACTCGCCGGCGACCTATGCGAGGGAGATCGAGACGCCGCTCCTGATCATGCACTCGGAGAACGATCTCCGGTGCGCGATCGAGCAGGCGGAGCATCTGTTCATCACGCTGCGCCTCTTGAAGCGCGAGGTCGAGCTCGTTCGCTTCCCGGCCGAGGGGCACGAGCTGTCCCGCAGCGGCTCGCCTACGCACCGCGTGCTGCGGTTCGAGATCCTGTTGGACTGGTTCGATCGGTATCTCAAGGCCGCCGAGCCGTGAACGACCCGGCCCGACTCGCCGCGCCATCATCGGTGCCAGGCACTGTTAAGGCGTCGTCGGCGTGATTCGGATGCGGAGGCCTGGAAGACGAGACAACCCCCGAACCCCGGTGCCAGGCGCCGTGAAGAATGTGTTAACGGCGGAGACAAGGGCCAAGAAGGCCAATGCACGGTAACAGGCGTTATGTCAAGTCGAGACAGATCGGAGTAGGAGCTGCGCTCCTCTCCTTCCTCGTGGCGCTCCTGCCGGCGGCGCCCGCTCGCGCGGAGATCGTCACGAGCGCTCGGAGCGAGGCGGTGCTCGCGGTCGGCCGGGACGGATTGCCGCGGGTGGCGTATGTCGCCGCGGGCGAGCTCCACGTCGCGACGAGACGGAGCGACGGCTGGCAGGACGAGGCGGTCGAGGTCGGGATCGCCGTCCGGGCCGGTGGGATCGTCGTCGACGGGCGTGGACGCGTCTCGGTCCTCGTGCAGGACGCGAGCAAGATCCTCCTCGTGCGCCGGCTCGCGGGAGGCTGGCGCATCGACCGAGCGGCGCCGGCGCTCCCCGGCCGGAAGGTCGGTCTCGCGGGAATCGGGCTCGACGCGCGCGGGCTGCCTGCTGTCGCCTACGGCTTGCAGGTCGGCTCGACCCGCGCGACCTTCCTACGGATCGCGACCGTCGGTCGCCGCGGACGCCTCGTCACGGCTGCGATCACGCGAGGGGGCTTTCCCTCGAGCCCGGTTCCCCCTGCGGCGGCTCCCGTGCTCGTTCGCGGACACCTCCATGTGGTCGAGGCCTACGCCGCGGCCGCGATCGAGTGGCAGCCGGACGGCCGGAGGTGGGTCGGCCAGTTTCTCTTCGACGGCCGGATCGGCTCGATCAGCGGGCGTGTGCTCTCGATCGCCGTGGGCAGCGACACCTTTACCGCGACGGCGCTCGCGTCGCCCCAGCTCACCGAGGGGAATCATCCACAGGCTTGTCCACAGAATGCAAAATCCGCTGTGGAAATGTTGATAATTGAAACTTCCGCAAATTGCGGCCAAGACATTTCGCGACCGCTTGACCGGCCTCTTGCGACCCCCTAGATTGCCCCTTGCGCCGAGC
>JBBSHO010000018.1:0-28977 GCA_038253005.1 Gaiellales bacterium
ACAGCGGAACTGGCGGTACCGGCCGCTGGTGTCGCCGGCGTTCGCCGCGCTCGGCCGGACACGCAAAACCGCGCTTGGCTACTCGCGCCGCGCTGACTTCCCGACGCCCGTCGACCAGGTCAACGGATCGCCCGCATGGGATCGGGGCGCCGTCGAGCGTTGGGCGAGCGAGCACCTATCCGGCGCGTTTGTTCCCGAACACGGCGGCGACCCGGGCGGCGACGAACCGAGCTTCCTGACGCTGGACGACTTCCTCGCGGTGACGGCGCCGCTGCGGGAAAGCGTTTCCGCCATGCTCGCGATCATCGAGGGCGCACAGCGGAACTGGCGGTACCGGCCGCTGGTGTCGCCGGCGTTCGCCGCGCTCGGCCGGATCCTGAGCTTCGGAGCCAAGTTCGACCGGGAGGTTCTCTCGCTCGCGCGGATAAATCTCGAGTTGCAGCCGCCGGTCGGTTCGCTCGAGCCGGAGGACGTGCAGTAGGCGTGACGGATCGGCTCTTCACCGCCGCCGAGGTCGCCGAGCGGTTGAGCGTGCCCGAATCGTGGGTGCGGGCGGAAACACGGGCCGGCCGGATGCCGTGCCTCGCCTTGGGCCGTTACCGGCGCTACGAGTGGCCGGCGGTTTTGGAGTGGCTCGGCGAGCAGCGGGCGGGGCAGTGGCGGAAGCATCAGCCGAAAGGTGCGCTCAATGTCGGGATGCGTTAGCGGCCGGTGTCGGTCCTGCCCTCACAGACCGGCGCGGGCGCTGACGGGCGGTTCTGGCATCCGCTACGACATGCCGACGTGGCCTGCCATGGTCGTGTCGCGGCATTTAGTGCCGTTGATAACGAGGCTGCGACCTGCAAGAATGGCCGCATGGTCGATGATGGCGACCGTCCTGCTCTCGTTATACGTTGCGCGTGGCCTCCGGGCCGGCGCCATCATCGCCGTGCTCGGGGGCCGCTGCGCTGAGAGGAGCTGTCGTGTCTGACACGACTGCAACCGCCCCCGTCGTCTTGCCGAGCTGGGCGAGCTGGGATCAGGCTGAAGCCGCGCTCGGGTCGCCGCTGGACACGCTCGAGCGGCTCGTCTGGCAAGTCAGGGCGTTCGTGGATCAGTACCTCGAAGGCCCGCTCGTCGCTGGCCAGGACGCGACGTTCGAGCAGATCGGCCAGCTACACGTCGCCGGCGATTACATGCGGATGGACGGCGAGCGCCTGGTCGAGTGGGCCGACGAGATCGCCGCCATGCTCCACTCAGTCGACAACGTCCGGCTTTCCCTTGTGCACCTGAAGGGGACGGACGTCGATGCCTAGCGGCGCTTGTGTGATCCGCCGGGAGGGCGCGCGCGCCACCGTCTGGTCCGTCAAGTTCGAGGATGCGAACGGCCGGCAGGTGAAGCAGCGGCTGGGGCCCGAACCGCAGTGGAGCCGGCAGCGGGCCGAACGAGAGCTCGGCAAGCGCCTGGACAGCGTGGAGCGGGAGCGCTGGGCGAAGCCGACGCGGGAGACGTTCGCCGCGTTCGTGGCGGAGTGGCGGCGAGTGTGGATTCCGTCGCGGCATCTGAAGGCTTCGACCCAGGTCGATTACGCGAACACGCTCGACAAGCACGCGCTGCCGTTTTTCGCCGAGCTGCCGCTCGAGCGGATCGGGGCCGAGCAGATCGAGGCGTACATCGGCGCGAAGCTCGGCGAGGGCCTCAGCACGAAGACGGTCCGGAATCATCTGGCGACGCTAGGGCTCGTCTTCGCGACGGCGAAACGTTGGAAGCGGATCCGCGAGAACCCCGTGGAGTTCGTGGACGGGCCGCGGCTCGATGAGCCCGAAACGTCGATCCTGAGCGAGGCAGAGGTCGCCGCGTTGCTCGCCGCGTTCAAGGAGCTCGCGTTCGCGGCGACACCCGAGCAGGCGGCTTGGTTCGACCTGACCGGCAGGATGGTCGTCGTCGCCTTGGGGACGGCTCTGCGCCGTGGCGAGCTGCTCGGCTTGAAGTGGCGGGACGTCGAGCTGATCCACCGGCGTCTGCACGTTCGCCGGTCGCTCTGGCGGGGGCAGGAGACGACTCCGAAGAGCAAGGCTGGACGGCGAACGATCCAGTTCGGCTTGAAGGTTGCGGGGGCGCTCGAGCAGCAGTGGCGTGTGAGCCGCTACAACGACGACGACAACGCCGTCTTCGGCCACCCTGAGATCGGCAGCCCGCTCGATCCGGGGAAGCTGCATCGCTGCTACCTGAAGCCGGCGATGCTGAGAGCGGGGATCACGAAGCCGGGCGCGTGGCACATTCTGCGACACACGAGCCTGACGATCGAAGCCGCCTGCGGCAACCCGGCCGCGTACATCCAGATGCGTGCCGGCCATTCCCAAGGGTCGATCACGGAGCGCTACATCCACGCCGCGCAGGTTGCGTTTCCGGGCGCCGTCGAGCGGAGCGAAGAACGGATGTTCGGCGAGCCCTGACGGTCGCGAGGTACCAACTCCGGTACCAGGAAGGGCGCTCCATCCGGGGGCCGCCCTTCTCTTTTGTGGCGATTAGCGGCCCTTTTGAGGTGGCGAGGGCCGGACTTGAACCGGCGACACCACGGTTTTCAGCCGTGTGCTCTACCAGCTGAGCTACCTCGCCGCGGGCGACAGTGTAGCGCCGAGTCCCGGGGCGACTACACCGTCGCGCGCGCCGCCGAGAGGCGTTCGACGAGCACGTCGACGAACTCGTCCTTGACGAGCACGGCGTCGGCGCCGGCCTCCGTGACGGCGCGGTGCAGGGCGGGATGGGCGTCCCCGGTCAGCGCGATCACGCAGAGGCTCGGATGGTCGCGGCGCAATCGCGCGACCGTGGTGACGCCGTCGAGGAGCGGCATGTGCAGGTCGATCACGACGGCGTCCGGCCGGATCTCCTCCACCAGCTCGAGTGCCGCCAGTCCGTTCGAGGCCGTCCCGACGACCGCGAGCTCCGGCTGGCGCTCGATCAGCGGCGAGAGGGCCGCGAGGAACGGCTCGTCGTCGTCCGCGAGGAGGACTCGGATCGTGCCTCCCCCCACCACGGCCGCGGTCATCGACCCAACGCTAGCCTTGGCGGCCATGTCCGTGCAACCGGCAACGAGGCGCGTCGCCGTGATCGGGGCTCCGCTCGACCTGGGCGCCGGCCGCCGCGGCGTCGACATGGGCCCTTCCGCGATCCGCTACGCCGGGCTCGAGGCGCGCCTCGTCGAGCTGGGCTACGAGTGCGCCGACTGGGGCAACGTGGAGACCCCGGTCGCCGAGGCCACGGCCGTCGGGGACGAGCGCGCCCGGTTCCTCCCGCAGATCAAGGCGACGTGCGAGCTGATCGCCAAGCGCGTCGAGCAGGCGGTCGGCGGCGGCTCGGTATCGCTCGTCCTGGGCGGCGACCATTCGGTCGCGCTCGGCTCGCTGGCCGGCCTCGCGCGGACGCAGGGACCGGGAGGAGTCCTCTGGATCGACGCCCATGGCGACCTGAACAACCCGGCGACGAGCCCGAGCGGGAACATCCACGGGATGGTGCTCGCCGCCGCGATCGGACGCGGCGGCCCGGAGTTCTCGGAGGACGGCTGGGGACTCCCGGCGGTTCAGCCGGGCCGGATCGCGCTGGTGGGCGTGCGGTCGCTGGACGAGGGCGAGCGGGCGCTTCTGGGCGAGCTCGACGCGCGCGTCTTCACGATGAGCGATGTCGACCGGCTCGGCGTCGAGCGGGCCGTGCGGGAGGCGCTCGCGCACGTCGCCGGCCCGGGATTCGTCCACGTCAGCCTCGACATGGACGCCCTCGACCCGGACGTGGCTCCCGGTGTCGGAACACCGGTGCGCGGCGGCCTGTCCTACCGCGAGGCTCACCTGGCGCTCGAGCTCGTGGCCGAGTCAGGTCTCGCCTCGTCGCTCGACGTCGTCGAGGTCAATCCGATCCTCGACCGTGAGAACGAGACGGCCAAGCTGGCGGTCGAGCTCGTTGCGAGCGCCCTAGGCGCGCGAATCCTCTAAGAGACGGAATCAGAATGAGGTCGTGGTCTTGGTGGGCGTTGGCGCCGGCCGCGCCCGCGAGCGCTGCTCTTTCTGATTCGTAAGCGAGAAGGGACCTCTGCTGCGGCGGCGAAACCGTCGGTACCTGTCCTCAAGCCTGGAGGGGCGCCGATGGCCGTTGCTCCGTGGGTCGTCTCCGACGCGTTGTGGGCGCGCGTTGAGCCGCTGCTGCCGAGGGTGGAGCGGCGGCGGCGTTTCCCGGTCGCAGGCGTCGGCCCGATCGGGAGGCGCTGCAGGGGATCTTGTTTCGTGCGGCACACCGGGATCGCCTGGCGGCGCCTGCCGCTTGAGCTCGGCTTCGGCTCCGGCTCGACCTGCTACCGCCGCCTCGACGAGTGGCAGCAGGCCGGGGTGTGGGAGAAGCTGCATGCACTCCTGCTCGGCGAGTTACGCGCCGCCGGCGAGCTCGAGTGGTCGCGTGCGGTCGCTGATTCCAGCCATGTGCAGGCGAAAAAGGGGGCTCCGAGACGGGCCCGAGCTCGGTCGACCGAGGCCGCAAGGGATCAAAGCGCCATCTCCTGGTCGACGCGACCGGGCTCCGAGAACCGCTCGCCTGGACTGTCACCGGCGGCAACCGCAACGACGTCAGCCAACTGATCCCGCTCGTCGACCGGGTTCCCGCGGTGCGGGGACTGGTCGGACGGCCGCGACGGCGACCAGGCCGGGTGACCGCTGACCGCGGCTACGACCACGACAAGTACCGCCGCCTCCTCCGACAGCGCGGGATCACCCCCGGAGATCGCCCGCCGCCGAACCGCCCACGGCTCGGGCCTCGGCCGCTACCGCTGGGTCGTCGAACGCACCTTCGCCTGACTCTACAAGTACAAGCGGCTGCTCGTCCGCTACGACCGCCGCGCCGAAATCCACGAAGCGTTCCTCGCTCTCGGCTGCTGCCTCGTCTGCTTCAGGAGGCTCCAGAACTCATTCTGATTCCATCTCTAAGAACGAGCCGATCGCGTCGGCCAGCCGCTCGTAGGCGTCCCAGTAGACGAGGTGGCCTCCCGGGGCGTCCACGACCGTCAGCCGGTCGCCGAGGGCCGCGCGGTAAGCCTCGATCTGCTCCTCGCGGACGAGCCCGAACCCGGTCGCGTGGACGAGGAGCGTCTTCGCCGCGAGGGTCTCGGGCGGCGGCGGCGGGGTGCACATCTCGCCGTAGAGCGAGACGACCGCGCTCTGGCAGTAGCGGTAGCGGTAGCGACCGTCCCGGCTCTGGACCAGGTGCTCGGCGACGTCCTCCTCCGCGAACGAGCGCGGGCGCGGGAAGGCGCCGAGCTGCCGCGCCTCGATCGCCTCCTCGGCCGAGCCGAAGGAGCTGTCGGCTCGCTCCCGCTCCGCGAAGTCGAGTCCGACGTGCGGAAGAAGCTGGATCGCCGGATCGACGAGCACCGCCCGCTCGACGCGCGCCGGCTCGAGCGCGGCCGTCTCGAGCAGGAGGCGCCCGCCGAAGGAGTGGCCGATCCAGGCGGCGGATCGAATCCCCGCGTCGTCGAGCGTCTCGAGCACGTCGTGGACGTGCGTGGCGATCGTCCACGGCGGGTCCCAGCCAGAGCAGCCGTGTCCGCGGAGGTCGGGAGCGAGGATGCGGAAGCGGTCGGCAAGCCGCTCCTCGGCGAGGCGTCGGAAGCGACGGCCGTGCGCGTTCACCCCGTGCAGGCAGACGATCGGCGATGCGCTCGCATCGCCCCACCGATGGACGTGCAGCCGCACGGCGAAAGCCTACGCTGCTTAACTCCCGCGATGCTCGCGATCCTCTACGACATCCACGGAAACCTCGCCGCGCTCGACGCCGTGCTGGCCGACGCTGACGCCGCCGGCGCCGATCGCTACCTCCTGGGCGGCGACTTCGGCCGGAGACCGGCTCCGGCCTCGGCGCCGAAGAAGGCTGGCTCTACTCGTTGCAGGACCGCTGCGAGCTCGACGGCGTCCGCGACCGGGCGGTCGTCTTCGGGCACAGCCATCTCCAGTTTCGACGGCCCGGGCCGAACGGGACCGACCTGCTGAATCCGGGCAGCGTCGGGATGCCGCTCGACGGCGATCCGCGTGGCGCCTACGCCGTGCGCAGCGACGAGGACGGGGAGTTCGAGCTCCGGCGGGTCGAGTACGACACGGAGCGCGCCGCGCGGGCGTACGAGGCGCTCGGCGGCAGCTTCGGTCCGATGGCCGCCGGGCGGATCAGACGCGGCTCCGACTACTAGCCCGACGAGCCTTCCTTCCCCTCCTCGCCCGACTCCGACGGCTCGTAGTAGGTGCGGCCCTTCAGCTCGTCCGGGAGGTGGTCGACCTCGAAGCCGGCCGGGTCGGAGTGGGGATAGACGTAGCCCTCGCCGTGCCCGAGCTTGCGCCCGTGGTAGCTCGCGTCGCGGAGCGCCTTCGGGGGACGGGCGGCGCCGAGCTCCTGCACGTCCTTCGCCGCCGCGCCGATCGCCCGGTAGCTCGCGTTCGACTTCGGCGCGCGTGCGAGGTAGATCGCGGCCTGGGCGAGGTTCAGGCGCGCCTCGGGGAGGCCGACGTGCTCGACGGCCTGCGCGGCCGCGACCGCGACGAGGAGCGCGCGCGGGTCGGCGTTGCCGATGTCCTCGGAGGCGAGCACGACCATCCGCCGCGCGATGAAGCGCGCGTCCTCGCCGCCTTCGAGCATCGCGGCGAGGTAGTAGACCGCGGCGTCGGGATCGGAGCCGCGCATCGACTTGATGAACGCGGACGTGAAGTCGTAGTGGGCCTCGGCGCCCTTGTCGTAGACGATCGGGCGCTTCCGAGCGGCGTCCTCGACGTGGCTCTCCGAGAGCGGCTCGCCGGAGGTCTGCACAGTCTGGAGGGCGAGCTCGAGCACATTCAGAGCCGTACGCGCGTCCCCGCCTGCGCGGACCGCGATCGAGTCCACCAGGTGCTCCGGCACCTCGACACCGAGCTCCTGTGCGCCGCGGCGAACGAGCGCGGCCAGGTCTTCGTCCCCGTGCGGCTCGAGCTCGTAGACCTGCGCCCGCGAGAGGAGCGCCGAGTTTACCTCGAAGTACGGGTTCTCGGTCGTCGCCCCGATCAGCGTCACGACGCCCTCCTCGACCGCAGGCAGGAGCGCATCCTGCTGCGCCTTGTTGAAGCGGTGGATCTCGTCGAGGAACAGGATCGTCCGCTGTCCGGTGGCGCCGAGCCGCTCGCGCGCGTGCGCGAGAACCTCGCGCACCTGGGCGACCGTCGCCGAGACCGCCGAGAGCTCCTCGAACTCCGCGCCGGTCGCGCCCGCGACGATCCGCGCGAGCGTCGTCTTCCCACTGCCCGGCGGCCCGTAGAAGATCGCCGAGGGCATCCGATCCTCCTCGATCGCCGTCCGCAGGACGGAGCCCTCCCCCAGCATGTGCCGCTGGCCGACGAACTCGTCGAGGCTCGCGGGCCGCATCCGCAGCGCGAGCGGCGCGACGCTGGGAAGCCGCTCGTCGGCCGCGTCGCTGAACAGATCGCCCATCGCCACCGAAGTATGCTCCGCGGGTGGCCGTGGAGGACTACTCCGAGCCGATCCTGCCGGGCGACGCGCCGAGCGACTACGAGCGGTATCTGCGCACCGAGGACCTGCTCGCTCTGCAGAAGAGCCCCGAGGAGCAGACCCACCGGGACGAGCTCCTCTTTCAGACCGTCCACCAGTCGTCGGAGCTCTGGCTCAAGCTGGCGACCTCGGAGGTCGAGGCCGCGACGGGCCACGTCCGGGAGGGCGAGCTCGGCGCGGCGCTGCGACTGCTTCGGCGCGCGAGCCTGTGCCTCCAGTTCGTCACCGTCCAGCTCGACATGCTCGAGCAGATGTCGCCCTGGGAGTACCAGCTCGTCCGGCGCGTGCTCGGCCACGGCAGCGGCTTCGACTCCCCGGGCTTCAGGGAGGTCCGGCGCGTCACGCCGCCACTCGGCGAGGCGTTCGATGCCGCGCTGGCGGGCGCGGGGCTCGACGTCGTCGAGGTGTACGTCCAGGGCCGCGAGCACGAGGACCTGTATCAGCTCGCCGAGGGGCTCGTGGAGTGGGACGAGCGGATCACGATGTGGCGGATCCGCCACTACAAGGTCGTCGCGCGGATCATCGGCGACCAGGTCGTCGGCACGCAGGGCACGCCCGTCGAGGTGCTCGGGAAGATGATCCACCACAACTTCTTCCCGGCGCTCTGGCACGCGCGCAACGAGCTCACTGCGCGCGCCAAGGACGCAGAGGCCGTCGAGTCCGACGTTCCTGGCCACGGCGCCTAGTCAGGGGACTGACGTGCGGGCGAGCCGCCGACCTCTGGGGATCGGCCGAGTACGAGCGGCTCGCGCTCCGGCTGGCTCCAGTCCACGAGGAGCTCGTCGATCGGCTCCGGCCGGCGCCGGGCGAGCCGTGGCTCGATGTCGCCTCGGGCACGGGCGCGATCGCGCTGCGGGCAGCTCAGGCCGGGGCGGACGTCACCGGGATCGACATCGCGCCCGCGCTCGTCGAGCAGGCGCGCGCCAAAGCCGGCGAACTCCCCGTCCGGTTCGAGATCGGGGACGCGCAGGCGCTGCCCTATCGAGACGGCGCCTTCGAGGTCGTCGTCTCCTGCTTCGGTGCGATCTTCGCGCCCGACCACGAGGCGGTCGCCTCGGGGCTCGCCCGCGTTTGCCGTGGACGGCTCGGCCTGACCGCCTGGCGACCGAACGCGGAGATCGCGGAGCTGTACGGCTCGTTCGGACTCGAGGCTCCCGAAGGAGTTGCGCCCTACGACTGGGGCCGCGACGGCTACGCGGAGGCGCTGCTCGGCGGAGCGTTCGCGATCGAGGCCGAGCCCCGCGTCTGGCTGCTCGAGGGCGGCTCGGGCGAGGAGATCTGGGAGCTCTGGTCCACGTCCGCGCCGCTGTTCAAGGCCCTGGTCGCCTCGCTCGACCACGAGACGCGGGGGAGGTTCCGTGACGCCTACGTCGGGTACTGCGAGCGTTACCGCGACGGCGATCGGGTCGCGGTCCCGCGGGAGTACCTGCTGATCCTGGGAAGGAGGCGCTGAATGGCGACGATCTCGCTCCGCGACGAGGTGACAGAGCTCCTCCAGGGGCTCATCCGCATCGACACGGTCAACCCGCCCGGGAACGAGACGCGTGCCGCGGAGTACCTGCGCGAGTACCTCGGCGACCACGGACTCGAGTCGGAGCTGATCGGCAAGGCGCCCGAGCGTTCGAACATCCTCGCGCGAATCCCGGGCAAGGGCGGCGGGCCGCGGCTGATGCTCCTCTCTCACACGGACGTCGTCCTGGCCGATCCGGCGGAGTGGAGCGCGGATCCCTTCGGCGGAGAGCTGCGCGACGGCGAGATCTGGGGCCGCGGCGCGCTGGACATGAAGGGACAGGTGGCGGCGAGCGCCGTCGCGATCGCCTCGCTCGCCCGTGAGGGCTTCGAGCCTTCCGGCGACCTGATCTTCTGCTCGGTCGCCGACGAGGAGGTCGGCGCGGACTTCGGGCTCCAGTGGCTCGTCCGGGAGCACGCGGACGCGGTCCGCTGCGAGTACGCGATCAACGAGGGCGCCGGCGATCGACTCGAGCTCGGCGGGCGCGCGTTCTGGGTCTGCTCGACCGCCGAGAAGATGAGCTCGCCGTTCCTCCTGCGCGTCCACGGACGCAGCGGCCACGCCTCGATGCCGGGGATCGCCGACAACGCGCTCGTCAAGGCGGCGCGGCTGATCGAGCAGCTCGGGAAGTTCCGCCCGCGGCTCGCGCTCGGACCGGAGACGGCCGTCCTCGTGGAGGCGGTGACCGGCGAGCGACCGGGCTCCGCGGAGCAAGCCCTTCGGGCCACGCGGGCGATCAGCGACTTCGGCGCCGACATGCTCGAGCCGCTGCTCTCGCTCACAGTCTCGCCGACGATCGTCTCCGCCTCGGGGAAGCGGAACGTGATCCCCGCCGTCTGCGAGGTCGTCGTCGATTGCCGACTCCTGCCGGGTCAGACCCAGGCCGAGGCGGAGGAGATTCTGCGCGGCGTGCTGGGGGACGGCGGCTACGACCTCGAGTGGCTCGAAGGTCATGGGGGGACGCGCTCCCCGATCGAGACGCCGCTCTTCGACGCGGTCTCGTCCTTCGTCGAGCGGGTCGACCCCGGGGCGCAGGCCGTGCCGGTCTGCGTTGCCGGCTTCACCGACAGCCATTGGCTGCGACAGGCGTTCGGCACGGTCGCGTACGGCTTCTTCCCCGCCCGTGCGATGGAGGCGGAGGTCGCGGCGCGGCTCGTCCACTCGGCCGACGAGCGCGTGCCGGTGGACGACCTCGAGCTCGGGGTCGACTTCTTCCGGCACGCGGCCCGGGAGCTGCTCGGCTAGCTACGCTCCGAGCATGGCGGAGGAGAAGATCCGGCTCGGCGGGATGGCGCTCGCGAACGGCGTGCTCGTCCATGGGCCGAAGTCCTGGGTCTGCGCGATCCGCACGGACGACGGCCGGCTGAAGGTGGCCTCGGCGCCGAAGCGGCTCCGCGCGGCCGAGATCGAGCGCCCGCTCCTGCGCGGCCCGGCGCGTCTCCTGGAAGCGCTCTGGGTGCTGCCTGCGATTCGCCGGCGGCTGCCGGAGGCGAAGCTGCCGTTCCAGCGCCCGGCCGTCCTGGCGACCATGCTCGGGTGCGCGGTCGTCGTCAAGCTCGTGCGGGACTCCTCGAGGGTCGGCCCCGCCGTGCAGGAGCTTGTCGGCGCCGTGCTCTCGGTCGCGCCGGCGGCGCTCGCTCTGCGCGGCTCCGAGCTTGCGGCCTACCACGGCGCAGAGCACATCTCGATCGGGAGCTACGAGCACGGGGAAGAGCGCGCCAAGGAGCACGAGCGCTGCGGCTCGCATCTGCTCGGGCCGCTGCTCGCGACCTCCGCCGTCGGCAACAGGCTCGCGGCCCACGCGCCGGCGCGCATCAGGCCGCACGCTCGTGTGGGCGCCCAGGTAGTCGCGCTCGCCGCGTCGACGGAGATCTTCGGCTGGATGGTCCGGAATCCCGAGGCGCGCCTCTCTCGCGCGCTGGCGAAGCCCGGCCACGAGCTCCAGCATCGGCTCGCGACCGCGGAGCCGACACCGGCCCAGGTCGAGGTCGCGGAGGCCGCGCTCGCCGCCTGCCTCGCCCTGGAGCGCTAGATGGCCGTCGAGGAGCGAACCGGTCGCCGGCTCCCGCCCGAGACCTTCGACCTCCCGGACCGGATGGCCGAGGGCTACTACACCGACGCCTACTTCAATCACACGCGCGAGACCCTGCTCGCCGACGGGCGGCATCCCGACGTCCTGATACAGGTCTTCCAGCGGAAGCGTTCCGTGCTCGGGGGCGTGGACGAGGCGATCGCGGTGCTGAAGCTCTGCTCGGAGCACTGGGACGGGCTGACCGTTCACGCCCTGCACGACGGCGACCGGATCGGGCCATGGGAGACGGTGATGACTATCGGGGGCGACTATACGACGTTCGCCCAGCTCGAGACCGTCTATCTCGGCGTCCTCGCCCGCCGCACGCTGATCACCACCAACACTGCACGCGTGGTCGAGGCCGCGAACGGAAAGCCGATCATCTTCATGCCCGCCCGTCACGACCACCACCGCGTCCAGACAGGCGACGGCTACGCGGCCTACGTCGCGGGCGCGATGCTCGGGGTCGATATCGGCGTCACCTCCGACGCACAGGCGTCGTGGTGGGGCGGCAAGGGCGTCGGCACCGTCCCGCACGCCCTGATCGGCGCCTACGGAGGCGATACGGTCCTCGCGGCCACGAAGTTCGTGGACTGGGCGCCGCCCGACATGAACGTCGTCGTGCTCGTCGATTTCGAGAACGACTCGGTGCGCACCTCGCTCGAGGTCGCGAACGCGCTCGGCGGCCGCCTCTGGGGTGTCCGGCTCGACACGTCCGAGCAGCTCGTCGACCGCTCGCTCTGGGGCGAGATGGGCGACTTCGATCCGCGGGGCGTGAACGAGGTGCTCGTGCGCAAGGTCCGCGCGGCGCTCGACCGGCACGGCTTCGAGCACATCCGGATCGTCGCCTCCGGGGGGTTCACGGTGGAGAAGATCCAGCAGTTCGAGCAGCGCCGCGTGCCCGTCGATTCCTACGGCGTCGGCTCGTCGCTGATCCGCGGCTCGAACGATTTCACCGCCGACATCGTTACGAGCGACGGGCGCCCAGCGGCGAAGGTCGGCCGTCGCTACCGCCCGAACGAGAGGCTGGAGCTCGTCACGTGAAGACCGTCCTCTGGGACGTGGACACGCAGATCGACTTCATGCTTCCCGGGGGAAAGCTGTACGTCCAGGGGGCGGAGCGGACGGCGCCGGCGATGGGGCGACTGGTCGAGGCAGCGCGGAACGCCGGGATCGTCCACGTCGCCTCGGCCGACGACCACGAGCTCACGGACCCCGAGCTCTCGGAGGAGCCGGACTTCAGCCGGACCTATCCGCCCCACTGCCTGCGCGGGACGCCGGGCGCGCGCAAGATTCCGGAGACCGATCAGTCCGATCCGATCCCGCTCGCCCTCGCTCCCGTTCCGCCGCGCTATCTCGAGGGCCGCGAGTTCCTGCTCTTGAAGAAGTGTTTCGACGTGTTCACGAACCCCAACACCGAGCCGCTGCTGGAGGCCCTCGACCCGGACGAGATCGTTCTCTTCGGGGTCGCCACGGACGTCTGCGACGACGCAGCGATCCGCGGCCTCGCCGATCGCGGCCGACGTGTGCGCTTCGTGGAGGACGCCGCGCGCGGCCTCGACGAAGGCCGGGTCGCTACCTGTACAGCCGCATGGCGGGAGCGAGGAGTCGAGTTCACGACGGCGGCGGAGGCGATCCGCGGCTTCCGCTAACGCTCCTCGCCGCGCCTGCCGATAGCTGACCGATGCAGGTCGGCCACTGGTTCGTCCAAATGCGCGTCTTCGTCGAGCAGTGGTGGCCGCTCTTCATCGTCGTCTTCTACGCCCTGATGCTGTACCTCTTCTGGCGGATCCTCCAGGTGATGCCCCGCGTCAAGCCGCAGACGGTCGAGGTCGCCGGCGCGTCGTCGATCGGCTGGACGGACATCGCCGGCGCCGAGGAGGCCAAGGAGGAGCTGCTCGAGATCATCGACTTCCTCCGCTACCCGAAGCGGTTCGAGCGGCTCGGCGCGCACGTGCCCAAGGGCGTGCTGCTCTACGGGCCGCCCGGTACCGGCAAGACGCTGCTCGCGAAGGCCGCAGCGAACGAGTCCGGAGCGAAGTTCTACTCGCAGAGCGCCTCGGCGTTCGTGGAGATGTTCGCCGGGCTCGGCGCGGCGCGGATCCGCAAGCTCTTCGAGGAGGCGCGCAAGCACGCGCCCTCGATCGTCTTCATCGACGAGCTCGACGCCGTCGGCGCCGCCCGTACGGGGCACGGCTTCAACCGCGAGCAGGACCAGACCCTGAACCAGCTGCTCGTCGAGCTGGACGGCTTTGCTCCGAGCGACCGTGTGGTCGTGATGGGCGCGTCGAACCGGCTCCAGAATCTCGACCCCGCGCTGCTTCGTCCCGGCCGCTTCGACCGGCAGATGCTCGTCGGGCCGCCCGACCTCGCAGGTCGCGAGGCGATCCTCCAGGTGCACACGCGCGGCAAGCCTCTGGCCGCCGACGTCGACCTGCCGCTGATCGCGCGCCAGACCGGCGGGCTGACCGGAGCGGACCTCGCCAACGTGGCCAACGAGGCCGCGATCTTCGCCGGCCGGCGAGAAGCGCAGTATGTCTCCCACGCCGACTTCGACGGCGCGATCGAGCGGGTCGTCGCCGGCCTCCAGCAGCGAAAGGTGCTGACCGACAAGGAACGGCGGATCCTCGCCTATCACGAGGCTGGCCACGCGCTCATGTCCTACCTGATGGGCGACGTGTCCCCGATCCAGAAGGTCACGATCGTCTCGCGCGGCTCCGCGCTCGGCTACACGCTCAACCTGCCGGCGGAGGACCGATATATGCAGACGAAGGAAGAGCTCGTGGACATGATGAAAATCTGCCTCGCCGGCCGCGCCGCGGAGCAGATCGTCTTCGGCCGCGTCACGAACGGAGCCGCCAGCGACCTGGAGAAGGCGACCGAGATCGCGCGCTCCATGGTGTTCGAGTGGGGCATGTCGGAGATCGTCACCTCACGCACGCTCCGCGCCGACAACTACGCACTGTCCGAGGAGACGAAGCGCGTGCGCGACAACGAGCAGGCGCGGCTCACGGACGGTGCCTACGCCGAGGCTGTCCGTCTGATCCAGAAGCATCGTCCGCCGCTCGATCGTCTGACCCAGGCGCTGCTCGAGCGCGAGACGCTCGTCCGCGACGAGGTGCTCCAGCTCTTCGCCGACATCGATCCGGAGTCGCGCGCGGCCGAGACCGTCGGCATGCCGATGGTCGTCACGCTCCCGGCCGACTAGGAGGGATTGGCGAAACGCGATTGGCAAAACCCGGTCGCCTCAGCGGCGCGCCGTGAAGATGGCCTTGCCGTTCGGTGGATGGGTCACCACAACTCTCCGAGGGGAAAACCAAACGCCGAGGCCCTGATATTCGTGTCGCGCAGACGAGCAGGCGACGCCTGTCTCTCGAAAACGCGGCGCTCCTGACGGACGCTCGGGGATGCAGTACACGTCCGCTATGGGGAAGTAGGCGGCTCCGCCCACCCTGATTACCTTCACCGTGTCTGCGTGAGACGCGAAGCCTGTCGTGGCGCTCACGCCGAAACAGGCGGCAGCCGTCGCAGCACAGGCGCAGATCATGCGCAGCATTGAACCCTCCCTCAGTAGGGGTACACAATCCCCGTACGACCACGAACCCTACGAAAGTCCGAGTTTGGCGCTACGCGGCCAGCTGTATAGCTCGCGCCCGGCTCAACGCCTGTGAGAGGCGGGCGAGCATCACAAGATCGGCGTGAAGCCGAACACGCTCGATCCCACGAACGCGGAGGAACGCGAGGCCGTAGCTGTGCTTCAAGCGCCCGAACTCGCGCTCGACTGAGGTGCGGCGGCGGTTGGCCCACTCTGGGGTGCCGCGCTTGATCGGCGTTTCCGGCTGCACGCGGCCCTTGCGAAGCGGGATCACCGGGTCGATGCCGCGGGCGTGGCACTCGTCGTAGACGCGGTTGTTGTCGTAGCCCCTGTCCATCGCCACCGTCTCAGGCTGGAACCCGCGACCGCGCACGGCGTCCAGTAGTGGCGCGACGTACAGCGATTCGTTGCGGCGGCCCGTCTCAACCTGCCACGCGAGCGGCAGGCCCGTCACGGCGCAGACGGCCGCGTGGATCTTGTAGCCGTAGAACCCGCCGCCCTTCCGCGTCGAGACGGCGGAGCGGTGCCCCCATGAGGCGTCCGGGTCGCTGTAGGCCTGCCGCTCGGGGCCGTGGTTGTAGAGGAACCGCTGACCGTTCGCCCAGGCGGGAAGATCCGAGGCGTCGATAGCGACCTCGCTGCCCATATCGGGGTGATGCTCGCGGAGGGAAGCCGCGAGCGCGTCCAGACAGCCGGCCAGCACGGCCCGTTCCTTGCGGAGCTTCCCGGCGAAGCGGTAGCAGGCCCAATGCGACGGGGTGCCGCCGAGCGCGTCAGAGAGACCGGGATGCTCCGCGATCAAGTCGGTTACCCGCGTCCACGTCGGAAGCGCGTACAGGGCCTTCACGATGCAAGCGCCGAGCAGCGTCCGCGCCCCGTATCCACGCCGACCCGTCCACCGGAGCGCGTCCAACTCTGCGACAAGGGCGGCCACTTCCGGTGAGTCGAGAATCGTGGCGACCTCGGTAGCGACCGAGCGCCGTGGTACCTTCGAACCTGCCAAGCGAGCGACACCTCGTTTGGTCACGGCTCCCGGAGGCTGCAACCTCGCGGGGGCCTTCTTTTTCCCGATTTGCAGGTACAATCTTAGTCGGCGCGTCGGACGACGCGCCGCTGCGAGAAGGAACCTAACCGCGCCGACCGAACCCTCGTCTAAAGATTTCACCGGGCCTAGCCGATCTGTGTTAGCGTCCCGCGCCTACCGGATACAAAAGTCCGGCGGCTACGGTTTTTACCTCCCCATCCCTGGTAGCCGGGGATGGGTCCAAAGAACGAAAGGCCCCGGAAACGGGGCCTTTCGCCGTCTACCGCGTACAATCGTCACATGGCGCGGGCATCCATCTTCTTCGATGGCAGCAACCTCTACCACGGGGGCAAGCGCGCGGGCCTTCGCGTGGACGTGCAGAAGCTCGCCAAGAAGCTGCTCGACGGCCGTGAGTTGATCCGCAACTACTACTACGCGGCGACCGTCCCGCAGGAAATGAACCCGGAGGTCCACGAGAACCAGGCACGGTTCCTCGCCAGCTTCGACTACGCCGACTACTTCGAAGTGAAGCTTGGACGCATCGAACCACGTCCGAAAGGGCGCTGGGAGGAGAAAGGTGTGGATGCCCAGCTCGCCACAGACATGGTCTTCTTCGCGGCTCGCGACCAGTACGACGTGGCGATCCTCGTTTCAGGCGACGGCGACTTCAAGCACACCGTCCAGGCGGTCAAGGACCTCGGAAAACACGTCGAGAACGCGTACTTCCGCGAGGGCCACTCACGCGAACTCATGAAGACGTGCGACCGGTTCATCGAACTCGACGAGAAGTACCTCAAGGGATGCCTGCGGCCTGAACGCGAAGCGCGCGCACCTATCGCGCTTGAGGAAGACGCGACCGCGAACGCGACTTAGATTGCGGCATTTCGCCAATTCCTCCTAGTGGCCTGACCGCGATGTCCGCCGGGTCTCCGGCCCTGCCTGCGTGCGCCGACAGCTCCGGCTTGGCGCTCACGACCCGGAAACCGGGCGACCTCACCGGTCGAACCACTAGTACCATCGCCCTCCAGATGGAGGCGCGCGGTATCCACCACCTCGGCGTCGCGGTCGAGGATCTCGACGAGGCGGTCGCCACCTACGAGCGGCTCTTCGGCGGGGAGGTCGAGCACCGGCGCTCCGTGCCCGACCAGGGGGTCGAGGCGGCTTCCCTTCAGCTCGGCGCCGGGCGGGTGGAGCTGCTCGCAGCGCTCGGCGACGACACGCCGGTCGGCCGCTTCCTCGCGAACCGCGGGCCTGGAATGCACCATGTCGCCTACGAGGTGGCCGACATCGACGCTGCGCTCGCTGGCCTGGCGGACGCGGGCGCGGACGTGATCGACGCGCAGCCGCGTGAGGGCTTGTTCGGCCTCGAGGTCGCTTTCGTCCATCCTGACTCCGTCCACGGCGTCCTCTCCGAGCTGGTTTCCGGCGACCAGGAGCCGAGCTGAGCTCTGGGCCCGACCGGGTGCGGATCGAGGTCGCCTTCGACGGCGGCCAGATCATGGGCGCCCTCGTCTCGCCGGAGAGCGCCGACGCGCTCGAGCTGGCGCTCGGGTCGGCCGAGCTCCGCGCGGGCACCGGCGACGCGGCGCTTTCGCTCGACGCCGAGGACGGCCGCTACACGATCGCCCTCCAGCGCGTCGTCTACGTGAAGCGGTTCTCGCGCTCGAGCCAGGTCGGCTTCGGCGCGCTCGCCCCGTGAGGGCCGGGTTAGATCCCGCGCCGCGCGGGGCATCTGGCCCCTGATGGCCGAGGACGCGACCGAGGCTGCGGCTTCGCCCGCGCGAGACTCGACCCAGCAGGTTCGCCGGTTGGTCGAGCGCGCGCAGCAGCAGGGCGACCGCGAGGCCCTGGAGGAGCTCTACCTCCTGCACTTCGACCGCATCTACAGCTACCTGCACATGAGCGTCGGCAACCGCCACGACGCCGAGGACCTGACGACGCAGACGTTCCTGAAGATGCTGGAGTCGATCAAGCGCTTCCGCTGGCAATCGGCGCCGTTCTCGGCGTGGCTCTTCCGGATCGCGCACAACCTGGCGATGGATCACTTCCGCGCGAACCGGCGCTGGCAGCCGGAGGAGGACGTGCCGGAGCCGCGCGACTCCGCGGAGCCCTCCGCGGAGTCGGCCGCGTTCCAGTCGATCGGCCGCCAGAGCATGATGGACTTGATCGAGGAGCTCTCGCCCGAGCAGCAGCAAGTGCTGACGCTGAAGTTCGTCTTCAACTTTCCGAACGCCGAGGTTGCGACCATCCTGGGAAAGACCGAGGGCGCGATCAAGTCGCTCCAGCATCGCGCGCTCGTCTCGCTGCAGAAGCAGATCGCACCCGCGGGCTAGTGGCGCTGGAGATCGGAATCGTCGGCCTGCCGAACGCCGGCAAGACGACGCTGTTCAACGCGCTCACGAAGGCGGGCGCGGATGTGACCGCGTACGCGAGCGCGACCGGAAGGTCGAACGTCGGCATGGCGCTGATCGCGGACGAGCGGCTCGACGCCGTGGCCAACGTCGTCGGGGCGAAGAAGGTCACCCCTGCGGCGATCCGCGTCGTCGACGTCCCCGGGACGGGGCCGGCGCTCCTCGGGAATCTGCGGCAGGTGGACGCGCTGCTCGTCGTTCTCGACGGCTTCTCCGGGAACGGCGATCCGGCGTCCGACCTCGAGACGCTGAAGCTCGAGCTGCTCGTCGCCGATCGCGACCATGTCGAGCGGCGGCTCGAGCGCGTGACGAAGCAGGCGAAGTCGGGTGAGGCTTCGCTCAAGCGGGAGGTCGTCGAGCTGGAGCGGATCCTCGCGCACGCCGACGCGGGCGGGACGCTGATGGACTGGGGCGCCGAGCTGCCGGGCGAGCTCGAGCCGCTGACGACCAAGCCGCTGCTCGCAGTCGAGAACGGGCCCGGCGGGATCGACCTGAAGCTCGAGGCCGAGCTCGCGGAGCTGGCCGACGAGGACGCGGCCCAGTTCCGCGAAGGCTCCTCCGCGCTGGAGGAGGTCGTCCGGCGTCTCGGCGTCGCGCTCGACCTGATCAGCTTCCTCACCGCCGGCGAGCAGGAAACCCGCGCCTGGACGCTCCGCCGCGGGCAGACCGCGCTCGACGCCGGAGCGACGATCCACTCCGACATCGCCCGCGGCTTCATTCGCTGCGAGGTGATCCGCTGGAGCGACCTCGTGGAGACCGGCTCGCATGCGGAGGCCTCGAAGCGCGGGGTCCAGCGGCTCGAGGGCAAGGCCTACGTGGTCCAGGACGGTGACGTCCTGAACGTCCGCTTCAACGTCTAGCCCGCGGAGATCAGCACGGCGCCGGCGAGCGCGAGCGCGACTCCGGTGGCCTGGCTTCGCGCGAGGCGCTCCGACAGAAGGGTACGCGCGAGCAGGAGCGTGACGACCGGGTAGAGCGACGAGAGCACCGACACGAGGCTGACCAGGCCGTGCCGCAGAGCGAGCGCGAGCATCCCGTTCGCCCCCACGTCGAAGAGCCCCACCGCCGCGAGCGTCGGCAACGCGCTGCGGGCTCCGCGCAAGCGGGTGAGACCCAGCGCAGCCGTGAGCGCAAGGAGCGACGCGGCGCCTCGCGATATCGCAACCGCCCAGAGCGCGCCGCCCTCCGTCGCGCGGTCGATGAAGACGAAATAGAGTCCGAAGCCGAGCGCGGCGAGGAGCGCCAGGGGCACGCCTGCGGCGAGACGCGCACCGATCGGGGCCGGCTCCCGCGAGGCGAGAACGACCCCGACGAGCTCGACGGCCACACCGGCCAGTCGGACGATTCCCGGCCGCTCGCCCGTCGCGATCCCGACCACGACTGGTATCAGCGCCGCCGCCGAAGAGAGTGGGGCGACCACGCCGATCGCTCCCACCGCCATCCCGCGGTAGAGGCACCCGAGACCGATCACGCCGGCGAGGCCAGCCGCCACGCCCCAGGCAATCGAGCCGGCGCCGGGCGCGTCCGGGCGGCTGAGCGCGAGCACGACTCCGATCGCGGCGAGCCCCGCGAGCTCGGAGAGGGCGACCACGGTCAGAGCGCCGAGCCTTCGGGAGCTCACGCCGCCCAGGAAGTCGCCGACCCCCCACGAGCCGGCGGCCGTGAGGGCGAGGACCGCTGCGAGCACGGCTACTCGACGGGCCGGGTGGCGGCGACCGCGTCGAGCTGGTTCGCGTGGTAGAGCACCGCGGCCTCCGCCGTCTGGGCTCCGCGGGCGTCGTGGTGCGAGGCGATCGCGTGCAGGAGCTCGGCCCGCAGCTCGGGCTCGAGCGCCGTCCGCGCCTCCACCAACCGCAGCCCGAGCTGGACGTGCCCGAGCAGCCGACCTTCGCCGGTCGGCCGGAAGGCCGGGCCGGGCCCGAGCTCGAGTGTGCGGCCAAGGTCGTGGAGGAGCGCCGCGCTGAGCAGGAGATCCGAGCGGAGGCGAGGGTGCAGCTGCGCGGCCTCGCGACAGATCGTCGCGACCCCGACGGTGTGCTCGAGCAGCCCGCCGGCGTAGCCGTGGTGTCCGTCCGGCGCGGCCGGGAGCGCGCGCAGCCGCCCGCGGATCTCCTCGTCGTCGACGAAGCGAGCGACGGTCGCACGGAGGCCGGGGTGCGAGAGCTCGCCCGCGAGGAACTCGAGGAAGCCGTCCAGCTCGTCTGCGTCGCGGCGGAGCGCCGGCGAAAGCGTGGCCGGGTCGGCTTCCGGGGCGGCCTCCAGCGAGCGAACGTCGAGCTGCAGCCGGTCCCGGAACTTCTCCACGCGTCCGAGCACGCGCACGGCGTCGCCCTCGCCGAACCGCGCGTCGAGCAGGTCGACGTCGTGCCAGACCCGCGCCTCGATCCTTCCGCTCGGGTCGACGAGCTCGAGCGCGAGGTAGGAGGAGCCCGAACGCGTGCGGAGTCGTTGCTTGCGGGCGACCGCGTAGACGCCCTCGACGACCCGTTCCTCCGCCAGCCGCGCGATGGGTGCTGCGCCCACGGTCAGATGCTCGTACGGAGACGGCGCTCGATGACGGAAATGTCCCTTCGTCCAAACCGGACGTGTAGCGTGCTCACGGCCTGAGTCTAGGTCCAGCGACGGACATGGCGGCGTCCCGGCCGGAAGGGACGTTGCTAGGGTCGGCCGGTGGCCGTCGTCAAGCCGTTCCGCGCGCTTCGCTACGACGAGGCGACGGCGGGTCCGCTCGACCGGCTGATCGCGCCGCCCTACGACGTGATCTCGCCGGACGAGCGCAACCGCTACCTGGCGCGGAGCCCCTGGAACGTTGTCCACCTGACGCTTCCCGATACGGAGGACCAGGCCGGACGCCACCTCGCCGAGTGGCGGCGAAACGGCGTGCTCGTTCGCGAGGAGGAGCCCGCGTCGTGGATCCTGTCGCAGGAGTACGTCGGCCCCGACGGCGTGCGTCGCACGCGCAACGGCCTCGTCGCCTCGCTCCGCGCGGAGCCGTACGAGAACCGAGTCGTCCTCCCGCACGAGCGTACGCATCCCGGCCCGAAGGAGGGCCGCCTCCGCCTCCTGCGCGCCGTCCGCGCACAGCTCGAGCCGATCTTCCTCCTCCACGACGGGCCGCCGGTCGAGCTCCCCGAGCGACCTCCGGAGGTCGAGGTCGAGGGCGCGCGGCTCTGGCGGACGACGGACGACCCGGCGCCCGAGCTCGCCGACCGGCGGCTGCTGATCGCGGACGGCCATCACCGCTACGAGACCGCGCTCGCCTTCCACGAGGAGGACGGCTCGCCCGAGAGCGCCTTCCTGCTGGCCGTGCTCGTGCCCACGCAGCAGGAAGGGCTGACGATCTTCCCGACGCACCGCATCGTCGACCGGCTCCGGGACCTGAACGGCACGGGCGGCGACACCGCAAGCGTCGGTGACGCGCTCGCGCAGCTCGACGATCTGCCGCGCGATCGCCCGGCCGTCGCGCTCTATCGCGGCGGCGAGGCGCGCGTGCTGAAAGGAGACGAGCCCGAGCTCGACGCGGCCTTCGTCGAGTCCTTCGGGCCCGAAGGCGTCAGCTACACGCCGCGCGTGGAGGAGGCGGTGGCGGCGGTCGATTCCGGCCGCGCCGACGCCGCCTTCCTGCTCCGGCCGCCGACGATCGACCAGGTGCGCGCGGTCGCCGAACGCGGCGAGACGATGCCGCAGAAGAGCACCTACTTCTTTCCGAAGCTCGTCTCCGGACTCCTCTTCCATCCGCTTGACTGACTGGCTCGCGCTCTGCCGCGCCTCGGTCGAGGACGTGCGCGGCGTACTGGCCGACCTGCCCACCCGGACCGAGCGCGAGCCCGTCGTCGGCGCGGGCGAGGGCGGGGACGAGACGACGGCGATCGACGCGGCGGCGGAGCGGGCGATCCTCGACCGCTTCCGCGGGCTCGACGGCGTGACGATCGTCTCGGAGGAGGCCGGCGTACTCGGCTCCGGCGGCGCCTACGTCGTGATCGACCCGATCGACGGCTCGCTGAACGCGAAGCGAGGCATCCCGTTCTTCTCGCTCTCAATCGCCGTGGCGGACGGGCCGACGCTCCGCGACGTCCACTTCGGCTACGTCTACGACCTCGGCGCCGGTGAGGAGTGGACGGCGACGCGCGGCAAGGGCGCGTTCCTCGACGGGAGAGCTCTGGATGCGCCGCCGCCGAAAGAGGAGCTCGAGATCCTCTCCTTCGAGGCGACGCTCACGTCCTCTGTCGCGGAGATGGCCGGCGCGATGGTCGGTATCGCCCGACGACTGCGCGTGATGGGCTCGCTCGCGCTGTCGCTCTGCCACCTCGCCGCCGGTCGCGTCGACGCCGTTTGCTCGCTCAAGCCGGCTCGCTCCGTGGACATCGCGGCCGCCCAGCTCCTGATCCGCGAGCGTGGTTACGCGATCGAGCTGTTCGAGAATCCGCCCTTCGAGACGGCGCCGCTGGATCTCGAAGGACGTTCGCGCGTCGTCGCAGCGGGCACCCCGGAGCTATGCCAGAAGCTCGCGACAGCCCTGACGGGGAGGGTTCGATAAGGCGTCGACTCGGCGACGCCGCAGAGAGGTCGGGCGGGCTAAACCCGGCCGACCGTCCGATCAGGATCGGCTGCTCCGGCTGGAACTACGCCGGCTGGAAGGAGCTCTTCTACGACGGCCGTCCTGCGCGGCTCTGGCTCGAGCACTACGCGCGCCATTTCGACACGGTCGAGGTCAATACCACCTTCTACCGGCTTCCGCTCGCGAGCTCGGTTGCGACCTGGGTCGAGCAGACGCCGCCCGGTTTCCTCTTCGCGGTCAAGGCCAGCCGCTACCTGACACACCTCAAGCGCCTGACTGACATGCGCCAGGGCCTCGCGCGCTACTACGAGCGGATCGAGCCGCTCGCCCGCTCGCCGAAGCTCGGCCCGGTGCTGTGGCAACTTCCGCCGACCTTTCGCCGCGACGACGACCGGCTCGGCGCGGCGCTCGAGGCGCTTCCGCCGGGGAGGCACTGCTTCGAGTTTCGCCATCCGAGCTGGTTCGTGGAGCCGGTGTACGAGCTCCTTCGCGCCCACCGGGCGGCGCTCGTGATCGGCGATCGGCCCGAGGTGAAGCCGTTCCAGGCCGAGGAGCTGACCGCAGGCTGGACCTTCGTCCGTTTCCACTACGGCTCGCGCGGCCGGCGAGGCAACTACTCCAAGCGCGAGCTCGAGGACTGGGCGCGCCGCCTCGAGGACTGGAGCCGCGAGGCCGAGGTGTTCGCGTATTTCAACAACGACTGGGAAGTGTTCGCGGTCCAGAATGCGCTATGGCTGAAGCGACGACTGTCCGGCTGAGCTCCGCCGATCGGGTCCTGTGGCCCGGGGAGGGGATCACCAAGGGCGACCTCTTCGAGTACTACCGCCTGGTTGCCCCGGCGATCGTCCCGCATCTGCGCGACCGGCCGTTCACGATGAAGCGCTACCGCGAGGGCGTCGCGAAGCCCGGGTTCTTCCAGAAGCAAGCGCCGAAAGGGATGCCTGCGTGGCTCGAGACGCGGCGGTTCCGCACGTTCCCGCGCGAGGGTGGCTCGCGGCTCGTCGACTTCCCGCTCGTGAACGACGAGCGCGCGCTGCTTTGGATGGTGCAGATGCACTGCATCGACATGAACGCCTGGTACTCGCGCGTCGACAAGCCCGAACGGCCCGACTTCGTCCTCTTCGACCTCGATCCGCCCGACGGCGGCTTCCAGCTCGCGATCGAGGTCGCGCACCTGATCCGCGAGCTGCTGGAGGAGATCCGCCTGCCCGGCTACGTGAAGACGAGCGGCGCAGACGGGATCCACGTCGTCGCGCCGATCACGCGCCGCTCGACCTTCCAGCAGACCTACGACTTCGCCGGCGAGACGGCGCGGTTGCTCGAGCGCCGCCATTCGGGCAAGGTGACGACGGAGTGGCTGAAGCGGAAACGAGCGGGGGTGCTCGTCGACCACCGCCAGAACGGCCACGGGAAGACGATCGCGTCCGTGTACTCCGTTCGCCCCAAGCCGGGCGCGCCGGTCTCGACGCCGCTGCGCTGGGACGAGCTCGTCGCCGGGCTCGAGCCGCGGCGGTTCACGATGGAGGTCGCGCTTGCTCGGCTCGCCGAGCACGGTGACCTGTTCGCGCCCGTGCTGGAGGAGCCGCGCCCGCTCGCACCCGCGGCCAAGGCGCTCCAGAGGCTAGGCTCAGACGCGTGATGCGCGATCGGATCCTCCAGGCCCTCGAGCAAGTGATCGACCCCGAGCTGCGCCGTCCCGTGACCGAGCTGGACATGGTCCGAAGCGTCGAGGTCGACGGAGGGCGCGTGACCGTCACGATCGCGCTGACGATCGCCGGGTGCCCGCTCCGCTCGTCCTTCCAGGATCAGGTGCACGCGGCCGTTGCGCCGCTCCCCGGGGTCGAGAGCGTCGCGCTCGAGTTCGACGTGATGAGCCCGGAGGAGAAGCAGACGCTGACGGCGCGGCTGCGCGGCGGCGTGGACGAGCGCACGAAGGGCATCTCGCTCGACAAGGACACGCGCGTGGTCGCGGTCTGCAGCGGCAAGGGCGGCGTCGGCAAGTCGACGCTGACCGCGAACCTCGCCGTCGCCACCTCGCAGCTCGGCCTGCGCACCGGAATCCTCGACGCGGACGTCTACGGGCACTCGATCCCGCACATTCTCGGCATCCACCAGAAGCCGGTGCTCGTCGACCGGATGATCGTCCCGCCGGTCAAAGGCGACCTCAAGCTGATGTCGATCGGGTTCTTCCTGGAAGGCAACCAGCCCGTGATGTGGCGCGGGCCGATGCTCCACCGTGCGCTCGAGCAGTTCCTCTCGGACGTGCACTGGGGCGAGCTGGACATGCTCGTCGTGGACATGCCTCCGGGGACCGGCGACGTCGCGATCTCGCTCGGCCAGCTACTGCCGCGCGCGGAGGCGATCGTCGTCACGACGCCGCAGCCGGCCGCACAGGAGGTGGCGGTCCGGGCCGGGATCATGGCTCAGAAGACGAACATGCGGCTGATCGGCGCGGTGGAGAACATGAGCGGCGAGGTCTTCGGCTCGGGTGGCGGCCAGCGGCTGGCCGACGAGCTCGGGATCCCGCTGCTCGGGCGCGTGCCGCTCGATCCGCTCCTGCGCGAGTGCGGCGACGCGGGCGAGCCGCTCGCGGCTGCGGCGCCGGACTCCGAGAGCGCGCGCGAGCTGCGGCGGATCGCCGACACGGTTGTCGGACTCCAGCGCGAGCGCGGCGTCGGGATCGTCAAGGCGCTGCCCGTCCTCTCCTGACCGGCGCGGCGTTCTTCGACCTCGACCGGACGCTGCTGCGGCGCTCCTCGGCGCTCGCGCTCGCCGGCTCGCTGCGCGATCGTGGCCTGATCAACCGCGCGCAGCTGGCCAAGGCGGCGCTCTGGCAGCTGCTCTTCGTGGCGCGCGGCGCCGACACGCGGGCGGTACGCCGGGTGGCCGAGGACGGGCTCCAGATCCTCCGCGGCTTCACGCCGGAGCAGATGCGCGAGCTCGTGGCCTCGGCGATGGAGCCCGTGCTCCGGCCGCTCGTCTACCGAGAGCCGCTGGCGCTGATCGAGCAGCACCGTGCGCGCGGCGAGCCGGTCTTCATCGTCTCGGCCGCGCTGCAGGAGATCGTCGACGCGATCGCGGCCGACCTCGGGTTCGACGGGGCGCTCGGCACGGTCTGCGAGGTCGCCGACGGCGCGTACACCGGCCGTTCGATTCGCGCCCTGCACCACGAGGCGAAGGCGCAGGCCGTACGTGAGCTCGCCGAGCGGGACGGCCTCGACCTCGCCGACTCGACGGCGTATTCGGACAGTTGCAGCGACCTGCCCTTCCTCGAGGCGGTCGGGCATCCGGTCGCCGTCAATCCCGACCGTGCGCTGCGGAGGACGGCGGCCGAGCGCGGCTGGCCCGTGCTCGAGTTCAGCCAGCGGCTCTATCCGCACGCTCGCCGCCGGATCCCGCCTGTCCTCTACGGCGTCCCGCTCGCGCTCGGCGCCGCCTGGGCCGCCGCAAGGAAGCGTGCGGCCTGAGGACGTCTCACCGCGCATCCGTGCGCTCGGATTCTCGGAGGAGGACACGGCCGCTCTGGCCGACCACTTCCTCGACGCCCAGGCCCGCGGGCGCCCCTCGCACGGTTTCGCGCGGGTGGAGTGGCTCGGCACGCTCGACGACCTCGATCCCTCCGCCCGGCCAGAGCGGATCGTCGCCGACTCCGGCTTCGAGCGCTGGCACGGCCGCGGCGCGCTCGGCTACTTGACGCTGGCCGCGATCTGCGAGGCCCAGCTCGCCGACCCGCCCGAGCGTGCGCGGCTGATCGTCGCCGAGCGGACCTTTCCGACCGGCGCGCTCGGCTATTGGGTGCGGCGGCTCGCCGACGGAGGCCTCGTCGCGGCGCTCACGGCCACGTCGCCGCCGCGACTCGGGCATCCCGAGGGCGGCCCGAAGCTCGCGGGAACGAACCCGCTCGCGATCGGGATTCCGAGCTCGGACGGTCGGCCGGTCGTCGCGGACGTCTCGATGGGCCGCGTCACCTACGGCGACGTCCTTGCCGGCGAGGCCTCGGCGGAGGATCTCGTCCCGTTCGGCGGCGAGCAGGCCCACAAGGCGTTCGCGCTCGCCGTCGGCCTCCAGCTCCTCGTCGACTCGCTGGTCGGCGGCGGTTACGGGGCTGTGATGCTCGTCGCCGCTCCCGATGCCGACCCGGTCCCTGCGCTGCGCGAGCTGGCCGCCGGAGTCCGTCTCCCGGGAGACCGGTGATCCTCGGACTTCCGCCCGCGCTCGTCGCCGGCGAGCTCGTCCGGCTCCAGACTCCCCGGCACGTCGTCGCGCTGACCTTCGACGGCGGCGGGAACGCCGACGGCCTCAAGGGGATCCTGGCCGCGCTGAAGCGTGACGACGTCCCGGCGACCTTCTTCCTGACCGGCCACTTCGTCCGCGCCTATCCGGCGCTTGCGCGCGCGATCGGCCGCATCTATCCGGTGGGCAACCACACTGTCGACCACGTTCACCTGACGACGCTCCCGACGAGCGAGGTGCGTCACGAGATCGTGCTGGCGAGAACGCTGATCCGGCGCGCGACCGGTCGCGACACGCGCCCGCTCTTCCGCTTCCCCTACGGCGATCGCGACACTCGGACGCTCGCGATCGTGCGGAGGCTCGGCTACGTGTCCGTGCGCTGGACGGTGGACACTCTCGGCTGGACGGGCGCCTCGTCGCAGACCGTGCCGGGGGCGATCAGGCGCGTGACCGACGGGCTCGTCCCGGGGGAGATCGTGCTGATGCACGTCGGCTCCTCGGCCGACCGCTCGACGGTGGACACGAAGGCGCTGCCGGGCGTGATCCGCACCGTTCGCGCGCGCGGCTACCGGTTCGTGACGCTCTCGAGCGTCGAGCTCTCACGGTAGGAGCGGCGGGCGCTCGGCGGACTCACGCCGTTTGCTTCCGGAGCGCGTCGAGCACGACCGGGTCGATTCGCTCGACGCCGTCGACCCGCTCCTCCAGATTCTCCGCACCCGACCACTCGACGAACGCGCGGTCGAGCGCGCCCTCGTAGCCGAGCCGGCCGAGGCGGTCTCGCAGCTCTGCTGCGAGCGCCTCGTCGACGTCGAGCCATTCGCCCCGCGGGGTCGCGCCGAAAAGCTCCTCGTGGAGGCCGTAGAGCCGGTGGAGCTCGGGGATCGGACGCTCGTGATCGTCGACGCGCAGATCGACGACGGTGTCGGAGAGCTTCCCGTAGCCGGCGTCCTTCTCCACCACCAGCAGCGCGGCCGACTGCTGGCCGCGGCGGTCGCCTCCGGCGGCCTGCGCGGCGGCGAGGCACTCGACCAGGCGCTCCGCAAGCGGCCGCCCGGCGTTCGACTCGAAGGTCACGGCAAGGGCGTCGACGGTCGCTGCCGAGACGAGGATGTTCCCCTGCGCGGCGTAGCACGGGCCGGTGCGGCCGCCCGCCCACTCGTTGCACGTCGATCCTGTGAAGGTCGCGCCGCGTCCCTGCCCGTCCACGACGCCGAGCTGGCGATCGTCGCGCCCCTCGTCCGCCGAGGTCAGCGCCTCGATCGTCTCCTCCGCGGAGCGCCCCTCGCGGAGGAACGCGAGTCCGTCCGGGCCGTAGCGCGGGTTCGCGTACGACTGCGTGGCGATCGCGCCCACGTGCGGCTCGGCCCAGGGCACGACCGAGCCGACCGCGAGGAACCTCGACTGCACGCCGATTCCCCACTGGCTTGCGGCGAGATCGCAGGCGACGATCGAGTACGTCGCGATGGCCGGCCTACCGGCCATACGTGAGCTCGCGCAGGTCCAGCTCGACGAGATCTCGTCGAGCGGCCGGGACGAGGACGGATGAGACCTCCGGCCGCCCGAGCGCCCGCCTCACGTCCTCCGGCGTCTGCGCCCGCACCACGATCGGGGTGCCGTGCTGGTGCGCGACGTGGAGGCCCGGCTCGTCGGAGACGTCCTCGAGCACGAGCGCGTCGGTCAGGTCGAGCTCGCCCTCGGCGGCGATCTCCGGGACGCGCCGCCCCGTCGCGCCGAACCATCGCTCCCTCACAGCCGGGTCGTCTCTCCCGGCTCGAGTGCCACGACGTCAATGCCCGGCGCGTGCTCGCGCAGCTCGTCCGGCGTCCCCTTCAGCAGCGGGAACGTCCCGTAGTGACACGGGATGACGCGCTGCGCGCCGAGGAGCTCGGCCGCCACGGCCGCCTCGCGCGGATCCATCGTGAAGTGCCCGCCGATCGGGAGCACGGCGATGTCGGGGGAGTAGATCCGGCCGATCAGCTCCATGTCGCCGAAGACGCACGTGTCGCCGGCGAAGTAGATCGCCCGCCCGTTC
>JBBSHO010000019.1:0-25926 GCA_038253005.1 Gaiellales bacterium
CCTGGCGGTAGCGCTCGACCTCGGCCTCACGCTCCTGAAGCTCGCGCTGGCGGCGCCGGACCTCCTCCTCGGTCTTCCCGAGCTGGGCGGCGGAAGCGGTCTGTGCGTCACGCTCGATCGTGTCGGAGAACTCGGCTCGCCGCCCGGATCAGATGCAGCGCGTCCATGCGGACGGCGTGGCCGGTCGGCTCGACGTTCTGTGCGCTGCGGCCGGCGCGTGGTAGCGACGTCAGCGTCGGTTGAGGGGTCCTGCCTGGTTCCTGTGTGGACATCTGTCTGCCTCGCCTCCCGCATCCCCGCTGGTTGAGCGGAAAGTATGACCTCTCCATCGGTTGGAACGCCAGAGCGGCTTTAACCGGGTTCCGGCTTCAACCGGATTCCGAGCTCGTCCAGCCGTTCCTGCGGAACGTCGCTCGGCGCGCCGCTCAGAGGATCGGAGCCGCTCGCCGTCTTCGGAAAGGCGACCACCTCGCGGATGTTCGACTCGCCGGCGAGCAGCGCGACGAAGCGATCGACCCCCATGGCGAAGCCGCCGTGGGGAGGCGCGCCCATCTGCAACGCCTCGAGGAGGAATCCGAACTTCGCTCGCGCCTCCTCATCGGTCATTCCCATCGCGCGAAAGATCCGTTCCTGCACCCCGGAGCGATGGATCCGGATCGACCCCGATCCGAGCTCCCAGCCGTTCCAGATCAGGTCGTAGTGCTGGCTGAGCGCCCGACCGGGGTCTGCCTCGATCAGCTCCTCGTGCCCATCGAGGGCGCCTGTGAACGGGTGGTGGACGAACGTCCAATGCCGCTCGTCCTCGTCCCACTGGAAGAGCGGAAAGTCGAGCACCCACAGGAACGCCTCCCTCGAGGCGTCGATCAGGCCGAGCTCGAGGCCGAGGTGCGAGCGGAGCGCGCCGAGCACGCGCTCGACCGCCGCCGGGGTGTCGGCGGCGAAGAGCAGCGTCGAGCCGGGCTCTGCATGGAAGGCCTCCAGCTCCCGGTCGGACAGGAATTTCGCGATCGGAGAGCGCGTCTCGCCCGACTCGTCGTGGACGAGATAGGCGAGCCCCTTGGCGCCCCACTCCTTGGCGATCTCCTCGAGCCGGCCGAGCTCGGCGCGGGAGAAGGCGCTCGGAACGATCAGGAACCGGACAGCCTCCGCGCCCGCGAAGACGCCGAACTCCGAGCCACGCGTGACCTCCGTCGCCTCCTGGATCTCGAGGCCGAAGCGGACGTCCGGCTTGTCCGAGCCGTAGCGCAGCATCGCCTCGGCGTAGCCGAGCCGAGGAAAAGGCCGCTCGGGCGGCGTCCGGCCGAGGGCCTCGAACGAGGCGGCCACGACCGTCTCGAGCACCTCGAGGACGTCCTCCCGCTGCGGGAAGGCGAGCTCGAGATCGAGCTGGCGAAACTCGAACTGCCTGTCGGCGCGAAGATCCTCGTCTCGCCAGCAGGTGGCGATCTGGTAGTAGCGCTCGAAGCCGCTGATCATGAAGAGCTGCTTGAAGAGCTGCGGCGACTGCGCGAGCGCGAAGAACCTCCCCGGCTGGAGTCGGACGGGGACGAGGAAGTCGCGCGCGCCCTCCGGCGTGCCGCGGGTGAGGCTGGGCGTCCAGATGTCGATGAAGCTCTGCTCCTCCATCGAGCGGCGGATCGCGGCGATCACGGTCGCGGAGAGCTGGAGATTGCGCTGCATGCGGTCGCGGCGGAGGTCGAGCCAGCGGTAGCGGAGGCGCAGCGTCTCGTCGACGTTCTCCTCGTCGAGCTGGAACGGCAGCGGCGTCGAGCGGGAGAGGATCGTCAGTCGGTCGACCTGGATCTCGACTTCGCCCGTCGGCAGGCTCCGGTTCACGGCCTCGGGCGCGCGCGGGACGACCTCGCCCTCGGCCTGGAGGACGAACTCGTTGCGGATCTCGTGCGCGGGCGCGACCGCGTCGGGCGCGCGCTCGGGGTTGACGACGAGCTGACAGAGACCGGCGCCGTCACGGAGGTCGACGAACACGAGCCCGCCGTGGTCGCGGCGGCGCGCGGCCCAGCCCGCCACGGTGACGCGGCGCCCGACGTGCTCGGAACGGAGCTCGCCGCACCGGATGTCACGCCACTTCGTCAATTCTCCCCACGATCTCTGCGAGCGGGGCGGTCCAGTCGTCCCTGCCGTGCTCGCGCACGATCGCCTCATCGCCGTCGACGAGCACCGTCCACCGTGCGCGGAGCCGGCCCGCCTGCGTGATCTGCCCCTTGACCGAACGACCCGCATAGTCCATGTCGGCGGCCATCCCGCGGCGGCGCAGCTCCGCGAGCAAGGGCAGGACGCGAGCGCGCGCGGCCGGAGGCTCGCACACGAAGAAGACGTCGACCCGCTGCGTCTCCGCTTCGTTCGCGCCGACCGACAGCAGGAGCCGCTCGAGCCCCGCGCCGAAGCCGATACCGGGCGTCGCCTGGCCGCCGATCTCCTCGATCAGGCCGTCGTAGCGTCCGCCGCCGCAGATCGTGTCCTTCGCGCCGATCGCCTCGTCCTTGAACTCGAACGTCGTACGCGTGTAGTAGTCGAGCCCGCGGACGAGCGTCGGGACGAGCTCATAACGCACGCCGTAGGCCTCGAGGAACTCGCGCACGCGCTCGAAGTGCTCGCGGCACGCGTCGCAGAGCGACTCCCCCACCTTCGGCGCTTCCTGGAGGACTGACTGGACTCGCTCGCTCTTCACGTCGAAGACCCGCAACGGCGTCGTCGCACGCTTCGAACGCGCCTCCTCGTCGAGGTCGCCGTCGTGCTCGTCGAGCCATGCCGACAGCCGTTGCAGATAGGCGGGACGGCAGTTGCGGTCGCCGATCGAGTTCAGCTCGAGCACATGACCCGTCACACCGAGACGCCGCAGCAACTCCTCGTAGAGTTGGATCACCTCCGCGTCGACCGCGGGATCGTCCGTCCCGATCGCCTCCACCGAGAGCTGCCAGTGTTCCCGATAACGGCCGCGTTGCGGGCGGTCGTACCGCCACATCGGTCCGATCGTGTACAGCTTCTGCGGCTGCGGCTCGCGTTGCAGCCCGTGCTCGACGTAGGCGCGGCAGATGGGCGCCGTTCCCTCGGGCCGCATCGTCAGCGAGCGGCCGCCGCGGTCCTCGAAGCTGTACGTCTCCTTCTGGACGATGTCCGATCCGCCGCCGGAGGTGCGCGCGATCAGGTCGGTGTCCTCGATTCCCGGCGTGTCGATGCGCCTGTACCCATAGACGCGGCAGACCTCCTCCATCTCCCCCCTGACCCACTGCCAGAGCGGCTGCTCGGAGGGGAGGATGTCGTGGGTGCCGCGCGGCGCCGAAAAGGGCGTCACGCGCGGAGCTCGGCGAGAAACGGGTTGCGGGCGAGCTCGGCGCCCAGGGTCGTCTCCGGGCCGTGGCCGGAGTAGACGAGAGTCTCGGGCGGATAGCGCTCGGTGAGGCTGCGGATGGATTCGACGAGCGTGTCCCAGCCGGCGCCGGGCAGGTCGGTGCGGCCAACGGAGCCCGCGAACAGGACGTCGCCCGAGAAGAGGCATCCGTCCGCGTAGTAGGCGAGGTGCGCGGGGGAGTGGCCGGGCACGCGGAGCGTCTGGAAGGAGACACCGGCGAGCTCGAGCGCCTCGTCGCCGTGGAGGAGCACGTCCGGTGTGTAGGGGCGGAGCATGACTCCAGGGGGGCTGAAGGAGGCGATCTCCTCGAGCAGCATGCGCTCGTCCTCGGCCATGTGGACGGGCGCCCCGGTCGCCTCGGCGAGGTCGGCGACGGCCCCGAGGTGGTCCCAGTGTCCATGGGTGACGAGGATCGCGGCGCAGCGGGCTCCGACGCGCCCGAGCTCGGCCCGAAGGCGCGGCGCGTCCCCGCCCGGGTCGATCACGACCGCCTCGGAGGCGGCCGGGGAGGATCGGACGACGTAGCAGTTCGTCCCGATCGGGCCCAGCTCGTAGCGGTCGACGGCGAGGGTCACGGGCGTCTGAGTCTAACGACGGCTTTCCGCCCGGCTCGGGCCCCGGAACGGCGCGGCCCCAACCTCCCCCAGGGGGTTCGAGACCCCCTGCATTTCACGATAGCGAGCAAGCTGTGACCGGGGTGTGACAGCGGCGTGCAGGATGTGTGCAGGATCGTCCACGGAAGGCGCTCGCTAGGATGCGCCGCCATGCAGAGCTGGAATCTGCGCGAGCTCGAGACGCCCGGCGGGAGCCGGTCGCCGATCGTCTTACGCTCCGACGACGCCGCCCGCGCGGTGCTGGTCGTGCTCGAGCCGGGGCAGGCCCTGGGCGAGCATCAGGTCAAGGAACGTGCGCTCGTTGCGGTCGTAGACGGATCCGCGCGCGTCGCCTCCGGCGGCGAGGCGATCGACGCGCAGAGCGGCTGCTTCTTCTCCTTCGACGCCGACGAGCGGCACGCGATCTCGACCGAGACCGGCGCCCGGCTGCTGCTCGTGCTCGCCCCGTGGCCCGGCGAGGGGCACTTCCGAGGCGAGCAGCGGACCGTCTAGCCCGAGCGGTTCTTTACGCCGCCGCGATCGACTCGCTTCCGGTACATCCGGTACGCGAGCGTGTCGGTGAAGTAGCTGAACGGGAGGAAGAAGGCGAGCATCAGGATCGCCGGCCCGATCCGTTGCACGAGCGGAAGGCTGCGGTTGAGGAACAGCATCGCCACGATCAGCAGCGGCCCGAGATAGAGCGCCCGGCGGCCGACGCGGCGCCAGGACGGCGGCTCGACCGTCCGCCGGCCGCCCCGGCTCCGAACGCCGCCTCGACCAGACGTCGCGGTCGACTTCGCCGCCTTGACCGGCTTGGTGGGTCCGAGCTCGGAGGGATCGACCTCGACCTCGCGTCCGTCGTCGTCGACGTAGACGTACTCGTAGTCGTGGCGGCGCGTCTTCTGCTGGCGCCGGCGCTGCTTGCGGGTCGGCATCTCCGACTAGCGTAGCTCGGCGGGCCTGCCCGAGAGCACGACCGTGCGCACGAGGCGGCCGCCCAGGTGGTACGCGAGGTAGCGCCAGTCCGGAGCGTCGACGAGGACGACATCGGCGGCGAATCCCGGCGCGAGTCGCCCGATCCGGTCGGCCCGGCCGAGAACGTGCGCCGCGTTCACGGTGCATGCGGAGAGCGCCTCCGCGGGTGAGAGATGGAGCTGGACGGCCGCGAGCGAGCAGACCAGCGGGAGGCTCTCGCAGAAGGCGCTGCCTGGATTGAAATCCGTCGCGAGCGCGACGATGGCGCCCGCGTCCACGAGCCCCCGCGCGGGAGGCGTCGTTCGGTCGAGAAAGAGCGCGCTCGCGGGCAGGAGCACCGCGGCGACGTCGCTCGCCGCAAGCGCCGCAACTCCGTCGGGCCCGGTCGCCTCCAGATGGTCGATCGAGCGCGCGCCGAGCTCGATCGCCAGCGCGACCGCCCCCTGCTCGGTGAACTGGTCGCCGTGCAGGCGCAGCGCGAGCCCCGCCGCGCGGCAGGCCTCGAGGTAGCGCCGCGCTCGAACCGCGTCGAACGCGCCGCGCTCGAGAAACACGTCCGCAGCCTCGGCGAGCGTCGCCGCCTCCGGAAGCACCTCCGCCAGAGCGAAGTCGAGGTAAGCGTCGGCGTCCGGGAACTCCGGCGGGACGGCGTGCGCGCCGAGCCACGTCGGGACCCCGCCGGCGGCGCGGATCGCTTGCAGCGACGCAAGCTCCGTCTCACGGTCGAGCCCGTAGCCCGACTTCGCCTCGAACGTCGTCGTGCCCGCGCGGAGCATCCAGCGCCGGTGCATACGAACGGCGCCCTCGAGCTCGTGCGGCGTGGCCGCTCGCGTCGACCTGACGGTCGACATGATTCCTGCTCCACGGTCGTGCAGCTCCTCGTAGCTCGCTCCCTCGGCCCGGAGCGCGAACTCGTCGACACGATCGCCGGCGAAGCAGGCGTGCGTGTGGCAGTCGACGAGGCCGGGGATCGCGCACAGCCCGCGACCGTCGATCTCCGCGACCTCGCCGGCGAGCGGCCCGAGCTCACGCATGCGCCCGACGGCGGCGATCGACCCGCCCTCGCAGAGGACGAAGGCGCCCTCGAGCACCTCGACGTCGCCGAGCTCACGCCCGCGCAGCGGTGCGCCCCGGCCAGCCGGTGTCACGAGCTGAGCCAGGTTACGGATGAGCAGGCGCTCGGGCCCGCCCGCGCGGGTCATTCCGGCGGTGGAGACGCGCGCATCGGCGGTTCGAGGCCGTGGCGATCCGCGGCGTCGACCGCGTCCTCGTAGCCGGCGTCGAGATGGCGCATGACACCGATGCCGGGATCGGCGGTCAGCACGCGCTCGAGCCGCTCCGCCATCTCATTGGTGCCGTCGGCGACCACGACCATCCCTGCGTGAATCGAGTTCCCGATCCCGACGCCGCCGCCGTGGTGCACGCTGACCCAGGTCGCCCCCGCGGCGACGTTCAGCAGCGCGTTCAGGATCGGCCAGTCGGCGATCGCGTCGGAGCCGTCCCGCATCGCCTCCGTCTCGCGGTAGGGAGAGGCGACCGAGCCCGAATCGAGATGGTCGCGTCCGATCGCGACGGGCGCCTCGAGCTCGCCGGAGCGCACGAGCTCGTTGATCGCATGCCCCGCCCGTGCACGGTCGCCGTAGCCGAGCCAGCAGATCCGTGCGGGGAGCCCCTGGAACGCGACCCGCCCGGGCGCGAGCTCCAGCCATCGCTGCAGGAGGGGGTCGTCCGGGAAGAGCCCCCGCAGCGTCCGATCGATCGCGGCGATGTCGGCCTCGTCGCCGGAGAGCGCCGCCCAGCGGAACGGGCCGATCCCGCGGCAGAAGAGCGGCCGGATATAGGCCGGGACGAAGCCCGGGTACGAGAAGGCCTCCGCTACGCCGCCTTCACGAGCCTCACCTCTGAGGTTGTTGCCATAATCGAAAACGGCGCTTCCGATCCGGACGTACTCGAGCAATCCCTCGACGTGGCGAGCGATCGACGAGCGCGCCTGACGGACGTACTCCACCGGATCGGAGGAGCGGAGAGCGGCGGCCTGCTCGACCGACAGCCCCACCGGTACGTAGCCGGTCAGCGGGTCGTGAGCAGCCGTCTGGTCGGTCACGAGGTCGAACGCCTCGCCGCGACGCGCGAGCTCCGGCACGACCTCGGCGGCGTTGCCGAGCAAGCCGACCGAGAGCGCCCGACCCTCGGCGGCGGCGCCGCGCACGCGTGAGATCGCTTCCTCGAGCGAGGTCGTCGCCTCGTCGAGGTAGCGCGTCGCGAGCCGCCGCTCGATCCGCGAGGGGTCGACCTCCACACAGAGAATCGCCGCGCCCGTCATCGTCGCCGCGAGCGGCTGCGCGCCCCCCATCCCGCCGAGGCCCGCGGTGAGGATCGTCCGGCCCGTGAGGTCGGGCGACCCGAAGTGCTTCTCCCCCGCCGCGGAGAAGGTCTGGAACGTGCCCTGGAGAATCCCCTGGGCGCCGATGTAGATCCAGCTCCCCGCGGTCATCTGCCCGAACATCGTCAGTCCCTCGGCCTCCAGGCGTCGGAACTCGTCCCAGGTCGCCCAGCGCGGGACGAGCAGCGAGTTCGCGATCAGCACCCGCGGCGCGCCGACGTGTGTGCGGAAGACGCCGACCGGCTTTCCGCTCTGCACCAGCAGCGTCTCGTCGTCGCCGAGCAGGAGGAGTGTTCGGACGATCGCGCGCAAGGCCTCCGGATTGCGCGCAGCCTTGCCCGAGCCGCCGTAGACGACGAGCTCCTCCGGCCGCTCGGCCACCTCGGGATCGAGGTTGTTGAGCAGCATCCGCAGCGGCGCCTCGGTCGACCACGAGCGCGCGTTCAGCTCCGTCCCGCGCGGCGCGCGGATCGACGAGAGGTCGCCGCAGAGGGCGTCCACGATCCCGTCGACGGACCGCGTCGCGCTCACAGCAGCTCCGCCTCGACCGCCGCAACGAGCGAGCCGTCCCGGATCGAGCCGGCGACAGCCTCGATGTCCCGTGCGAGCGAGCGGTCGTCGTCGAGACGCGGCGAGATCGACCGCACGTGGGCGTGCGTCGCCCGAACGCCGGCCCCCGGCTCGAGCGGCGCAAGGAACTCCACGGCCTGGGCTCCCGCGAGCAGCTCGATCGCGAGCGCCCGCTCCGCGTTCGCGAGCACCTGCCAAGCCTTCAACCCGGATGCGTTCCCCATCGAGACGTGATCCTCCTGGCCGGCGCTCGTCGGGATCGAGTCCACGCTCGCCGGATGGCAGAGCGACTTGTTCTCGGACACGAGCGAGGCGGCCACGTACTGCGGGATCATGAAGCCGGAGTTGAGGCCCCCGTCGGTGGTCAGGAAGGCGGGTAGACCGTCGGAGAGATTCGGGTTGACGAGCCGCTCGACGCGCCGCTCAGAGATGCTCGCGAGCTCGGAGACGGCCATCGTGAGGGCGTCGAGCGCGAAGGCGAGCGGCTGACCGTGGAAGTTCCCGTTCGACACGAGCAGCTCGTCCTCGACGAGCACCAGTGGATTGTCGGTCGCGGCGTTCAGCTCGACCGAGACGGTCGACCGCACGTAGTCGAGCAGGTCGCGCGAGGCCCCGTGCACCTGAGGCGCGCAACGGAGCGAATACGCGTCCTGCACCTTGTCGCACCAGCGGTGGGACTCGATGATCGCGGAGCCCTCGAGGAGGCGAAGGACGTTCGCCGCCGAGACAGCCTGGCCGCGCAGCGGCCGCAGCGAATGGATCTGCGGGAGAAAGCTCGTCCGCGATCCTTGCAGCGCCTCGAGCGAGAGCGCGCAGGCGATGTCCGCCGTGTCCGCGAGCCGCAGCGCGCGGACGATCCCGAGCGCCCCGAAGGCGGCCATGAACTGCGTCCCGTTCACGAGCGAGAGGCCCTCCTTCGCGGCCAGGCGGATCGGCTCGAGTCCCGCCGCCGCGAGGGCGTCCGCCCCGGAGAGGAGCTCGCCGTCCCGCCAGGCCTCCCCCTCCCCGATCAGCGGCAGCGCAAGGTGGGCGAGAGGAGCCAGGTCGCCGCTCGCGCCGACCGACCCGCGTGCCGGCACATGCGGCAGGAGGCCCGCAGCCAGGCACTCGAGCAGGAGCTCGACAATCTCGACGCGCGCGCCCGAGGTTCCCTTCGCGAGCGCGTTCGCCCGCAGCAGCATCGCCGCACGGACGAGCTCGTCCGGATACGGCTCCCCGACCCCGCACGCGTGGCTTCGCAGCAGGCGGACCTGGAGCTCCTCGGTCAGCTCCTCCGGGATCGAGCGGGAGACGAACCGACCGAAGCCGGTATTGACGCCGTAGGTGTGCTCGCGTGTCCCGTGCGCCGCGCGCTCGACGAGGTCGCGGGCGGCGCGCATCTTGTCGCGCGCGTCGTCGGAGAGCTCCGCAGCGGCGCCCTCGAGGGCGATCGCCCACACGTCCTCGATCCGGAGATCGTCCCCGGTGAGGCGGATCGCGGTCGCCTGGGCCATCGCGCGCTGAGTCTAGCTCCGGACTTTCGGCAGGCTCCCGGCGGCGGCCCGATTCCGCGGACCGAGCGACGGCGAGCGGGGGACCATCCTCAGCCCCCACGCACCCACGGGGGTCACCTGAGGGTACGCCCCTTCAGGGGTCCCCGGTGTATCGATCTCGCGCCGATCGTTCCCCAGGGCTTACGAGGGACGGTCGAGCAGACGGAGCTCGAGCACGCGCGAGGGGTCGAAGCCTTCGATCCGTAGCGCGGGGCCGGCGGCGGCGACCGCGGCTCCCGCGGGCATCAGGCCGACGAGCTCGGAGCCCGTCACCTCCACACCTCGCGCGGCGGCCTCCGCTTCGATCCGCGCGACGATCTCGTGCAGCGCCGAGGCCTCGAAGTCCTCGACGTTCATGCTCACCTGCGCGTGGCCTGCGCCCGGCAGCGCCAGGCCGAGCGCGCGCACGCCGCGGAAGCCGCCGTCCCGTTCGCGCACGACCGAGGCGATCGCACGCGCGACCTCGACGTCCGCGCTCGCGAGATTCACGTTGAAGGCGATCAGCGGCCGCCGCGCTCCCACGATCACGGCTCCCGCGGACGGATCGAGCCGCGCGGGTCCGAAGTCCGGGGCCAGCTCGCCTGCATCGATGCGCCGCTGCAACTCCTCGGGGCCGCCGCGCCGGAAGAACGACGGCCCCCGTCCCGGGGCGAGGTCTCCGTAGAGGAAGACGGGCAGGCCGAGCTCCGCCCCGACCCGCTCGGCCAGGCGACGCGCCGCGAGAGCGGCGCGCTCCCGGTCCTCCGGCCGCAGGGGCGCCAGCGGGACGACGTCGGCCGCCCCGATCCGCGGATGAGCGCCCTCGTGCACCCGCAGGTCGATGCGCTCGCGCGCGCAGGCGATCCCCGCGAGCAGCGCGTCGACGAGCTGCTCCTCCTCCCCCACGAGCGTGAAGACCGACCGGTTGTGGTCGGCGTCCACGTGCACGTCCAGCAGCTCAGCCCGGGCTCCGAGCGCCGTCCGCAGCGCCTCGATCGTCTCCGGATTCCGTCCCTCGGAGAAGTTCGGCACCGACTCGAGCGGCAGTTGCATGGCCGCGTACTCTAGGAGCCGTGAAGGCGTACTACGAGGCTCGCGCCGCCGAATACGACGACTGGTGGCGCGGCGCGGGCCTGCACGCCGAGCGCGTCCGCCCGGGCTGGGAGGAGGAGGTCGATGCGCTCCTCGGCGCGATCGGCTCACTCGTCCCTGCGCGCACGCTGGATGTCGCCTGCGGCACCGGCTTCCTCACCCGTCGTCTGCCCGGAGAGGTCGTCGGTCTCGACCAGAGCCCGTCGATGCTCGAGCTGGCACGCGCTGCGGCGCCGGATGCGACGTTCGTCCAGGCCGAGGCGCTCGAGCTCCCGTTTCCGGACGCCTCCTTCGGGCGCGTCTTCACCGGTCATTTCTACGGCCACCTCGACGAGCGCGAGCGTGAGCGGTTCCTCGGCGAGGCGCGCCGGGTCGCGCAGGAGCTCGTCGTCGTCGACTCCGCCCTCCGTGAGGACGTTCAGCCCGAGCAGATGCAGCCCCGAGTGCTGAAGGACGGCTCGCGTTGGGAGGTATTGAAGCGATACTTCACGGGCCCGGAGCTCACGGCGGAGCTGGGCGGCGGCGAGGTCCTGCACGACGGCCGCTGGTTCGTCGCCGTCCGCGCTTGACCCGACGCCGCTCGTCGTACCGGTCGCTGGTCTCGCTGCAACGCGACAACCGGCTCTGCCGGGCGTGCGTCGAGGCCGGGTATCCGCTCGATTCCTCGCCGGTCGTGCACGGCCACGCGGGCCAGCGCGCATACCTGTTCGGGCAGGCGCCCGGAATCGTCGAGGGCGAGGAGGGCCGTCCCTGGCGGGGCCGCGCGGGCAAGACGCTACGGCGCTGGCTGGGGCTGGACGAGGACGAGTTCTACGCCGCCTTCTACTGCGCCTCGGTCACACGCTGTTACCCCGGCCGGCCGCCGTCGGGACGCGGCGACCGGACGCCGACGCCGCGGGAGCAGGAGCTGTGCGCGTTCTGGCGCGACCGGGAGCTGCGGCTCCTCCGGCCGCGGCTGATCGTCCCGGTCGGCGGCCTCGCGCTCAGGCGGCTGCTCGGCGTCACCGGCCTTGCCGGCGGCGTCGGCCGGAGCTTCGAGCTCGGGACGGCGGGCGTCATTCCGCTCCCTCATCCGTCCGGAGCGAGCGGCTGGCTGAACGATCCGGCCAATCGGAGGCTCGCGGAGGAGGCCGCCCGCCTCGTCCGCGCCGAGCTGGATCGCATCCGCGACGACCCGAGGCAGAAGACACAAAACCGGCACGATCCCGTGACACCTCCGTGACAGCTCGACGGCTACGCTGACCGCAGGGGGCTCCGGGCCCCCTGAGGGAGGTTGGGGCAGCGCGCGCCGCAGCTAGATTCCCGGGGTGAACGAGCGACCGTCCTACCGGCACACGTTCGGCCGGCTGCTCGGGTTCCTGCGTCCCTACAGGGTCTCGCTCGTCGTCTCGATCGTCCTCGCCGTCGCCTCGCAGGCGGCCCAGCTCGCGCTCTACGCCACGACGGGTCGCGTGATCGACCGCGCGATCAAGCCGCACGATCGCCACGAGCTCTGGCTCCTGCTCGCGCTGATTCTCGGACTCGGCCTCGTGCGGGCGGTCTCGATGGCCGGCCGGCGCCTCATCTCCGGCCGCCAGGCCCTCGGCGTCGAGTTCGACCTGCGGAACGCCCTGTACGCGCACCTGCTGCGGCTCTCCTTCGGCTACTACGACCGCCACCAGACCGGCCAGCTCATGTCGCGTGCGACCGTCGACCTCCAGTCGGTTCGCTTCTTCCTCGGCTACGGGCTGATCTTCTTCTTCCAGCACGTCTTGACCGTCGTTCTGGTCACCGGCCTGATGTTCTTCTTCAACTGGCGCCTTGCCCTGATCGCCCTCGCGATCACGCCCGTGCTGATCGCGCTCGCCTACCGCTACAGCCACATCTCGCACCCGCTCCTGCGGGACGTCCAGCAGCGGATGGCCGACGTCGCGACCGTCGCGGAGGAGAACATCGTCGGGGTCCACGTGGTCAAGGCGTTCGCGCAGGAGCCGCAGGAGCAGGCGAAGTTCGCGCGCCGCTCGGAGGCGGTCTTCGGGCAGTCGGTGCGCGCCAACCGCCAGCGAGCGTTCTACGTCCCGCTGATCTCCTTCATCCCGCTCGTCGCACAGGCGGCCGTCCTGCTCGAGGGTGGACGCATGGTGGCGAACGGATCGCTGTCGGTCGGCCAGTTCGTGGCGTTCAACCTGTTCGTCTCGATGCTCGTGATCCCGCTTCGCTCGCTCGGGATGTGGATCGGACAGGCGCAGCGTGCGACCGCGTCGGGCGAGCGCATCTTCGAGGTGATGGACGAGCCGGAGGAGGTGGACGACAGGCCCCGCGCGCGCGACCTGCCGCCCGGCGAGGGCCGCCTCAGCTTCGAGGGCGTCGGGTTCTCGTACGCGACCGGACGGCCGGTGCTGGAGGGCGTCGACCTCGAGCTCGAGCCCGGGCGAACCGTGGCGCTGATCGGCCATACCGGCTCGGGTAAGACGACGCTGACCTCGCTCGTCCCGCGCTTCTACGACGTGACGGCGGGTCGCGTGCTCCTCGACGGCGTCGACGTACGCGACGTCAGGCTCGCCTCGCTGCGCGGCGCGATCGGCGTCATCGGCCAGGACCCCTTCCTCTTCTCGGCGACCGTACGCGAGAACATCGCCTTCGGCCGTGCCGACGCGACTGACGAGCAGGTCGAGCACGCGGGCCGCCTCGCGCAGGCGCACGAGTTCGTCGAGCGCCTGCCGGACGGCTACGACACGGTGATCGGAGAGCGCGGGATCACGCTCTCCGGCGGCCAGCGACAGCGCGTCGCGATCGCGCGCGCCCTGATCGTCGATCCCCGGATCCTCGTCCTCGACGACGCCACCGCATCGGTCGACGCGACCACGGAGGCCAAGATCCGGCTCGGCCTGCGCGAGGCGATGCGCGGCCGGACGACCCTGATCATCGCCCACCGCCTCTCGACGATCGCGCTCGCCGACGAGATCGTCGTGCTCGCCGACGGCCGAGTCGCGGCCCGCGGCGTCCACGAGGAGCTGCTCGGATCGAGCCCGGTCTACCGCGAGATCTACGACCACGGCCTCCTCGAGGCCCGGTTCGTCGAGCAGCTGGAGGCGACGGCGTGAGAGTGTGGCAGCCCGGCGGCCACCCGATCGCCGAGCGCGGCGCCGTCGACGACTGGTCCTGGCGCCAGACCGCCCGGCGGCTCTCGACGCTCGCCCGCCTCGCCGCGCCGTACAAGGTGCGCACCGCGGTCGCGCTCGGCTCGCTGCTCGCAGCGACGCTCACCGCGCTCGCCCCTCCCTACCTCGCGGGCCGTGCCCTCGACGCCGTCAGGCACAGGGACGTCCACCGGCTCCAGTGGCTCGTGCTCGCGTTCGTGCTCGCCGGCGCCGCCAACTGGGTGACCGCCTACGCTCAGACGTACTTCACGGGCTGGACGGGGGAGCGGATCCTCGCCGACCTGCGGAACCGGCTCTTCCGCCATCTCCAGCGGCTCTCGCTCGGCTTCTACGAGCGCAACCGCGCGGGCGTGATCATCTCGCGGCTGACAAACGACGTCGAGGCGCTCGACCAGCTCGTCACCGACGGCGTGACGAGCCTCGTCCAGAATACGCTGACCCTGATCGGGACGGCGATCGTCCTCTTCGTCCTCGACTGGCGGCTCGCGCTCGGCGTCTTGACGATCCTGCCGCCGCTCACGCTCGCGACGATCTGGTTCCGCACGCGCTCGCAGCGCGCTTACCGCGCAGTCCGGGAGCGGCTCGGCCTCGTCACCGCCACGCTCGCGGAGGACATCGCGGGTATCCGCGTCGTCCAGGCGTTCACGCGCGAGCGCGCGAACCTGCGCAACTTCCGGGAGGTCAACAATCGCTACCGCGAGGCGAACCAGGAGACGATCCGCCTGAACGGCCTCTATTTCCCGTTCGTCGACCTGCTCTCGGCGTTTGCGACCGTCGTCGTGCTCGGCTACGGCGGTTACCGCTACTTCGGCGCGTCGGTGTCGCTGGGAACGCTCTTCGCCTTCATGCTCTACCTGTCGAACTTCTTCGACCCGGTGCAGCAGCTCTCGCAGCTCTACAACACGTTCCTCTCCGCGACGGCGGCGCTGGACAAGATCATGGACGTGCTGGACGAGCGGCCCGAGGTGCTCGACGAGGCCGGGGCCGGCGAGCTCGCCGCGATCGAGGGGCACGTCGCCTTCGAGGGCGTCCGCTTCGGCTACGGCACGGGGGCGGAGGTCCTGCACGGGCTGGACCTCGACGTCCCCGCCGGCACGACCGTCGCGCTCGTCGGCCACACCGGCGCAGGGAAGTCCACGATCGCGAAGCTCCTCGCCCGCTTCTACGACCCGCGCGAGGGCAGGATCACGATCGACGGGATCGACCTGCGGGACGTGACGCAGGAGTCCCTGCGCCGCCAGCTCGGCGTCGTCCCGCAGGAGGGCTTCCTCTTCGCCGGGACCGTGACCGAGAACGTCGCCTTCGGGAAGCCCCGCGCGACGCCCGACGAGGTGATCCGGGCCGCGCAGACCGTCGGCGCGCACGAGTTCGTCCTGCGGCTGGAGGACGGCTACGAGACGCAGCTGCAAGAGCGAGGGACGCGCCTCTCGCTCGGCCAGCGCCAGCTCGTCGCCTTCGCCCGCGCGCTGCTGGCGGACCCGCGGATCCTGATCCTCGACGAGGCGACGTCCTCGGTCGACATCGGTACCGAGCGAAAGATCGAGCGGGCGCTCCGCCTTCTGCTCGCCGACCGGACCGCCTTCATCATCGCGCACCGCCTCTCGACGATCCGAGACGCCGACCTGATCGTCGTGCTCGAGCACGGGCGGATCGTCGAGCAGGGCACACACGACGAGCTGCTGACCCGCGCAGGCCTCTACACGTCGCTGTACGGCGACTGGGCCGCAGACGTGGCGTGACCGTTTGCGAGGTCCACACGGCCGCGATCGTGCTCCCTGACGACCGGCGGCAGTAAGCTCGCCGGCGTGACGCTCGACCGGAAGACCGAGCACCGGATCGAGCAGCCGGTCTCCGCCGAGGCCGAGCGCGAGACACGGCTTACTCCGGCGCAGGCCGTCGAGCAGATGCGGATCAACGTCCCCGTGCGCGGGAACAAGAAGCTCCGCCGGATCCTCGAGCGCGTCAACGCCGACACCCAGCTCAAGGGCTGGTGGCACGTCGCGAACGTCAACGCCGTCGCGCGGATGCGGATCAACGACCACTCCTGGGTGCACATCCAGATCGTCGCCAACATCGCGCTCAAGCTCCTGCGCCAGCTCACGAAGCACCGTGTCGAGCCTTCCGTCGTCTCCGATTACGGCTATGCGCCCGACGACGCGGAGGTGGTCGTCCTGCTCGCCGCCCTTACGCACTGCATCGGGATGGCCGTCCACCGGGACGGGCACGAGGACACGAGCCTCTTCCTCTCCGAGCCGAAGCTGCGCGAGCTGCTGGACGGGATCTACGAGGAGCCCGACCTGACGGTGATCGTCTCGGAGGTGCTGCAGGCGATCACGAGCCATCGCGAATACGGGAGGCCGCTGACGCTCGAGGCCGGGATCGTCCGGGTCGCGGACGCGCTCGACATGGAGCAGGGCCGCTCGCGGATCCCGTTCGCCCGCGGCTCGATCTCGATCCACTCGCTCTCGGCGGCGGCGATCGAGGACGTCGAGATCAAGGACGGCGCCGAGCGCCCGATCCTGATCGAGATCACGATGAACAACTCGTCCGGGATCTACCAGGTGGACGGCCTGCTGAAGGCGAAGCTCCAGGGCTCGGGCCTCGAGCCGTACGTCGAGGTGGTGGCGCACATCGACACCGAGTCGGAGAAGCGGCTCGTCCCGATCTACCGGCTCGAGACCTGATCGGGCCGCCGGCCGTCCGGGGCGCCGCGGAGCGGGGCGCGTTGATCTCCTGGCTCGTCGTCGAGTGTGACACTGAGCGCGGGCCGGAGCAGCCGTAGCCCGCCAAAGCCACAAGCAGCAGAACCTGGGTCAGGCCGGTTCGAATCACGCTCGACGAGCTACATGCACGCTGCTCCATGAAGTCCCCGCGCTCGCGTGCTGCGGCGGCGCTTGCGGCCGAGATCCCTACTGATCCAGCGCGAGTGCTTGAACCACCGGCCGTCGGCCGCGTGGGAACTCGGTCGGACGGTCGTGCGCGAATCGGGCGCGCGCGAAGCTAGAGCAGAGCCAACACCTCGTCTGGCTCGGGAAAGCGGCCCTCGCGTTGCTTCGAGAAGATCAGTCGGCCGTCCACCAGCACGTCGAACTGACTCTTCTCGCCGGGCTCGATCGAAGCTGCATGGTCGCTCCGCTCCGTTAGCTCGGCCGCGAGACTCGCAGCCCGTTCGTCATAGCCGCTTCAGACGGGGCAGTAGAGAACGCGAATCTCGCTCACCCATCCCGCCTTGCCGACCTTTGCCGACGCGAAACATCTCGGCGCGCTCGGCCGAGGCGGCGAGGACGCCGGCTCCGCCTGCGAGCCGAGAACGCCGGCGCTCTGGAGCGAAAGAGCCGCCTAGACAGCTGTTTTCCGAGGCTGCGGGGCAAGGACTCGAACCTTGACTACCTGATCCAGAGTCAGGCGTCCTACCATTAGACGACCCCGCAGCGGGTGGGCGGATTCTAGCGGCGCTCCTCGTGGTTCGATCGGCAGGGTCGCCCCGGTTTCCGGGTCGCGAGACCCGGCGAACTTCGCCGGTCAAAGGCCACTATCGGTCGGCCTCGCGGCGCGTCTCGACGGTGGAGCCCTCCTGCGGAGCCCCGCCGGGGCCGCTCATCGCGACTCCGTCCTCCTCGACGACCTCCCGCGGATCGGCGCGGCGGTACTCGGCGCCCTGGACTCCGCCGCGCGGATCGCCCTCGCGGTCGAGCGCGCGCACGTCGCCCTGCTGCTTGTCGGCGCGATGCTTCTCGCGCCGCTTGCGCCACCGGCCGAGCATGCGCCGCTCCTTCCCCTCGACGCTAGACTCAATCCTCCCGGGCGCATTCGTCTAGTGGCCTAGGACACCGCCCTCTCACGGCGGCGGCACGGGTTCGAATCCCGTATGCGCCTCTTCGGTCGGAAACGCCGAAGGGCCCCGTCGGAGGCCCTTCGGCAGCGATTCCGGAGTCGAGCTAGGGGAGACTCTTCGTGGCGGTCGGGTCGACGACGGCCGGGTCTGCGAGCACCTGGTCTGTCGGCAGAGCCAGATCCGGGTCGGACTGGAGCGCTGCAGAAGCCGCCGCGTCCATGACCGCGGGAGGCCCGCCGGCGTCGCCCTCGGCAGCATCCTCTGTCGACGTATCCGCCCACGAGGCGTCGGCCCAGGAGGCGTCCGCCCAGGAGGCGGCGCTCCAGGATGCAGACGCCCAGGAGGCGTCGGCCCAGGAAGCGTCGCTCCAGGAGGCGTTGCTCGTGACCGCGCTGTTCCAACTCGCCGAGTCGAACGAGAGCCCGCCGCCCGCGACCTGGGTGAGGTAGCGGTCGATCGAGGCGTTGGCGTTCGGAGCGATCGAGACCTGGGCCGCCCGCGAGGCGTTGACCTCGCCGACGCCGATCGACCGCGGAACAGCGTTCGGCGCCGGCTTCGCCGTCAGCATCAACGCCCCCTTGACCTGATCCGGGGACCAGCCGGGATGGAGCGCGATGATCTGGGCGGCGGCTCCGGCCACGATCGGCGCCGCGAACGACGTCCCCGAGAGCTCGATGTAGCCGGGGGCGACGACATGGTCGGCCTTCTGGGCGACGAGCGTCGAGCTCGGCGGCACCGGCCCGACCATGTAGCGCCCGGCCGCACCGATCTCGGGCTTCGCGAAGCCGTCCTCGGTGTAACCGTAGGCAGACCAGGGAGCCGCGTTGTCGTTGCCGAGCCCGACGGAGTTGCCGAGATCGACCGCACCGACCGTCATCACGAACGGATCGTTACCGGGGGCGTAGAGCACGCCGCTCGGGCCGGCGCCCGTGCCGTAGTTGCCGGCCGCCGCGACGACGAAGATCCCGTTGAACCAGAGCTTCTCGACCGCCTTGTCGAGCGGATCGTTGTAGAAGTGGTTCTTCGAGCTCGAGTGCAGCGAGAAGTTCGCCACGCGGATGTTCATCGCGGCCTTGTTGGCGAGGATGTAGCCGGCGGCGGAGATCACGTCGCTCGTGAGCGCCTTGCCGGTGTCGTCCATGACGTCGATCGACAGGATCCGCGCGTTCGGCGCCGCTCCGGCGTATCCAGGCGCGGAGCCGGCCGCGATGCCTGCGACGAACGTGCCGTGGCCGCGCCCGTCACCCGGGGAGTTTCCGGGGAGGCTCGTCATCGTCACGTTGCCGACGATCCGACTGCCTCCGTCGAAATCGAGCCGGTTCGCATCGATCCCCGAGTCGACGACCGCGATCGTCGGCGCCTGCGGAGCCGGCCTCGTGGCGGTTCCCCACAGCTTCGCGACGCCGGACTCGTACGGCCACATCTGGTTGGAGTAGCTGACGCTTCCGCTCAGCTTCACGAGCGAGTCGGGGGTGATCGTCAGGCCGGGCTGGCGCGACAGGGAGTCCAGCTTGCCGGCGGTGATGTCGACCGCGACCGCGCCGATCAGGCCGAGCCGCTTGGTCACGCCCTCGCCGAGTCCCTTGACCTTGTTCTCGGCGTCCGTAGAGCCGCTGTTGCTCTGGACGATGACGTGGATCTTGGCGCCGGGATTCTGCTTGGCGTTCGCGAGCAGGTTGCTCGAGATGAACGTGCCAGCGCCGATCCCAGGGTTGTTGCCGTTCCCCGCGCCGGCCACCAGCGGCAGCACGAGCGTCAGGGCGCCGACGCATGCGACCACCATGCCGCGTCCCCCACGTCCCCAGAGCGCGTTCGAGCGCTTCTCGCTGCGAGAGCCCCAGAGAGCGTTCCTGCGCGACTCGCCGCGGGATCCCCCCCAGAGGGCGTTACTCCGCATGTCGCCCCGGGGGGCGTTTGAACGTCGCATGTGTCTCCTTCTCTTCCGCGCCGGGGCGCGGAGCCGCATTGCCGCATGAACTCGGGGCCTTGGCCTCCGAACAGGAACGTATGGGCGGCGGCCGCGCGCTTCTTCCCCCGTCAGGGGTACGGGAGCTCGAATCCCCCGAACGAGTGAGCGCCGACCGCCGAGCTAGTTTCCGAGCCTGACGGTGCGCCGCACGGCGCCGGCCCGCTGGTGACGGGCTTCGAGCTCGAGCTCCGTCCCCACCGGCGCCTCGACGACCCATTCCAGCTTCGCGAGGTCGCTCGTCGACTCGTCGTTTCCCCACCAGGTCGCCGAGCGCTGGTGCACGCGGCCGGCGAGCTGGCCGGCCTCGGTCTTCAGCTCGCCCGCGACCACGCGCGCGCCCTCCGGCAGCGTGAGCTCGACCTCGATCGGCCGCACCGCCTTGCGCTCGAGCGCCTTCTCGGTCACCTGGGTCGGCAGCCAGCCGCTGTTCGAGAGCACGAGCCGCAGCAGGAAAGACTCGCCGCCGAGTCGCTCGACCTCGAGCGAGCGAATCTCCAACAGCGGCGAGACGAGCGCGTGGTAGAGCGCGAGCTCCGAGTGCGGCGCGATCTCGGCCTCGAGTCGGTCGAAGGGCACGTTGAACCAGTAATGGACGATGTCCCAGCCCCCGAGCTCGACCTCACCGATCTCCGGATGCTCGAACGCGTACCAGTCCACGTACGCCTTCCCGCCCATCTGCTCGTCGCTCCAGCGGAGGAGGGTCAGGTCGTCGTCCGGCGGATGGTCGCGGAGCCAGTCGATGAAGTGGTAGCCCTCGATCCCGGCCTCCCGCTGCGGGCTCCAGAACTCGGTCGTCCACGAGACGATCCCGAGGTGGTCGTACAGCCAGTCGTGAGCCCCGCCGCGGATCGCCTGTTTCGGGTCGTACTTGAAGTCGTGGAAGACGGACACCGCCGGATAGCCGGTCAGCTCGGTCGCGTGCTCCCCGATCAGCTTGTAGACGCGTAGGTCGCCGGTTGGAAACTCCTCGTCGCTCCGGCCCGCGTACGGGCGCAGGTGGACGCCGCTGAAGGTGTGGTAGGCGATGTGGCCGCCGATGTTGGGTCGGTCGCTGACGGCCTGAGCCATCGCGCGTACCTCGGGCTCGGAGGTCGGGAACGGGCCCGCGCCGCTCTGCTCGTGCTCCGGCGCCCAGTCGGCCGGGAAGTTCCGGTTCAGGTCGAGCCCCTCGAGCGGCGGCGCGATCGTGAAGGTGGCGCCGTCGTAGTTCTCGATCCGGCCCTCGGTGACGAGCCGGTAGAAGGCGCCGTCGTCGGGCCCGTCGACCGGATCGCGGCGGACCATCAGGCGAGGCTCCTCCGGATGCGCCTTCCAGGCGCCGTTCGGATCCTCGATCCGCATCTTCAGGACGCGGCCGTCGCCGTCGACGTCCTGGATCTGGAGACCCTCGTCGAGCTCCTCGCGCGGGTACGGGCGCACGCTCGAGCGGATGAAGCGCCGCTCGTGGAGGCCGCGCTCGACCCCGTCCGGGTTCAGGCGCGGGATCACGTAGAAGGCACGCGTGTCGAGCGCGCGCGTGACCTGGTCGTCGCTTCCATACTGCGAGAGCAGCTTGTGGATCAGGTGCAGCGCGGCCGCGCCGCCCGTCCACTCCATCGAGTGGATGTTCGCCTCGACGAGAAAGCCCGGCTTCTCGAGGTCCGGCCCGGTCTCGGCGTTCGTGAGCGTGACGAGCCAGATCTCCCGGCCCTCGTAGGAGGCGCCGATCGACTCGACGCGACAGAGTTGCGGGCGCTCGTCGGCCCACGCGCGCAACGTCGAGGTCAGCTCGTCGTAATCGGTGAAGTGGTCGTAGGGGACTGCCTGCAACGAGCTATGTGTTCAGCTCGGCGACGAGCGGGCCGGTGTCGTAGGCCCGAAAGCCGAGGCGAGCGGCGATCTCCTCGCTCGAGGGTCTCGTTCCCTCGGCGAACAGGCCGCGGAGGATCTCCCCGGTCTTCGGGCTGCGCCACCAGTCCTCCCCGAGCTCGTCGAGCAGGTGCCTGCGCAGCTGCGCGTGGCGGATCCAGGCCCGCAGATAGTCGGCGGAGTAGAAGCCCGGGTCCATGTCGGCGAGGTAGTTGTCGGCCGGGTAGACCATCCCGGTCGCCGCCGTGAGGAGCTCCGAATAGCCCGTGGGCGTCCCGTCGTCCTCGTGGAAGCGAGACCAGAACTCGAGCTCGTACCGGAGCTTGGCGGTGTAGCGACGGAAGAGGAGCGCCTCGAGGAAGGTGGTCGCCTCGGCGTTCCGCTGCGCGTCCTCGTCGGAGAGGCCGAAGTGCTGCGTGTGCCAGCCGGGCTCGCGCGTGATCGCCTCGCAGATGTACGAGTAGATCTCCGTCAGCGCGTGGTCGCGGGAGATGCGGCGGAAGATGTACGGAAGGCCCGGGTCGACGCCCGCGTAGTGCAGGGCGTGGCCCGCCTCGTGCATGAAGGCCTGGTAGTCGTGGAGCCCGCCCTGCGCGCGCGTGATCAGGTGGACGATCCGGGGAGGGTCGGACGCGATCACGCAGGCGCGCGGCGACTTCTGCGGCCTGTCGTCGAGGTCGAGCCGGACGTTCCTGTCGTTGGCGAGGTCGAACCCGAGCGCGGCGAGCGTCGCCAGGCAGACGTCGGTCGCGCGATCCTTCGTGTAGGTCGAGTCGAGCGGAGAGAGGCGGCGGACGTAGGCCATGTGGGCCGCGGAGGGCAGCTCCTCACGCTCCGGCCCGAGCAGCCGCTCGAACCAGCGCTCGCGCATCGTCAGGAACGACTGCTCGATCGCGTCGTTCGCCGCGAGCAGGGCCGACTCGAGCTCCCGCAGCGAGATCTGCTTCTCCTGCTCGTTGCGTACGACCGGGTCCGACTCCTCGCTCAGGTCGGCCTCCAGGGTCTCGTACGAGCGCAGCAGTTCGAGGCGCTGCGGGTTGAAGCCCGCGGAGGCCTCGCGGTGCAGCTCGCCGAGCTCGTCCCGGTCGCGGTAGGCGTCGAGCACCGCGAGCTTCGCCTGCGCCGAGCGGAGCGAAAGCTCCTCTCCTTGGAAGCTCACGCGGGCTGCGAGAATCGCGTTCTCGAGCTCGTCGTCTCGCTCGGCGAGCTCCGCCGAGAGGAGACCGCTCTCGCAGGTCTTGCGGAGCCGGTAGAGCCACTCGCCCTCGTCTCCGTCCGCCTCGCTCTCCTCCTCGCGCAGCGCCCTGAGCTGCTCGCGGCTGAAGAGGTCGGCGTAGCGGGCGACGATCGCGGCTTGCTCGGAGGTCTCCTTCTCGCCGACGCGCACCGCTCGGCCCTCCTCGGAGCGCTCGAACAGGTAGCGCTGCAGCTGCTCCTCGAACTCGGCAGGGCTGCGAACGGCGGTCGTCGACATCGCGAGAACTCTATCCGGAGGCAAGCCGGCGCACGGTGGAGGTCAGCTCCTCGATCGTGAACGGCTTCGGGATCACCGCGTCGGCGCGTGCCCCGTCGAGCGACCCGGTTCCGACCGACCCGGTCAGCATCGCCACCGCGAGCTCCGGATGCCGCTCCCGCAGCTCGCCGACGAACAACGCGCCGTCCTCGTCGCCGACGTGGACGTCCAGGAGCACCACCGAGACCTCGCCGTCGGCCAGCTCCGCGCGCGCGTTGTCGAGCGTGCCGGCCTCGCGCACCGCCCAGCCCTCGAGCTCGAGGTTCACCCGGCAGAGGAACCTGATCGACGAGTCGTCGTCGACGACGAGCACGGTTGTCCCCCGGGAGGCCACCGACGCCACGAGTCTATGCGCGCTTCCCGTACCTCGTTCGCGCCCCGGGCCGTTTACCGATAGTAAGTGAGAATCACGATCCCCCCAACGAACGAGCCGAACGATCGAGGCCTCCCCGCTGCGGCCGCAGCCGCCCCGCGCCCCACTCCGCAGTTCCGGCGACGCGCCTGGGTCGCGTTCCAGCGGGCGATCGACCCGCTCGCGCCGCCGAAGCCGTTGCGTTCGCGGCGTCTGCACTGAAGCGCTCCCTTCGAGCCGTTGGGCGGGCCGTACGTCCGCGCGCTCGGCGCGCCGTCACGTCGAAGCGGCGCTGAGCCGCCTCAGCGTCTCCTCCTTGCCGAGCAGCTCGATGCTCTCGAACAGCCCCGGGGAGATCTTCGAGCCGGTGACGGCGACGCGGATCGGCTGAAAGGCCTTGCGCGGGGAAAGCTCGAGCCGCTCCGCGAGAGCGCGGAGGGCCGCCTCGATCGGCTCCGCGCCGAACGGCTCCACGGGCTCGAGCGCCTCGCGAGCCGCGGCGATCAGCTCGCCCTCGCCTGGCAGCGCAGAGCCGGCGATCTTGACGTTCTCGAACAGGAAGCGGACGAAGTCGGGGTACTCGCCGAAACGGGCGATCTTCTCCTGCACGAGCGGCGCAGTCCGCCGGACCGTCGCTGCGTCCCAGCCAGAGCCGCGCTCGCCCAGCCAGAGAAGCAGCGCGTCGGCGTAGGCGTCGGGCCCGAGCGCGCGCAGGTGCACGCCGTTGATCCAGTCGAGCTTGTCGTAGTCGAAGGTGGCCGGACTCTTCTGGATCCGCTCGAGCGAGAAGCGCGCGACGAGCTCGTCGACGCTCATGACCGTCGTCTTGTCGTCGTAGCTCCAGCCGAGCAGCGCGAGGTGGTTGACGAGCGCCGGCGGGTAGTAGCCGTCCGCGCGGAACTCGTCGACGGTGACGGCTCCGTGCCGCTTGGAGAGCTTCTTCCCGTCGGCGCCGTTCACGCTCGGGACGTGGCCGTAGGCGGGCAGGTCGGCGCCGAGCGCGCGCAGGATCTGGATCTGCTTCGGCGTGTTCGAGACGTGGTCCGGCCCGCGCAGAACGTGCGTGATCCGATCCTGCACGTCCTCGACGGGCGAGGCGAAGTTGTACGTCGGGCGGCCGTCGGAGCGGACGATCACGACGTCCTCGATCTGCTTGTTCTCCACCTCGACGCGGCCGAGCACGAGATCGTCCCAGCCGGTCGTCCCCTCGTCGGGCATCCGGAAGCGGATCGCGCCCTCGTCCTCGTAGGCCTGGTCGTCGTCGAGAAGCCCCCGCGCGAGGCGCGCACAGGTCTCGAGGTTGTCGAGCTGGAAGGTGACCGGGCCGTCCCAGTCGAGCCCGAGCCAGCGCAGCGACTCCTGGATCTGCTCGGTCGCCTCGTAGACCTCGCGCGCGGTGTCGGTGTTCTCGATCCGGAGCAGGAACTCGCCGCCGTGGTTGCGCGCGTAGAGCCAGTTGAAGAGCGCCGTCCGGACGTTGCCGATGTGCAGGAAACCGGTCGGAGACGGCGCCATGCGGACGCGGACGGACACGGCCGATAGCGTAGGCGCGTGCGCACCCTGACGCTGCGCGAGCTGAATCGGGCGACGCTTGCGCGGCAGCTCCTGCTCGAACGCCGGCGTGCGCCGCTGCTCGCGGCGATCGAGCGACTCGTGGGGATGCAGGCGCAGTGGCCGGCGGCGCCGTACGTCGGGCTCTGGTCGCGGGTGACGAGCTTCCGCCGCAATGCGCTCGAGCGCGCGCTCCTGCGCCGCGCGGTCGTGAAGGCGACGGTGATGCGCTCGACGCTCCACCTCGTCACGCGCCGCGACTACGCCCTCCTCCGCGCGGCGCTCCAGGACATGCGAACGTGGGCGGACGAGACGGCGATCGCCGACGCGGAGCGCGTCGCCGCGGGTGTGCGCATCCCTCGCCGTCGATGGACGGATCTCCGTTCAGGAGGGACTTTCCCACCTCGAGTGGGAGCACGGGCTCGTCGACCTGCACGCGCGTCGGGTCTGGCACTCGGCTCGGATTCGCGCGCACGTGCTCCACGCACCGGAGACGGCGCTCTGGTCGGCGCGGCCGCAGGCGGTCTTCGTCGCGCTGGAGGAGCCGGAAGCGTTCGAGGTCGAGGCGGCTCGCCGCGAGGTCGTCCGCCGCTATCTCGCCGCCTTCGGCCCGGCGTCGCGGGCCGACCTCGCCGACTGGAGCGGGATGCGCGTCGGCGACTTCGCGAACGCCCTCGCCGCGCTCGAGCCCTTGCGCCGCTTCCGCGACGAGAGCGGCCTCGAGTTGCTCGACCTCCCGCGCGCGCCGCTGCCGGCCGCCGACGTGCCCGCGCCGGTCCGGTTCCTGCCGAAGTGGGACAACCTGCTGCTCGCGTTCGCGGACCGGCGGCGGGTCCTGCCGGAGGAGTACCGGAAGACGGTGATCGCGAAGAACGGCGACGTCGCGCAGACCTTCCTCGTCGACGGCGTCGTCGCCGGAAAGTGGGCCGCCGAGCGCGGACGCGTCCGGATCGAGCCGTTCGGGCCCCTCCTGCGGGCAGCGCGGCGCGAGGTCGAGGACGAGGCTGGGCGGCTCGAGGCCTGGCTCCGCTAATGCTCTTCGGCGCGCACTGCTCGGGTGGTGTGAAGAAGGCGCTGGAGCGTGCCGCCGAGATCGGAGCCGAAGCCGTGCAGCTCTTCGTTCAGAGCCCGCGGATGTGGCGCTTTCCCGAGCACCAGCCCGGCGATCTCGCAGCCTTCCGCGATCGCCGAGCCGGCCTTCGGATCGGGGCATTCGTCCACGCG